>CAZQYQ010000028.1:0-26216 GCA_964597625.1 uncultured bacterium
GTCATGGCCTGCACGTATGCGGGAGGCCTCTCGGGCGCGTTCATTCCGGTCACGGAAGACGCGAGCATGTGCCGCGCCGTCGAAGAGGGCGTTCTGACGATTCAGAAGCTCGAAGCGATGACCTGCGTCTGCTCGGTTGGCCTCGATATGGTTGCGATTCCAGGCGACACGAGCGTCGATGTGCTGGCCGGCATCATCGCCGACGAGATGGCGATCGGCATGATCAATCACAAGACGACCGCCGTTCGCCTGATTCCGGTACCTGGAAAGAAAGCCGGCGATATCGTCGATTTCGGCGGCCTGCTCGGGAAGGGCCCGATCATGGATGTCGTGCGCCAGTCTCCGGCGAAGTTCGTGAAGCGCGGCGGCCGCATTCCCGCGCCGATTCACAGCATGAAAAACTGAGTATTCAAGAGCTGTAAAATTAAAATGTGGGCCGCTTCCGGTCTTTCGGAAAACGGCCCGCTTTTTTTGTGTGCAGATCAAACCCGAAAGGGAACAGGCATGAAATTCAAATCCCGGGGCGGGAATTGGCGATTGCCTGAATGCGGCGCTTCAGTTTTTCGATGAATGCATCGACAGCTTTCTTCTCTGCGTCATCAACAAAGCCGAGGTTCGTTTCGCCCGAATCGGCGATGAAGGAAAGAACGGATCTGTTATATTTCCCGGGCCGGGAGATGATTCTGCCCTCTGTCCAGTTTTTGAGCTCGAACAGCCTGATCATTCCCATCGAAATGACGAGCAGATATCCGGGGGTGCAGATCATCGAGTCACGCCACGGATCGTCCGCCAGGCGCTGGGCCTCACGGACCCAGGACTCCCATAAAAGAAGAGCGGCGACCAGCTCGATAGCGAGTATGCCCGCGCCGGCCTTCGGGGTGTCGCTGAAGGAAGCCAGCACGCCGATGGCAAGGCCAAAAGTCAACACGCAGATCGTTATAATCTTGGGGAGCAGGACCTTCTGGCGGCGTTGATCGGGCGTCAACGAGGCGCACAGGAAAAAAACATCGGCTGCGGCCGGTTGGCCGGCGCGAAGAGCGTCGAGCGCCTGGCGTGCTTCTTCCGGCAGGGCAGCGGATTCAGCCGGGGTTTGAGGAATCATGTCTCCTGTTGTCATCAGATTCTCAATCACCTGCTCTTTCTGAAAACTTGAGAAAGGTTACACCATGGATAAGGCAGAATGCGCATTTGCTCTGCCAATGGTCAGATCGCTGAATTTCCGGATATCCCGGCATGAGGGAGGGGCATTTCTGATAGAAATATATTTTATGGTATAAGAGCCTGGCCGCAGGAAATGGAAGCCTGCAGGATCGATGAAAATCGGCATGTTCAGGATCATGATTCCAGAAAAAGCTCCCCTGTCGCATCATCATAGGAAAACAGTTCCGAATGCCGACCCCAGCTGATGGCGATATCGAGTTGCCTTTCACCGAAATCGCCGAACTCGCTTCGAAACTTTTCATGAAAGTATTCCCAGGCAATTCGCTGGTTGTCGTCTTCTTTCAATGCTTCATACATCCATGTGATGAGGGGAATGCGCAAAACCCTGCCTGCAAGCATTTCCTTTCTTGCGAGAATGCTGGCCTCGGCATACGTTTTCCCGAGATCCGAAAGAATCAGGTCCCCCTCGGTGACAAGCAGAAACCCGAGTAAATTCCCCATTTCAATAATTGGCAATATATCATCGAGCTCCATGTTCAACTCGCCGCTCACGCGATAAAGATCGACTTTACCCGAATGCTCAAGAATTTTTTCAACCAATCCCGCCAGAGCGATCAGTTGTGCGTTTGGAAGAAGCTTCCATTGGGGGGAGAGGGCCCCTTCCGCCTCCGGTTTCATGTGCCCTGAAACGGCGGAATACACTTTATCGACGATTGCCTGAAATGCCGTGTCCTTGTGCGTGCGCGGGTGGTGAAGCGCAATGGGAATCTCCGTCACGATGTGACCGGGATTTTTTCCCATGACGATAACTCTGTCAGCCATCAGGACGGCCTCTTCGATGTTGTGAGTCACCATGAGAATAGCCTTTGTCGGGATTTTTTTATTCAACCACAGCTCCATCAATTCCCCGCGCAGCGATTCGGCGGAAAGCACGTCCAGTGCGGAAAACGGCTCATCCAGACAAAGCAGTTCCGGCTCAACGGCCATTGCGCGGGCAAAACCGACTTTTTGCCGCATACCCCCTGAAAGCTCCCGGGGATATGCCGACTCAAAGCCATCGAGGCCGACCGTATCGATAAGGCTCAAGGTTCGGGATGTTCGTTCGGCCGAAGGAACTCCGCGTGCTTTCAATGCAATTTCCACATTTTCCTGGACGGTAAGCCAGGGATACAGGGCAAACGTCTGGAAAACAATTGTTACAAAAGGATTTACCCCGTCAATCTGCGTGTCACGGTACAGAACCGAACCGGAAGAAGCCCTGGTCAGTCCCGCGATAATACGAAGCAGCGTCGACTTTCCACAGCCGGAAGGGCCGAGCAGGCAAACGAACTCTCCGGAATAGATCGATAGATTCATATCCTGGATGGCTATGAACGGTTTATCAGGATGGCCATAGGCCTTTTGGATCTTATCCAGAGATACGATTTTTTCCTTTGGCGCGATTGGCAGGGAAGAGGTTGCTTCCGCCATGGTTCCACCCCCGATTATTCCATTCGATAGCGTTCTTCAGCGAGTCGGTACAGTCGAGTCCAGAGTGTGCGATTGATCAGCACGACGGCAAAAATCAGATAGAGTGTCGAAGCCAGCAGCATCGGATACTCTCCGCGGCTTGTGGCTTCAGCAATGGATGCACCTATGCCGACAGCGGAATGTGTCTGGCCGCCGAATTCAACGTATTCAGCCACGATACTGGCATTCCAGGCCCCTCCGCTTGCAGCGATTGAACCGGTGATAATGTAGGGGAACAACGCCGGCAGGATGAGAGTGCGCCAGCGATCCAGGTGCGAGAGCCTCAGCAATTCAGTGGTATAGAGGAGATCCTGGGGAATGGCGGCTGTTCCGGCAATGATATTGAAGAGCAGATACCATTGGGTGCCCATCAGCATAAGACCGACAGCCGCTATGTTCAGGCCGCCCGGCAGCTTGAGAAAAGCCATGAGAAAAACGGGAAAAAGCGCCGTCGCCGGAATCGATGCGACGACCTGCGCGAACGGCTGAATGCGTGCTGCCAGATGCCGGTTTGAGCCGATATAAACACCGACGGGGATGGTCCAGGCCAGAGCGATGATCAGTGCTCCGTAAACCCGCAGGAATGTTGCAAGCAAAGACCAGGACAGGCCAACCCACACCTTTGCGCTGAGCGTCCCGAGCATGATGAAACTATAATAAGAACAATATAAAAGGGCGCAGCCGGACAGAAGAAGGAGAACCCATGCAAGGCCGGAGAAAGAGCCCGCCGGCATTTCCGGTGAATCCATGCGTTCTCCGGGTTTCAGAATGAACTTCTGGTCGATCCACTCCTCCAGGGGAGAGACGACGCCATTGTAAAACCGTTCCATCAGCCAGGAGCGCTGGAGAAAATTCAAAAGCCAGGATTCAGTCTGCTCTTCGCTTTCCACCATTTCGATCCTGAATTTTTCCGTCCAGGAGGCTACGGGCTGCCAGATACATTGATCAAGCAGGATGATGACCGTTACGAGCGTTGTGATACCGGCAATGACGGCGGGCATATGCCCTGCATTCGCTGCGGTCTGCAGGTATGAACCGAGTCCGGGCAGACGAAAATCCCGCGAGCCGACGTGAAAAATTTCAGCGGCCATGAGGAAAAACCAGCCGCCGGCCCAGCTCATCATACTGTTCCACAGCAGGCCGATTGCCGCGCACGGCAAATCCATCGTTTTAAAACGCAGCCACCTGGAGAATCTGAAAACGGCGGATGCCTCACGCAGTTCGTTTGGAACCGTGATGAGCGATTGATAGAAGCTGAATGTCAGGTTCCATGCCTGCGAAGTGAAAATCAGCGTTATTGCGGCGAGCTCAATGGCAATTCGCTCGGGGAGAATGGAGCTGAGGCTCAAGAGGACAACCGGAAGAAACGAGAGAATCGGAACGCTTTGCAGGACATCGAGAAGAGGCATGAGGAACAGCCTTGCGCCGAGACTTCGGGCGGCCCAATACCCGTAACAAAGGCTGAATGCAAGGGCAAGGATATAGGCAGCGGTCATTCTGCATACGGAAAACAGGGCGTACCAGGGCAATGCGGAAAAAGCCAGCGAGATATCGGGCCCGGCAATAACATTCGGAGCATCAAAAGCAAGCCGGATGCCGACATAGAGAAATGAAATGACGCCCAGAAGGACGATGACATCGGCCGTCGTCAAGGAGAAACTTGTATATCTGGCTGTATTTATGATGACCCGTTTTCGCATTTCTGTCGTCCGGAAGAGAAAAGCTGAAAGTTACGTTTCGACAGGTACAACGTATCATGAACCGGATTTTTTTGTTGCCGGGTTCGGACCAGTCGCTGAGGCCGGGGTCTTTCGCGGAGATGGCATACGGAGCCGCCGCTGCCGTGATCGCAACGGGCCACAGGCACATGATTTGGGTGACCGGATCTCACGGTTTCACTTTGTGATATACTGGAATCAACAATATATTTATAGCAGGGAGGATATAAAATGGCCCGATGGTGTCTGGCGTCTCTTCAGGTAGGTGTTCTCGGCGCAATGCTCCTGATTTCCAGCGGGGTGCTTTCTGCAAAACAAGGCAAGAGCCAAGGCAAGCACAGAGGTTCCGCAAAGCAGGAGATGAAGCAGGAAAAACAGCAGGACAAGCAGGAAATGAAACAGGAAAAGCAGGAGAGGAAGCAGCAGGAAAAAGCTCGTTCCTATGAGTATGACCAGTACGCGAATCAAAATGTCTATTACAATCGCACGACCGGCATGTATTACTGGATCGACTCGGGCAAATGGTACCAGGGCCGCAGGCTTCCCGGCAACTACACGATCGGCGGACCCTGCCAGCATATCCGCATCGGCAGCGAGACGCCTTACGATTACCATCACATGAATTATGAACGTCTGCCCTACGAGCAGGGCCCGAAAAATTTCGGAAAGCGCCGCGGTCCACCCGACCAGGCTCCGGCCTGGGGCTATCGGCGCAAGTTCGGATATGTTTATTATCCTGACCGCGATATTTACTATTATCCGCAGGAAAAGCAGTATGTATGGGTGGAAAGCGGAAAAATGAAAATCGGGTATGAACTCCCCGACTGGATCAAGGTCGATCCTTACCGTGGCGTCAACATCGATCTCGAACGAGCCGTCAATCTGGACGATTTCAAAAAGATCTTACACTGATCACAGACACCGACAGGAGGTCCGAAACCGGGCCTCCTGTTTTTATTTCCGTAATTCCTGGGTGGCCGGTTCGGGCCAGTCGATCAGTCCGAGATCCTTGACGAAGATGGCGTACAAGGTCGGAACCAGCAGAAGCGTGACCAGCGTCGCGAAGGCCAGGCCTCCGATCTGCGCATAGCACAGGGGTTCCCAGAGGGGACCACCGTTCCGGGCCAGGGGAAGCAGGGCGATCAGGGTTGCTGCCACCGTGATCATGACGGGCCGCAAACGCATGATTCCGGCATCGAGCAGGGCGTCTCCGAGGCTTGCACCGCGTTCGCGCGCTTCCTCTATAAAATCGAACAGCACGATGATGTGGCTGACGATGACCCCGATCAGGCTGGCAACGCCGAGGAATGCCATGAATCCGAAGGGCGCGTTCATGAGATACAGCACCAGGACCGCGCCCAGGATGCCGAACGGAATGGCCCCGAACACGATGAACGGCTTCATCGCATGGGAAAACTGGAATACGAGAGCCAGGTAGATCATGCAGACCGAGACGCCAAGCACAACGACGAGTTCGAGAAATCCCTTGTCCTGCTCTGACTGTTCACCCGCGATTTCCAGCCGATAGCCCAAGGGCAGGGAAGCCCTGAACGCGGCAAGGCCTGGCTTGAGCCATTCAACCACCTGAGACGGCAGGTGCCCTTCCATGGGAAAACAGGAAACGGTCACGCACCGGAACTGATTCCGGCGCTGAATCTTTTCCTGTTTCAGCTGGTATTCGAGATTGGCAACCTGGCCGAGCGGCTGACGCTGGTTCGAAAAGAGCGAGAACACATACAGATTTTCCAGGTCGGATAAGTGCGAGCGATTATCTATAGCGGAACGTGCAATGATCGGGATTTCCTTATCCCCTTCGCGGTATTTCGTCAGGGGAAATCCGTTCAGCGCGATCGCCGCCGCTGAAGTAACGTCGAGATGGGTGATTCCCGACAGATTCGCCCGGTCGCCAAGAGTTTGAAGCGAAAGGGTCAGGTTGGGTGTTCCCCAGCTGTCACGAACGCGATCCGAGATGGGGCATTCCGAAAGCAGCTTTCTGAGACGGGCTGCGTATTCACACAGTACCCCGAGATCGTGCCCGAACATGCGCAGGGAAACCGGCACGCCGACGGGGACGCCGGTTTCCAGCTGGCGAACATCGAAACGGGCGCCCGGTATTTTTTCCGACAGGGCTTCCTGGAGGCGCGGCACCAGGAGCTGTGTGGCATGCTTGTCGGTGACTTCGACGAGAATCTGCGCATAGTTGAGCTGCTGGAGCTCAGGCGAGACGGAAAACCAGAAACGGGGCCCGCCGCCGCCAACAAAGGTCGTCAGATTCGCCAACACCTGCTGCGCCGGCCCACGCATGTCGGGATGCGACATTCCCCACTCGTCCGCTGTTTCCCGGATGATTTTCTCCGCTTTCGCGGCGATTTCATTCGTCGCGGAAAGGGGCGCATCATCCGGCAGCCAGACATCGATGTAACTCAGATACGAGAGGTCTTTCGGGAAAAACTGAAGCGGAAGCCTGACGAAGGCCAGCCCTCCGGGAATCAGCAGGCAGAGCACGAGACAGAGCACGAGTTTCCGGTGGGCGATGGCTTGTATCATGATCCGGCCATAGACCGAATACAGCGGCGATGCGCGCAGTTCCACGATGGAAGGTTCGGGAACAGGCCGCAGGAGGTAGTAGCTCACCAGGGGAACGAACGTGAGAGATACAATATTTGCAGCTATAAGAGAACAGGTGATGACGACGGGAAGACTGTACAAAAAACGGCCGATGTTGCCGCTCAGCATCAGAAACGGCAGATACGCCACGATATTCGTCAGAGTCGCGAAAAAGAGCGCCTTGTTAAGCCGGGAAGGCCCCAGCCAGGAGGCCTGCGAGGCCGGAAGCCCGTTACCCATGAGCCGTTTGATCGAGTCTCCAGCGACGACCGGAACATCGACCAGCAGCCCCAGGGCGATGATGAGTGAGGCGATCGACACTTGCTGCAGGTCTATTTTCAGCAGAAGCATCATGCCGAATGTCATTGCCAGGGTGAGCGGGATGGAAGTTGCCATCAGGAGAGCGGTTCTCCAGTCCCAGAAACCGATCCAGGAGATCAGAACCACCAGGATGATGGCTTCGACCAGGCTTTTAACGAAAAGATGAATGTTTTCACTGACCTGATTCGGCTGGTCCGAGGTGCGCTCGAGAATCAGTTCGGTCGGAAGCTGTTTGCGGACCGATTCCAGGATCTGGTCGACCTCCTTCCCGAACTGGCCGATTTTTTCACCGGGACGCATTTGCACCGCGATGGTGACGGCGGGGAGTCGCTTCCAAACGCCATTGGCATCTGGCTTCGAAAGGTAATTCAGAAAGCGGGGCGGGTCCTGATACCCCCGGAACTGTTCGAACAGGTCGCGCAGATAAAGCGGGGTGCCGGAACTTCCCACGGAGAGCATGACACTTCCGATCTCTTCGGGCGATTGAAAGGCGCCGGTTCCCTCGATCATCAGGTTGCGGTCAGCGATATTCATCATGCCGCCGGCCTGAAGGCGGTTCCGGGCTTCGAGAAGCTGGGGCAGGTCGGCGGGTTTGATCCCCTGCGCGGCGAGTCGTTCCTGCTTGAAGATCAGGTAAATCGCTTCCTGAAGGAGCCCGACCCGGTTGATTTTCGAGACCTGCGGCAGCGTTTTGAGCGATTTTTCGATCAGCTCAGTCATTTTATCCAGCTGCCTGTACGAATATTTTGGGCCGGCCACCGCCGTCAGGGCTTCCCGTGTCATGGCGGGGTCACGGACAATAAATGGCTCCCAGGCTTCGAACGACAGTTCCGGCCACTGCAGGTTGTCTTTCAGGAATGACTTGATAAGCTGTTTCAGCTGGTTGTCGGGCAGGGGGCTGGAAAAATCAGCACCGACCATTCCGGCGGTTTCGAACATGCGGATATCTGCCGCTTGGGCTTCCTTCCGCAGAAACCGGGCAAACATCTGAACGGGCCTGGCTAAAAAATCCTGTACCGGCATATGTGGGATGCACATGACGGCTGTAATCCTTTCGGAAGAAGAAGCTCCGGCGCGCTGGGCCAGGATTTCATCCTGGAGAAGCCGGGCCCGGACCGCGATTTCTTTTTCATTGTCGAGCGGACTGGCGACGGTGAGCATCAGCGCAGCGGTATCGCCGAAATCCTTGATGAAACTGATCGGTCCCGCTCCACTGGGGAGGACGATGGAATTCAGCTTGAGCGCTATATCGTCGAATTCCTTGCTCGTCTCGTTCAGGCGCTTATCGAGAGTCACGAAAACGATCGACACGTTCGTCCGGGAAGTCGATTCGATTGTTTCAACCCAGGAATTTTCGGCAACTTTTGTTTCGATGCGCCTGGTCACCAGTTGCTCTACCTTCTCGGCGGAGGCCCCAGGCCAGGTTGTGACGGCGACCGCGATGCGAACCGGAACTTCAGGATCTTTACGCTGGGCCATGCCGAAATAGCCGTATGTGCCCCAGAGCAGAACGGCGAGGAGCATGACCCAGGCAACCTGCCTGGAGCGGACGAAATAGCGCGGAAGCGCCGTTTTAAGCGAGGTTTCTTCCTGAGGCGTAGCCTGGAGTTGCAATGACATGGTGCGGCCTCACTGCGATTCTTCGACGACATGAACCGCGTCGCCGTCTTCGAGAAAGGCTGCTCCGGAAATGACGATCTTCTCACCCGGAAGGACGCCTGATTCGACAGAGATGAGGTTTCCGAACGGGCGGCCGAGCTTCACTTCCCTGCGCCGGACAATGATCTTGCCGTTTGAATCGCTCAACTGGAACACGGCGAACGATTTCTCGCCGGAAAGGCCCGGAACGATGGCTTCAAGCGGAATCAGTCCTTTTCCTTCCCCTTTGACCGGATTGAGTTCTATCTGGACGATCATTCCGGGTTTCAGGACGGCGTCAGGGTGGGGAATCGTCACTTCGACGTCGAAGAGGCGTGTTCTCGGGTCGGCGCTCATGGCGATTTTTGTCACGGTCCCCCGGACTTTGCACTCCAGGCGGAAATCGAGCGTGGCGTCGAGGGTCGTGCCCAGTGGCACCTTGTCGAGAAGCCGGTCGGGAACGGAAAACCGTATTTTCAGAGGATCGGTTCGTGCAATGATAAAACCTACCGTTCCCGGGCCGATGAGGCTGCCGGACTCGATATTCCGGGAAAGCAGAACCCCGTCGAGAGGGGCCCGCACGGCAGTGTCGCGAGTTACCGATTCTACTTCCCTCACGATCGCCTGCACCGCCTGGATTTTTGCCTGGACGCCCTTGACGGAACCCTGGGCGGCGGCAAGGGCTTCATCAGCATTTCTGCTGCGTGTCTGGGCGGTGTCGAATTCGACACGGGTGATGCTGTCCGATTTGAACAGCCGGCTGGCGCGAAGATACTCGTCACGAGCCTGTCGGGCTGTATTCCCGGCCGCGGCCGCCTGGGCCAGCACGGAGAGAAGGCCCGACTGCGCCTCGAGAACTCCCGCCCTGGCCTGAGAAACCCGGGACTGGTATTCCCGGTCTTCAACCTGCGCCAGGAAAGCTCCCGAGGCGACGTGATCGCCGGCTTGCAGAAATCGTGAAACGCCTTGGCTTTCGGTGACTTCGGCAATTTTTTTCACATACCCGCCGGTTCGGAATGCCACCGGAACGATGGTTCCGGGCTCGATGGTGCCGGAGTATTTGAGCGAGATCGCCTGGTTCTGATCGGAAACCGTTCCAACGGTCACCGGAACAGGGGATTTGGGAACCGGCTGTGACTCGGTCTGGCAGCCGGTGAGCCCGGGAAGAACCACGCAGAGTGCAACAAGGAGCATGCGTGAGAGAGTGGAGTTCATCATTCGTCTCCGAGAGCCTTTTCCAGTTCGGCCTGGGCGACCCATACGTCGAGACAGGCCTGGTGACGCAGAAACTGTGCTTCGGCAAGCTGTGCTTCCGCTTCGAGCAGGTCTTTGGGCAAAATGGCCTTTTCAGACAGGCGGTTGCGGAACACGCGGGCCTGCTCTTCGGCCCAGTCGCATTTTTTCCGGGCGGCTGTCAGCTGAGCCCGGGTTTCCAGAACGCGTCGCTGCGTGGCACGGATTGTTTCGCGAACGGTTTTATCGATTTCCGCGAGTGCAAGATCGGCCTGCCGGCATGCCATCTGCTTGCCATCCAGCTCATGTTTGCGCTTTCCCCAATCGAAGGGGTCCCAGGATACGAGGAGGCCTGCCGACGACATCTGCTTTGGAAGATAGTCGGCCGTGCGATGGCCCTGCAGCCGGTCGACAGTGAATGTCAGATTTGGCCGGAACTCCCCTTTTTTCAGCTCTTTGTCGAGAACCGCCAGCTTCTTCTGGAGCTGCCCCGCCCGGATGAGAGGATGCCCGGGCACGGAAGCGGCGAGATCGGAAGCGACGGTAGCAACCTCATCTGTCGGCTCGGAAAGAGGGGTGAGGCGCAGGGAAGCGCCCGCAGCGAGGCCGCAGAGACGCCCCAGGGTTTCCAGGAGAGAGTCATGTTTCAGCCTGATGGATTCATCACGGGCTTCGACCTGGGCCAGTCTTGCTTTGACATCGAGCAGGTCTGCTTTCTGAGCGTATCCCTCACGGACCAGCCGTTCGATGGTCGAGCAGTAATCCGAAAACAGGCGGATGGCGCTCTGGTTGGCTGTCCGTGCATTTTCGAGAGTCAGAATGGCGCAGTACAACTTTTTTGTTTCGCAGAGCACGTCTAGCGTCGCCTGGGTTTCTTTGGCTTCCGTGATATCGCGGGCCGTTTCGCTCATCCGGATTCCCGTGCGGATTTCGCGCTGCTGGGTGATGGGATATGTGAGGGCAATCAGGGAATAGAGAGAGTTTTGACGGGATTCGGTAAATGTGACGTCATTGGGCGGAAACGCCCCCAATTTGGGAAGTTCACCGAGAAGTCCTCGCTCCACATGTATTTCAGGCTTGCCGATCTGGTGCGTGCCCAACAGATAAGTGCCGATCTGAGGGTTCGTTTTCGTGCGGGCGACAGCGACCTGCTCTTCAGCTCTGGATGTTTGCAGACGTGCCTGTTTGATCGCGGCGTTGTTTGCTTTCACCAGACCGATGATTTCATTCAGGGAAAGAGCCGCAGAAGCCTGCAGAACGGCCTCGCCAGACCCCGCCTGAGCACAGGCCGGGGCAAATCCTGTTCCGGCAAACAGGATGGTAAAAAATATTCCAAAATACATTTGCTTCATATCTATCATATCCCGCTTCCGGCGGATGGAACCCTGTAAAAAGAGTGTCCTTCAAATTTTCGAAGCATCATCATCGGCATTTCGGGCGTTTCGGCTTTTTGCGGGTCATTCTCCCGGTTCCCGGCTGTTTTATCCGGGGAGGGGAAAGCACGATATTTGTGAGAATTCTGGTCATTCCATCCATTCCCATATCCGTGGATGATTTCACAAGAGCGGTTTCCATCGACTTGAACATGACCGAGTAAATAGCCCAGGACAGGTCCTGGGGCTCTACGTCCAAGAACTCGCCAGAGGCGATTCCCCTGCGGATGATCCCTTCCAGGGTTGCCAGAAATCTCTGAATCACGGCATCTACACGCCCGCATATCTGAATTTCCGTGGAATGGGAAAATGCGAGGCTGAACAGGAGTTTCGTCAGGACCGGGTTTTGCTCTGATGCGAGAAGCCCCTGGCGACAAAGCTCTATGAGCTGTTCTTTGGCCGACAACCCGGCTGGCAGGTCATGCTGAAGAAGCTGATCGTAACCGACCAGCGCTTTTTCGACCAACGCTTCGAACAGAGCCTGTTTGTTCCTGAAATAATAGTACAGCATGGGCTGGGTTACCCCGGCGGCGGCGACGATCGCGCTGACACTGGTCCCGCTGTAGCCGTTTTCAGAAAAAAGCCCAAGAGCGACGGCCAGCAAACGCTCCCGCATCGGAGCTTCACCGGGAGAGGCTGGCGGCTCTGCCTTCGATTTCGCTGATGTATCGGGGGAAGTGGCATGAGGTGAAGAGCCTGCTTCGCGAAACAGTTGCATGGCCTGCCTCCAATATTGCCTACTGTTCAGTAGATTACTTATCGGTAAGTATAGATTCGCCCGACCCTTTTGTCAAGATGCCAAGCCTGGTGATTCCAGCAAAATGGAAAACTCCTGGCCGTTTCTGATGCTGGTCGCGGATGAAAAACACCGGCTGAATTGAAACGTTCCCCGGTGCAATAATTTCAGCAGCAGGAGTGCCATGTTTTTGGCGACGGGGAGTGTTTAGTTCCTGGTTCCGTGCAGTGAAACGGCATTTGGTTATTGGTACAACTATTGCTAGGTTCACCTCCACAACAACAGAATGGCTTACCGACAGGAGGATTTTTTCATGAAGCGAAGTATTCTGAGCGGGCTGCTGGTGGTTGCGATTTCCGTTCCCTGCTGGGCCGGGTATCCGGGCGATTGGGCTGACCAGGCAAGCGGTGCGGGCCAGTCCGGGCAGAGCAGCCAGGCCGGGCAGGTAAGCCAGGAAGACCCTTACGGCCAATCAGGCCAATCAGGCCAATCAGGCCAGTCCGGCCAATCAGGGCAGTCGGGCCAGACAAACCAGGGAGGGCAGACCGGTCAGTCCGGCTATGACTCCGCGAAACTTCAGACGGTCATCAGCCTTTTGAGCATGGTCGAGAGCGATTTGGCGATGTGCGCCGCCGGAACCGGTCACTGGAGCGACAACGTGATGGCGATCGGCCATATCAACAGTGCCCGCTCGGCCCTTGAGCGCGCCCCGATGGATCCGGCCTGGAAGCCCCTGCTCGCCGAGATTTACGAGCGACTTGGCCGTATCCGGTTTCACCTGCTGATGAACGATGATGACAATGCCCGTATGATGATGAGTGAAGTGCAGGCGATCGTCCGCTCAACGATGCAGAGTCTGCTGATCAACTCCGGAAATGGCGGCACCGTTGTCCGCCCCACGACCACCCAGCGGCCCCGCGTTGTCGTGATGCCGCAGATTCCGACCTCTGGCGGCAGTTATGGCTCGAACTCCGGCTCCAGCTGGGGCAGCGCCTGGGGAAGTGGCTGGGCTTCCGGCTGGGGCAACGGCGGTGGCATTCAGCTTCCTCCTCCCAGTTCCGGCCCGGTTGTTCCGCCGATCTATGGTCCTCTGACCCCCACCCGCTGACAAGCAGATAATCCGAAGGCCGCTCCTCCTGGGGCGGCCTTTTTTTGGCGACAGGAAAAGATTCGTATGGAGCGCTTCGCGGAATACGGGAGATTCAAGAGGGAGTGAAGGGGTGAAAAAGGGGACAGGAGAGAGATGACCATGCAGCGCCTTATCAGCATTTTCCTATGTGTGGCTCTCTATTTGGCCTTGGCCGCCGGGGTCAGTGACGGTTCTGAGCAGGAGCATCTCTGGGCGGATATTGATTCGTTGAATCGCGAGTTGGCGGGATACAAGAGGTGCGTCGCCAGTCATTCACTGGAACTTGCCTTGGGAAGGGCAATAGATATTCTGAAAAGCAGATCGCTCGGGAATGAATTCGAGCGGCTCAGAGATGATGCCTTCACCCGGAGTGATTTCAAAGAAATCGATGCCGCCGTCGGGCGGTGCAGGCCGGCGATCGACGTTTTCATTCTCGGTGAATCGAACGGTTTCGGCGTGAATATCGATTTTTTTCTGGAAAAATGCGAGCCTGGCGACAATGCCCGTGATTTTCTGTTGCTGGCGAAAGACGGATTTTATGTCAGCGATACTCTCTCTGGTACTGCCGCGTTCCCGAAATGGATCAGACGCACCGAATCCAGCTTTCAGGGAAGATTGCTGAAAGACGAAGCGGAAAAACACCTTGAACAGTGGAAAATCCTGCTCCCACGCTTGACCGGCCTTTACAAAGAGCTTGCAGACGAAACGGTCCATACATTGTGCACCAGTCTCGACCAGCGCTGAATGCATCTGCATCCGGGGCATTCTCCGGCTGTCATCTCCGGTGCACCGATCAGGCTGCCGTCCACCGGGTGATACCAACGATTGCCGCGCAATTTCATTCAGACATGGGATTCCCCGAAAAACTCTTTCAAGAGAGAGCCGGAAGGTACAGCCACGAGGGCTCGAACTTCGAGAGGATATTGAATATCCCGATTTTCCCGTAAAACAGGTGATTATTATCATTTAATATGCAATATTTCTGAAAAAATCATGCCGTTCGTGAACTCAGTTTAAAAACAGCTGATTATCATGCCGTTCCGGCATCTTTACAGACGAGAGCCCTGAAGGTACTATGCTCGCGCGCGTTCGATGCGCAGGGCGTTTTTTCCATGCCAGACCTTTTTAAAGTCCGATTCCTGGGTATGAAGTCCGTGTGTTTCATGTCTCCTGATGGTGTCGATGGGGGAGATCCCTCTGTCGATGGTGAGTAATCCAATGATGCAAGAGTTTTTTCATTTCTGATTCGGTTATGGTCCGGGTATAAGCTCCGAGAAAGGACGTTTCACAGCTTTATGGCATCAGCAACAGTAAAAAAATATCTATTGCAGCATCGTACATTCTCTGCGGCCCTTCTGGTGGTGGGTGTTTTCTTTTTGTTCTTTTTAGGCGATCTGGCGCCTTCAAGAGCGGCGATGAATCAGCCGGGAGCTGCAGCGGTCGGGCAGATGTCCCCAACTGCGGGAACCCCAGCCGTGGGATCAACAGGTTCTGAAGCAAAACCGGCCGGATTCCAGTATTTCGAGTTCTATTATTCTGATAAGTATACACAGGGTGAACGCTGGGCGCTGGTCGCGGTTCTTCTTGTCGCTTTCGGCGGCCTTTTATATGCGTATGGCCTTATGCACCAGGTTCGCAGTGCCGACACCGGCACCGAGAAGATGCAGGCTGTCGCAGCTGCGGTTCGGGAGGGGGCTGTTGCCTATCTGAAACGCCAGTTCACGATTGTCGGGGGCCTCATCCTCATTCTGGTGGTCGTCCTCTTTTTAACCAAGTCCATGTCTTCCCCTCATGGGTTCAGTGATCCGTTTGCCTGGGGCCGTGCCGGAGCTTTCCTGCTGGGTGCGCTTTTCTCCGGACTCGTGGGATTCGTCGGCATGATGCTGGCGACTCTGGGGAATCTCCGGGTGGCGGCGGCCGCCAAAGTCGGATTCGGAAGAGCCCTCATTCTGGGGTATCGGACCGGCACGATCACCGGCATGCTGACTGACGGTCTGGGCCTGCTCGGCGGAACCGTCATCTTCATGATCTATGGCGAACATGCCTATGAGGCCCTCCTGGGCTTCGGATTCGGCGGAACCCTGCTTGCCCTGTTCATGCGCGTCGGCGGCGGGATCTACACCAAAGCGGCAGACGTGGGCGCCGACCTGGTCGGAAAAGTTGAAAAGGATATTCCGGAAGACGATCCCCGAAATGCGGCAACCATCGCCGACAACGTCGGTGACAACGTCGGAGACTGCGCCGGAATGGCCGCCGATATTTTCGAATCGTATGAAGTGACCATCGTGGCAGCCATGATTCTCGGGTATGTCGCCTTCGGCCACAGGGGCGTCATGTTCCCCATCCTGGTCCGTGCGATCGGCGTGTTTGCCTCAATCGTCTCTACGTATCTGGTACGTGCCGGCGACAAGGGCAACGTCAGTGAGGCCATGAAAAGCATCAACGTCGGCTTCTATGCCGGCTCTGCCATTTCCGTGATCGGGTTCCTCGTTCTCGGTGCCTTCTACCTCTATTTCCCGGCGGATGTCACCCGTCCGTGGCTGGGTGTGGATGTTCCCTACTGGGCCAACTTCGGCATGACGAATGCCAGCGGCTGGCTTCTGGATATGCGCCCGGCCTATACCTGCCTCATCGGCATTATTCTGTGCGTCGCTCTCAATCGCTGCACTGAATACTACACCGGTACCGAATTCTCTCCGGTGAAGGAGATGGTGCGTACCTGCACGACCGGGCATGCGACGAATATCATCGAAGGCTTTTCTCTGGGCTTCGAATCAGCCGTCTCAACGGCCCTGGTTCTGTGCGTTGCGATCTTTACCGCCGTCCTCGTGTATGCCGGAACCAATCCGATCTGCATCGCCTACGGCGTTGCAATGTGCGGAATCGGGATGCTCACTCTGACGGGGAACACGATTTCGATGGATGTCTTTGGACCGGTTGCTGATAACGCGAACGGCATCGGCGAAATGGGGTATGACGAGAAGGAAATGGGCACCGAGAAATACAAAGAGGCCCGCCAGGTTCTTGCCGACCTCGATGCCGTGGGAAATACCACCAAGGCCGTCACCAAAGGTGTTGCCATCGGATCAGCGGTTATCGCCGCCGTTTCACTCTTCACCAGCTTCATTACCGTCATTGGCTCGGGCGGTGGCTCAGAGAACCAGGCTCTGCCGATGGAGATGTATGATAAAGTGGCTGCCCTGCTCACCATATCGGACCCCCGGGTCCTTATCGGGATGTTGATCGGTGGAGCTGTTCCGTTCCTCTTCTCCTCGATGACAATCCGGGCTGTCGGTCGTGCGGCGTTCCTGATCGTGAACGAGTGCCGCCATCAGTTCCACCGGCCTGGCGTCATGGAAGGAACCGTGAAACCCGAATATGACAAGGTTGTCGATATCTGCACCACTGCGGCGCAGAAAGAACTTGTCGGACCTGCAATTCTGGCTGTCTTTTCCCCGATCCTCGTCGGATTTCTGCTGGGGCCGGTCTCTCTGGCCGGGTTCCTTGGCGGCTCAATCGTCGTCGGACAGCTGCTCGCTTCGTTCATGTGCAATGCCGGCGGCGCCTGGGATAACGCGAAGAAAATGGTTGAGGATGAACCTCGGGATCATATGGTAAACACCGGCAAGGGCAGCGATAAACACAAGGCTGCCGTAACCGGCGATACCGTGGGCGACCCCTTGAAGGATACCGCGGGACCAGCTATCAACCCGCTCTTGAAGGTCATGAACATGGTTTCGATTCTGGCCGTTCCTCTGATGCTTGGTTATGACAAAACCATTGTGACGTCTGTCACACGCTTTGCGACCGAGTCGAATTTCCAGCTCAGCACGACGTTTGTCTTCAAGGAGCACGAGGCTTTCTGGTTTACAGCCGTGTTTCTTTCCGCGATCCTGCTCTTCTGGGCCTATTGGCAGTCGAAGCGTGAAGTGAAACGCGAAGTGAAGAACGAAATCTAAGCTCATAAAAAAACGCTCGGCCGATTTGATTTGGCCGAGCGTTTTTTTATGCCCGAACAGACCGTGGTTCTGATCACGGGTTTCTGGAAACGGATTTCGAATGCGTCATCCGTTAGATGGGTTCCCCGGTGTTACGCTTCTTTCGTGGTGGCAAAGAGCATGATCTTCTGCAGAAGTTCATGCACCTCTTTTGCGCGGGCCTTCAGATACTCACGATAATCATAGGATTTTCCGGCATGGTGCAGCTCGCTTCGGGTTTCTTCTTCTTCTCTCTGGATGAGCCCTTTGAGATACGCCACCTGGCTATCAGAAAATCGCCGGGAAAGATTGCGCCGCTCGGGGGTGGATTCAAGAGTACTCATATCCTCCTCCTTCCTTATCCCTTGATTTTTGATACCACTACTATAAATGTAACTAAAAAAACCGATTAAGCAAAAGCCGCCGGCACTGGCGTTCCGCCGCCATATACGCCGGAAGGCTGCCTGTCTCGTTCGGTCTTGAAGGCGTCGGGGAAAGGAATAAAATCAGTTGGTATTTTTTGGAGGAAGAATCAGCAACCCTTCTCTTGTCTTGGCTACGAGGGAAACATAAAATTTCAATATCTCAACCGGTTTACGGTCCTTGGAAAAGAGTTTGATGGAAATATCAACGACTGCTTCCTGGTCATTTGGTTCATCCCGCATCTTTTTCCCGGTCAGAGAAAATTCGAGGTTTCCCTTGGCTGTTGAAAGGAGTTCGGAAAAGTCTGTCTTTCGTTCAACGCCGTTTCGATTCATCAAAATGAATGGAGGTTCAAAACGATAGCTGATTTTTTCGGTTTTCAGATTGCCATCGGATTGGATATCGGTATATCTCTCGAGGGAAATTTCATTGGGGCCGAGAGTCAGTTTGCGAGCGGAATATAAGTCCTGCTTTATATTCTCAACAGCAGTGCTGCAAATGTTTTGAAAAGAATTTTGAAGTGTTAACGATGTTTTCGACGCTGACAGGTTTTTTGAAAGAAAAAAAATCATTCCACCGACCATCAGGAGCAAAAGGGAAACGACGAGAATTTCTATCAGTGAAAATCCCTTTTTCCCGGAGGTCGTATTCAAATTCTGTTGAATCAACATTCTCGATGGCCTTCTTCCGTATCCATACCGGCGCTTCAATCTTTTCCCCTCAGAACCGGAGATCGTTCACGCTGTACCGATATCCAAGTGTATGCAGTTCTTTGATCGTTGGCAACACCCGTGAAACAACGGGAGCTCATCATCCTCTGACGATGAAGAGTATCTTCAATGAAAATTTCAGGGTAAACTGGACCGCAGACGACAGGCGAAGGAGTGTGCGACGATGGATAAGCTGAAGCGGATGCTGGCGGCGATGTTGCTGGGCGTGTTGCCCGTGGGTGCGGCCGCGCAGGAACACGTGACACCGGCTGGTGATGTGCCCTCTGATGAGGCAAAGACCGCGACTTTTGCTGTATCTCCCTCGTCTGGAGAGAAGCCCGACGCGGGGAAGCGACAGGCGCTGATCGAATCGCTCCGCGCCTTGCAGCGAGAACCCGACAAGATTCCATTCCACTGTGCGATGTGCTACGACATGTCGATGCCCCCATCTTCGGTGTCATACACCTGTGAAGCGTGCAACACCGTCACAGAGCTGCCTTACAAGGGCCCCGGCGAGCTTTCCGGCGGGCTGGCCTATCTGAAGCGCTCGCTGGCTGATCTTCCCGTCAAGGTGACTCTCGATGCTTCACCGCTCTGCTCGAAATGCGGCGGCGGAAAACCGTATGGTATATCTCTGACTACAGAATGCGGCGAGTGCGGCAAGGCATTCACCTGGAGCGTCTCGACCAGCGAAGAGGAAGAGCGGCTTCGACTGCTGTTCCTGGAGCACCCCATCAAATCCTTCGATTCCGGCCCGCGGGGTGTGGGTGGGGAAGGCCCCGATCCGAAGAAGACGATCGAAAATGCCGAATACATCGCTTCGCGCCTGTTCTGCGAAGACTGCCGCAACAAACTCGGCCTGACCGGCACAAAATAAGTTTTGCCATCGGAGAGATATCAGGGTTTTTCGGGGACTCTTTTGATGGTGGTGCGGGTGAAGATGCCCTCGGGGGTGAACCGGAGCGAAGCGCGGAGTTCTTCGAGGCTGTCGACGAACCGGTTCAGCGGCTGTCTGGAATCGGCAGACCGAGGCTGGCGGGGGGCTTCCGGATGGCCATGAATTGAGCAGGTGACCGCGCCCTGCCCGGAATCGTCGCGATACTCGCCGCCTTCCGGGCAGAATGGGACGTAGCCGTTTACCCGTAAGGACTCTTCCGCCCAGCGTTCGCGCGGAATGCCCCGCAGGCGCGACAAGGCCTGCAGCGAACCGAGATTGTTGAGACACGCTTCCCGCACCTGTTCCTGCCAGTCGAGGCGGGTCACCTCGGAGATGCGGTCGAAAGCCCGGTAGCGCAGGCGGAATTCGAGATTGGCGCTGGTCTGCAGCCGGTCGTTGGGCCCGCTCAGCATCTGTTCCAGCACGCCCCGCTGCGTCGAGATCAGCATCGCCCCGTTGTGAACTGCGAAGAAAAACCGGAAGCGGACCACGAAGAAGCCGACTTCGAGCGTGTGATACCTTGGCCCTTCCGGTGCGATCGAAGTTTCGTACGTGCGCAGGCGAACGCCGCGGGAGAATCGCGATTCGCTTCCCATGGAATGGCGTACAAGCTGATCGAGAAATTCGCGCAGGAATCGCGCTGCCAGCATGTCGTCGCGCACCTGGACCACCCCGAAGAGCGGCAGATTCAGTGAATACAGCAAGGTTCCGGCCATGACGGCCCGGGCCGGATCCCGGCTCATATCGGTCATCAGGAATCCGGACGTGTCCTGCATGAATTCGAACCGGAGATCGCCATCGACCAGCCCCAGGACAAAGCCGGGCCCCAGGGCCCTCAGAAATTCATCTTTCGTCAGGGTTGAACCGGCGATCAGCTGATGGATGGTCTGATCCCAATCCGAG
This sequence comes from uncultured bacterium, assembly GCA_964597625.1. Taxonomy (GTDB): domain Bacteria; phylum Muiribacteriota; class Ozemobacteria; order Ozemobacterales; family Ozemobacteraceae; genus MWAR01. The sequence continues at coordinate 20,436 of CAZQYQ010000028.1, forward strand.
GTCATCTTGCCAATCCCACCGCTGTTGAGTTTCCCGGCCAGCAATCCGATCGTCTTCGGCGGAATGGGCAGGTCCATGGCCGCCGGTTCTCCGCCGCACATCATCTTGAACCCGTCATACAGCGAGTTTTCCACGAGCGGCAGAATGCAGGTCTCGATCTCGACCCCATCCGATGCCAGGTGGCCGCGGATTCCCACGGGATCGAAAAATCTCCGCCAGTACCGTCGATATGAATCGACAAAAGCGGTGTATTCGGTGATTTCCTCCCGGCTTACCCGGTCGGGCACGCGTTCGATAATCGGTCGCAGATAGCGCAGCCGACCATGAAAACTACAGACAGGCTCTGCATCGCCGGCGGCGAGCGTATAGGTTCCGCCTTCCGGACACGAGAGATACTGCGCTTTCAGGCAGCCATCGGCGATGATCCCTTCCAGAGTCGGGGTTTTGCCGGGATTCTCGTCTGTGTAGAGGGTTATTGCATTCTGCAGAAGGCGCAGGCCGCTGATGCAAAGCAGCTGTCGCCGGCGGGCGATCTTCCAGGCCGGCCCGACCAGTTGTCGGATGTGGGCATCGGACAGATACAGAAACAGGTCTTCCTGCGCCGGATCGGGTGGGAAAATCGTGCGCATGTACCGATAATCCGCCGCCTGGGCCAGAGCGGGATGATGTCCACGCCAGGTTGCGACGATGCGCTCGAGTGCGGCGACACTGTTGGAGTAGACGGACACGCCGTCGAGTGAGCAGGAAAACGAGTGCAGATGCCGATCGGATGTCGTAAGCTCGAATACCGGCACGCCATCGATGGTGAGATGCTCTTCCCGTGCCTGCGGAAAGCGTTCCCGGGCCCCGGCGAACCGCTTCCCCGCCATGACATCGAACAGAGCCTGGTTCTTGATCGTGAACAGAACCGACAGGTCGGTTCCCTCGTGCAGGAACGGATCGGCCCCGCAGATGGTGAGATCGGCGATGACCTGGTCTCCGAAAAGACGCGTCAGCTCTGAGGTTTCCAGGCACAGCTGCTCCAGCAGCTTTTCCTTCACGCGGGCGTCATGAGCTGCGGCCTGCAGCGTGTGCAGCAGGCTTGTCCCCCACTGGTCGAGCAGATCGCCGAACGCGATCTGGCGGTTGATATCCGAAAAATGACAGGCGTAGAACTCGGCCGGAATCAGCCGGTCGAGCGGCAGGGTGCGGCACTGGCGCCCGGCGATCATCTTTTCATACGGATGGGACTTTATCTCGGGGCCATGCAATACGGTGATGGAATCGGTCTGCGCCGTTCCCGACGCTGCCCCGGAAGGCCTGTTCATGCGGTCCAGCTGGAGCGCTTCCTGGATGGCGAGAGCCCCGGTGGTGAGGGAATACAGATCGGCAGCCGGCGGATTCTGACGGAAGATCTGGCGGCTGCGGTCCGGCTCATCGTGAAGGATTCCCAGTCGGCGGGGAACCTGGAGTGCAAGATACGGATACAGGCTGTCAGCCGGGGTCTGCCGGCCCAGAAGGACCATTCGCCGATTCCAGGCGTCGAACCAGTCTTCCTTTATACGGGCATCATCTCCGCCACTGCCGGCGGGGATGTCGAGCGTGATTTCCTTCACCAGGCGCCCGTCGCGCCGGTTGTGCAGCCGAAGCCGGGCGGGCCCTGCGCCGCGACACCGGCCGAAAACCAGGAGCACGGGCTTCGACCGCAGGCTCTCTTCGCGGGCCTTTTCGAGGCGCTCGCGCTCGGCTACATCCGGATCCAGGGAGCCATGGGCATCGCATCGGATCATGCGCGATCCGTCGTGGCCCGGGGGAAACCGATACCGGCACCGGCTGGTCGGCGGTTTTATCCGGGAATTGATATATTTTTCTTTGTATAATATTTCCATGTATTCCGTGTCGGGCCCGGTGAAGGGCGTTAAATGATCCATGGCATACATTTCACTGGCGTTCTGCAGAACCCGCATGTTCTGGCGGCAGACGGCATCCTGCGCCCTGAGCGAGAGAATGTTCTCGCGGGAGCTGTCGGTCGTCACCTGAAACAGGGTGTGATCAACCGGCTCGGGCGCGATCTCGGCGGTCGAGCACCCTCCCAGCTCATCCTGGGACAGGGTGAGCCGGAACCAGCCGTTCGTCCCTTCCTTGAAAAACACCGCACTCGCCAGACGCGCGTCACCCTGGCCCTGGATCGGCTCTGCCGCATCGTATGCAGGGATATCCCGCGCTGTCGACGGAACAGCGGCGGCGCACAGAACCAGACAGCCGGCAAGAACCAGCAGTTTTTTCATCGTCATGTCGACATCTCCTCTCTCGTTCAGCCGTCGGTCCATTCCGATCCCGACGGCTTCATTCTAGCAGGATCCGCCGTTCAGGAAAATGCTCATGAACGCAAGCTCAACAGACGGCGGAACCGCAGAGCTGCCGGGGCGAAGATGAATCGGCAGGCTTTTGCGGAAAGCATGGAGGATGTTGTGTTACCATGAGAGCGCTGAATTATACAATTATGCATATATAAACCAGGCGGGAGGTGTCGCCGGATGAACCTGACGGTGCCGCGCACGGCGGTGCTGGAGCTGACGTTCCGATGCAACCACCGTTGTGTGTTCTGTTCCGTGCCGTGGGATAACGACGACGGACGATATGAGCGGTTGACCGAACTGTCGGCCCGCGACTGGATGAACTGCATCGATCTGCTGATCGGGCATGGAGTGACGGGGCTTGCTCTGTCGGGCGGGGAGCCTTTTTTGAAGGACGGGTTTGACGAGATTGTCGAGCATCTGCGCCACGCGAGAGCGCGCCATCCGGTGTTTGACAGTTTTGGGCACGTGACCGGCTATGAAGAAAAGCCGTTCTGCGTGACCCTCATCACCAACGGCGGACTGGTGACCAGGGAACGCGTTGAATCGGTGCGGGACGTGGTCCAGGCGGTTGTGGTGAGCCTGCCGGGTCTTTCGACATACGCCGAGCATACGGGCGGCGGAGATCCTCAAAAGGCTCTCGACGCCCTGCGCGCGTTTGACGCCGCCGGGGTGCCGACCGTTGTCGGCATCTGCGTCACGAAACGGAATCTTCCGGAGTTGTTCGAGACGATCGCCACGGGATTTTTGAACGGCGGCCGTCAGCTGCTGCTGAACCGGTTTCTGCCGGGCGGTCGCGGGACCGGCCGGAACGATCTCTGCCTCGACCGGGCGCAGCTCGTGCAGATGCTGCAGACGGCGGAAGCGGTCTGCCGGGAAGCCGGCACCCATGGCTCGATCGGCACCGAACTGCCGAAATGCCTCATCGAGGGTGCATACGAGATGCTCACGGTTGGCACCCGATGCGCGGGGGGTGTCGATTTTTTCGCGATCGACCCGGCCGGCCGCGTGCGACCCTGCAATCATTCGCCGGTCCATCTCGGCACCTGGCGCGACCTTCCCGCCGCCATCGCCACGCCCTACTGGCAGAAGTTCAAAACGAAACAGTTTCTGCCCGCCGCCTGCCGCGGCTGCGGCCAGTCTCTCGCGTGCGATGCCGGCTGTCGCGAGGCCGCCCATATCGCCGGCGGTTCACTCGACTCTCCCGATCCATTGATGGGTCTATAGAACGTCATAGATCCACTGGTTCTCGACAAAAGCTTCGCAGGATGCGCTTCGCCAGTCTGGCGTGCGCTCAAAGGAAGCGCCCGGTCTGCAGAACTGCAGACCGGGCGCTGAGTCATCAGCCCTGGATCAGGGGTAGTCGATATGAAAGTTCGGGGAGGTTCCGGCGAGATCGCTGGGGCTGGTGAAGTTCTGCTCGATCTTGTCGTCGCCGTTTCCTGGCAGGAGATTGGCCAGACCGGAGCCGATCGGCCATTTTTTGACGGATTCGCGTTTGTCGGCCAGCCAGTTGGTCATTGAAAGGATGGTCTTGGCACCTTCCGGAATGGCGACGCTGCCGTCCTTGTTCATGCCGGTAAGGAAATCGGCATACGTGCCCATATTTGTGTAGAGCGGTGCAATGATGCTGCCGATGAGTTTCGTCACTTTCGCATACCCGGCACCGCTTTGCTTGACCAGCCCGTTGATGTCGCTGACGATAGAGCCGGCTATCCTGGTTTCTGCGGCTAATTTCCGGGCGGCACCGATTCCCCAGCCGGCGTTGAATTTACCGGATTTTTCCGCGGCCAGATACGAATTGCGTGCTGCGATATACGTGGGGAACGCATCATTCGTACGCACTTTTTCGAGAACCGACCGCAGTTTTTCGCGTGCCTCCGGCGTTGGGAAGGCGTCGTTGAAAACGTCGCAGTTTGGAGCGAGTTCATCCACGATGAAGTTGTTGAAAGCCTTGATATCCGGCGGCTGTTTGGCGATGAACGAAACGGTGAAGTTCACGATCTTGTTGGCGAGCAGGATTCTGTCTTTCGGTTTCAGACCGTCGACAACGGCATTGAGAGCGATGATCATGCGATCGCGGCCCGACGATTTATCGATTTTGAACTCCTCCATGTTCGCGCCCTCGTGATAGCACTTGTATGCCAGCTCACTGCAATAATAGGCGCGCGTTGAGTCGGTGTTCGTGAAGCTGTAATCGTAGGGCTTGCCCAGTTGAGACACGGCGTACCCGACCGCGTCATCGATGTATTTCGAAGCCTTATCGGCCGGGAGTCCGGCGGTCGGCCGCAGAAGGCGCATGCCTGCCCAGCCTCCAAGCTGCTCGTGCCAGGAGGAGATTCGGACATGATTGTTGGAGGGATCGTCACTCGAGCCGGTGAGGCCTACGGCTTCAACAATGACGCAGGGGGGGCCATCGAGGACCACGACGGCATGGTGAAAATTGCCTCCGGTGAGGACGCAGATCATATCTTTCTTTTTCGCTTCGTCATTCTGGGGGCCTGAAAGAAGGATGTCACCGCGCTGAGTTGCGGCATTGAGCTTGACCATGGCCGCATCATTGCGATACCGTTTCGCCCACGCAAGCATGTGCGGCGGTTCGCCGAAGTGTGTCGAGTAGACCGCATTGGGATATTTGAACATATCCCGTGCCCGCGATTTGGCCTTTTCGAGGCTTCCGAAGGTCCCCTGCATTGCCGCCTTCAGATACGGATAATACGTCGGAAGCAGCTTCAGGGCGATCAGTTCCCTTTCTTCAGCGGTCAGAATGGCATCATACGTGTCTGATGCGACGAGGACAGAGCTGCCTGAGGCATCACCGCTCGAGGTGACAGAAATCTGACTGCCGCTGAACGGGGATTGGGTCTGGGCAATCGAGGGTGACGCGCCTATCAGCATTCCGCCGATGATTCCGGCAAGAAGAAACGAACGGGAGACTGTTTTCTGATATCTCATGTTGTATACCTCGCTATATACCATAACTGAGCAGAATGGCCCGGGAACGAATGCACTACCAATTATACATATACGGTTGATACCCTGTATCGGTTTTTGATCAGTTTTGCAGTTTTCTCTCCGACCTTTGCCTCTATGCGCTGAATGGCGTTTCAGAATCCGGCAGTGGAACAGATGCGGGCAATGGAAACTCATGTTCTGCGTCTGTGCAATTCATCGTGCGCGGATACTGGTGATGCACAATGGAGGAATGTCGTTTCATAATCGGTTCTCTTGCAAATACGGCTAAAATAAGGTACCCTGAAAAGAACACCGCGATGCGGCAAAGCTTGTGTTGTTGGTGAAGTAGATTTCGAAAGGAAAACAGGATAATGCGCAAAGTTAACAAGAACAGCCTGGTCGCGGTTCACTACGTCGGGACGCTCGGAAACGGCGAAGTCTTCGACAGCAGCGAAGGGCGCGATCCGTTGCGCTTCCAGGTTGGTCAGGG
>CAZQYQ010000029.1:0-25602 GCA_964597625.1 uncultured bacterium
GGGCGATGCCGAAACGGGCAGCTTCCTTTATGCCGGCACCCAGAAATCCGCCGAGAGCGGCATGACCTGAAAACGCCGATGAAACGATCAAAAGAAACGATTCGCCGATCGTCTGCCATTTCATAGCAAGAAGAATCAAACAACCGGCCACATAGAAGAAGGCCATGAATGGCACGAGCTTCTCGCAAACTCTTGCAATCGACTTGATCCCGCCGAGGATGACAACAGCGGTGAGTATGGTCATTACGATACCGGAGAACCACGCAGGGATGCTATATCCTGCGCGGAGCATCTCGGAAATCGAGTTCGCCTGAACCATATTGCCGATGCCGAATGCCGCGATTGCCGTAAATGCCGCGAAAATGACTGCAAGAATGGAAGCCAGACGCCCCCAGCGTTCCCTCAGACCTCGTTCGAGGGCATACATCGGTCCGCCTGCCATCTGGCCGCTCGGCGTCATCACCCGATATCGCACGGCAAGCAGGGCTTCCGCATATTTGGTCGCGATTCCGAAAACACCGGTCAGCCACATCCAAAATACCGCCCCTGGGCCGCCTGCCGCCACAGCAGTCGCGACGCCTACTATGTTGCCGGTGCCGATCGTTGCAGCAAGCGCTGTCGTAAGAGCTCCGAACTGGGAAACGTCCCCCGTTCCCTCGCTCGTGCGCCGCAACGAAAGTTTTATTGCTGTTCCTATATATTTCTGGATAAATCTGAGTCTGAACGTAAGATATAGATGCGTTCCGAACAGCAGCACGAGGAGGGGCAATCCCCATATCCAACTGCTGAGCGTGCTCATGAAGCTGCCTAACGTATCCAGCCAGCCAAGAATTGCCGTTTGTTGCATGTCTCTGTTTCCTCGCTTATTGTCTTGTCAGGGGGCAGTCTCTATTCACCCCAGACTCAAATCACCGATAATCTTGTATTGATCGCCGTCAACGACGATGCGCAAATCGCGTTCCGGAAAAACCACGGCAAGCTCTTGCGATAATGCTTTGATTGTCTCGAGCTTCAACATTTCGCAAATGTCCGGCGGAATCGGATCGAATGTGGCCAGTCGTATCTTGAATACATAGCCTTGACCATATATAGATCCAAAACCGGCCGTAAAGCCGACAGTCAGATCGAAAAGTCCGTCCGAATCGCGAGTTGGTCCGTCCCCATGAGCCGGCCTGTTTGGCTTGCGTGTAAACCGGTGACCGTGCTTTTTCTCCAGATATGCGTCAACACGATCGAAGGCCGCATGAAGCATTGCTTCCCAGTTTTCGACTTTCGCGAGGCTCATGAGATTCCCATATTAGCCACTTTTTTTGACACAGGCTCATGCATGGAACCGATTTGCAACCATCTTACATACACATTGTGCATCCTTGAATTGTCGTTCCTCATCCTCACAAGGCGATTGTTGAGAGAGGCTGGAAGGTCTTCACCAGCCGGAGACAAGCTTGATAATAAACATCAGTAGAAATGCTACAACGGCGAAGATAAGCTTTTCATTTATTTGATTGGAATACGGGTCTTTGTCGGACATGCGCCGGCTCCTTACGCAAAAAAATTAGCCGAATGAGCATGCTGCAGAGCATAAGCCCATCCGCCACATGTGGGCGGCGACCTGCCTGTATGACAAAGCCGCCATCCGCTTGTTGCGAATGGCGGCCCGACCATCCAGTAAATCCTCCGGAAACTAATCCGAACCCTTATTTGGTAAGAGTAACCTCCTATATCAGGTTTTGACAAGATTGAATATATTTTTATGCCATCGGCTGAATTCAGCCTTTTTGTAAAATGCTGTGCACAAGAGTTGTTTTTCGCATGGTCAAGATTAAATCCAAATCCGATGAGAATCGACAACCAATTATTGAGACGGCCTGAAAAACTACACGTGATAAAGGGGTTCATTTCAAGCGACAGCAAAAGGAAAATCGAATCAAGGTCCACGAGAATCTACACTCATGTGGACCGGCATATCGACATCCGTTTTACGATGAAATCGCCGCCGGCGACAAAGTCGTTCGCCTCCTGTGCTAGAATGCATTCACGGAGAATTGAAACAATACTTCCTGCATCATGCAAAATTCCTGTAATGACGTAAGCGTAATCATTCCGGCTTATAACCCCGGAGCTTTTCTTGATGAGGCTCTGGAATCCGTCCGGGCGCAAAGTTCCCGGCCACGCGAAATCATCGTCATCGATGACGGGTCGACGCCGCCGGTTTCGGTCGAGAAGTTCCGCGATCTTCCGATCCGGCTGCTTCGCCAGGCCAATGCCGGGCAGGCGACAGCGCGGAATCTGGGCATGCGGGAAGCCCTCGGCGAATGGCTTGCCTTCCTGGATGCCGATGACGTCTGGCATCCGCACAAGCTCGAGCAACAATTACGGGCTGCGGCTGATAACCAGAGTCTTTCGATTATCGGCTGTCGCGCAATGCTGATCAATGCGTCGGGCTGCAGCATCGGAACAGGGCCGGGCAGAGTCTCCGGTTCAACGGTTCCGCTCGAGCGCAACCAGTTCCAGCGTGATGCCGCGAGGGCAATTCTCGTTCCGAGCATGGCACTGGTCAGGCGCGATGTCGCCCTCTCGGCAAGAGGCTTTGAGTCGTGCTATCAACCGATCGAGGACCTGGCTTTCTTTGACAGACTTTTTCAATCGGGCGCAAAAGCCGCGGTGGTTGAAAAATTACTTCTCAAGCGACGACTTCACGGATCAAGCCTGACGTTGAAATACCGGCAGATGCTCCGAAGCTATGTACGCTGGATAGACGAGCTTATTCGGCCTGATGCCGAGCCGGTACATGTTGAAGCGGTTACGGCTCAGGCATATTTTGTTACCGGTCTTTCGGCTCTTGCCGGTGAAAAGGGACGACACGCAAGGTTTCTTTTCAGGAAATCTCATTTGTCAGGTGCGACAATCCGAGATATATTATTTCCACTATTATTCACTCTTTTACCTTCGTATGTTACCCGTCTGGCGCGGCGAATCAAACAATTCGCGAGCGGCAGAAAGGCTCTTCACGCCTGGATCGAAGTATCGACCGGGCCCGAATCCTGCTGATTCAGGAGACTACAGATGCCGCTCTCGGAACTGCTCGTTGCCGCTGCCGATAGGATACGCAAATACCGATGGTTTCAGGCCATCGCACAGTCGCCGCTGTTCTTCACTCTGAAAGATGAAGTTTTGAAGACGTTTCTGACCGAGTTTGCCGGGTTTCCTGTGGACATCGGCATCCGGCCGATACTGAGACTTCGCCAGGCCCGTTCCACACCGGCCTTCAAGATCTCAAGGCCCGCTGAAGGAAGCACGTTGCGCTTATTGCTCGTCCAACCCCCGCTTCCATCGAACCGACGTCACAAGGTGATCATTCCATACGGTCTGGCATGCATTGCGGCGCAGGTGCGGCGCGACCTGCCTGATGTGCAGGTCGCTGTTCTCGACGCACTTGCCCTCGACTATGACGAGGAAACGACGTTCAATGCGATAAAGTCCCAGGAATGGGATGTGATCGGTTTCTCGGCAATGACCAGCCAGATCGATTTTGCGTATGGAATCGCCGACCGTATCCGTCAAGAGGGAAGAAAGACAGAAATCTGGTTCGGCGGCGTTCATCCGACCCTCTGCCCCGAGGAGGCTCTTTCACACGGTGATGCCGTCATCATCGGCGAGGGTGAGGAAACAGTTCTCGAACTGATTTCAACGCGATTATCAGGAAAACCGGCCGCCGGAGTCCCGGGAACAGTTGTAAATACCGCCGCAGGCATTGTCAGAGGCCCGGCTCGTCCGTTAATCGCCGACCTCGATGCGCTTGCGTTTCCGGCTTACGATCTGCTGCCGATCAGGCTTTACAATAATCCGCTGCATGTCGTCGGCGGCGAGCGGCTGCCGATATTCGCATCGCGCGGCTGTCCCTATTCATGCTCGTTCTGCAACAGCCCGCAGATCTGGCATCGCAAAGTCAGATTCCGGTCGGCGGAAAATGTTCTCGCCGAAGTCGACTGGATCATGAAAACGTTCGGCATCCGCCAGTTTCATTTCTGGGATGACAACATCACTCTTAAACCCGAACTGATCGCGGATATCGCGAAGGGCTTCGAGGAACGTGGCAATATCCGCTGGGTAGGCCTCGACAGAGCCGAACACATCGTCGCACACGCCGATCTGCTGCCGCTCTTCAAACGCTCCGGGTGTGTCGGCATCGAACTGGGCGTTGAAAGCGTCAACCCCGAAACATTCGATTACATCCATAAAGGCCAGGGGTTCGAAGACGTCCGCGGCGCGGTCCGGCTTCAAAAAGAGGCAGGGCTGGCCCCGCTCTACACCTGCATGGCCTTCAATCCGGGCGAGACCATCAGCGGATACCGGTTGCAGAAGATATTCCTCGATCAGATTCAATCGGGACTGCCCTGGTATGCCTTTTTCCACCAATTATCGTTTCCAATATATCTCGGCCAGTTTGCAACCCCCTACCCTGGAACGCCGTTCGGCAACGACCGCAACACCCTCGGCGAAGACCTCGCAGAGGGCTATCATCACCGCCATCACCAGTATATCAACTTCGTCCCGAACTCCCTGCTCGATGACATTCCCGCCATGCTTCACAAACCGAACCGGGACGACATGCTCATGTTTCTGACCGTCGCGATGACCGGCCTCTGGGGCTGGTTCGACGGCCATTCCGACATGCATACGGCAGCGGCACACCTTCGCCGCATCTATTTCATGACCCGCAGATTTCTCGACGCGATTGACGGCGGCACGACGGTTTCAGAACTGGCCGACAAGGTTTCTTCCGCGACGGCGGAACCGCGACGCGAGACAGTGCAGGTGATTGCCCTTGCCTGTTACGTTTTCGGCCAGATCGGCCGTCTTGGTTCATCCGGGCACCAGACCCCGGAGGCACAGGGAGCCCCGGAGAAGATCACGATACCGAAATATTATTCCCGGCTGGTTGGACGGCTTTCCCGACGAGGCGGCTTTTCGGATGATTTATCCACGATGGAGGTGCCCCCGCGTCTTCCCGGGCAGCACGCATAAACAATCCAATATACGAACAAGCAGAATACTATATCATCCGACATTCTTTTCCCGGGTCTTTGCGGAAGAAGGGTTTGACTCCTTTCGCGAACCCCAGTACCATCAGGAATCATCGCTCGTCCGAAGGGGGATTCATTCATGGCCACCCATGTGCTGATCACCGGCGGGGCCGGGTATCTGGGATCCATCATCTGCGAACATCTCCTGGCCCGGGGGTTCCGGGTCACCGTTGTAGACAAGCTCCTTTATAATCAGCACTCGCTGTTCCACTTTTGCGCCAATCCCCTGTTCGATTTCGTTTATGGCGATGTCCGGGACGAATCCCTGATGCGCAGGCTGATGGCTGCGGCAGACGTCATTTTCCCGCTCGCAGCCCTTGTGGGCGCGAAAGTCTGTGAACAGGATCCCTGGACCGCCGTTTCGGTGAACCGGGATGCGATCAGCCAGCTGATGAAAATCAAATCCCCCGACCAGCTCGTCGTGTATCCCACAACCAACAGTGGCTACGGCACAAAATCCGGCGATCTCTTCTGCACCGAAGAAACGCCTCTGGAGCCCATCTCTATTTACGGCAAATCCAAAGTAGAAGCCGAGGCGGCCGTCATGGAGGCGCCCAGAACCATCACGCTGCGCCTGGCTACCGTTTTCGGGTTATCACCCCGTTTTCGCCTCGATCTTCTCGTCAATCATTTCACCTATGCAGCGGTCACAGATCGCTACATCGTTCTTTTCGAGAAGCATTTCAAGCGCAACTACGTCCATATCCGCGATGTCGCCGATTGTTTTCTGTTCTGCCTCGATAATGCGGACCGGTTGATCGGCCGAACCTTCAACGTCGGCCTGACGGATGCCAATCTGACCAAGGAAGAGCTTGCCCTCAAAATCAGGGAACATGTCCCGGAATTTACCGTCATGTGCGCTGAGATCGGCTCTGATCCCGACAAACGGAATTATATCGTTTCCCACGAGCGGCTCAAAAAGGAAGGATTTTCGGCTCAGCGGAGTCTTGATGATGGAATCCGGGAACTGCTGAAGGGATTCCGCATGTTCGGCCGCCACCCATTCCAGAATGCCTGACGCGCCGTTCCCGGAGGATCTCCCTGCGGCAATCCTTGCGGGGGGGCTGGGAACCCGTCTGCGCGGCTGCCTGAACAATCTGCCCAAGCCACTGGCTCCGATCCACGGGCTGCCTTTTCTCGCCTATCTCCTCTGGCAGCTTCATGATGCCGGGTGTACCCGGGCCATTTTGTGTACCGGCCACAGAGGCGATCTCGTGGAAGCCACGTTCGGCCGGCGGTTTGGCAATGTCGTTCTCGACTACTCCCGAGAGCAAACCCCGCTCGGCACGGCAGGCGCCTTGCGACACGCGTTCCCGGCCGTCAGGGCAGATCACGTCCTGGTCATGAACGGGGACACCTTCTGCCATATCCCCCTCCAAACGTTCATCCAAAGAGCCCTCGCCCGTCCGGGCACGGAGTCACTGGCCGTCGTTCCTGCCGGAGAAACGGCCTCCTACGGACGGATTCTTCTCGATGATGCGGGGCTGGTCCGGTCCTTTGACGAGAAGCCCGCCGCCGGCGAAAGCCCCGGGGTTGTAAATGCGGGAATATATCTGCTGTCAGCGAGTCTGCTGTCCGGCCTTCCGGCGAACACGGCCGTTTCCCTTGAACGGGAAGTCCTCCCCCGAACGGCTTCCGAACGAAAACTGAACGGGTTCACGTTCTCCGGTCCCTTTCTCGATATCGGCGTCCCGGAAAGACTGGCGGCGGCAGACTCTTTTCTTCACGATCTCGCCGACAGAGTCGCCGAAATCTGGAAGCCATCGTAATCCGAGGTGTTTCCTCAGCTTGACAATATTCTTGAACTTCAGATAGTCTCCCCTTCATATCATCCTGGATGTTAAGTGGAAGCAATGATCATCAGCCGCACCCCCTTTCGAATCTCCTTTTTCGGAGGCGGAACCGATTATCCGTCGTGGTATCGCCGCTTCGGTGGCGCCGTTTTGGCCACCGCGATCGATAAGTATTGCTATATTACCTGCCGGCATCTGCCGCCTTTTTTCGAACATCGGCTGAGGGTCGTTTATTCCAGGATAGAAAACTGCCAGAGTATCGATGAGATCTCCCATCCGGCGGTGCGGGAAGTTCTGAAACTCCTGGATTTCCAGCGAGGCATCGAGATTCATCATGATGGCGATCTTCCGGCCCGCAGCGGGATGGGAACGAGTTCCGCATTCACGGTTGGAATGCTGCATGCGGTTCACGCTCTCAAGGGCGAGATGTGCTCGAAGCAGCAACTCGCAACCGAAGGAATAGACGTCGAGCAGAATCGCCTGAATGAGACGGTCGGCTCCCAGGATCAGATCACTGCCGCCCATGGCGGATTCAACCACATCACGTTTCACAAGAACGGATCCTTTTCTGTGAATCCGGTCATTCTCCCCGCAGAGCGGTATGAGGCCTTCAACAGCCATCTTCTCCTGTTCTACACGGGAATCAAGCGAACCTCAGGCACGATCGCCGAGAGCTATGCCACGGATCTGGAAGCGCGAAGACCGTATTTGTCGGCCCTGCAGGACATGGTTGCCCATGGGCAGGAGCTGCTGACGGGAAAAGACGATCTGGAGCCGTTCGGCCGTCTTCTGAACGAGGCATGGCAGATCAAGCGTTCGCTGAGCAGCCAGGTATCCAATCAGGCCGTCGATGATCTGTATGCAGCGGGCCTGGAAGCCGGAGCGCTGGGCGGAAAACTTCTTGGCGCAGGTGGCGGCGGATTTCTTCTGCTGTTCGCCTCTCCGGCCAGGCATGAAGCCATCAGGCAGCGATTGCACCACCTGATTCACGTGCCGATCCGTTTCGATTTTTCCGGAAGCCAGATCATCTTTTTCGATCGTGAGAAAGACTATCTCTCAGAAGAAGATCGCCGCCGCTTTCAGCCGGTGGCGGCGTTCAGAGAACACTCGGAATGAATCACTTCCCCGCCAGAGAAGCTGCTCTCCGCCTGTATCACGACATGCTGCGCATCCGGATGTTCCAGGAAAAGATCGAGGCAGAGTATCACCTCGATGAAATGAAAACGCCGGTTCATCTTTATATCGGCCAGGAAGCCTGCGCCGTCGGCGTTTGCGCCCATCTTTCCGACAGCGACTACCTTTCCAGCAATCACCGCAGCCACGGCCATTACCTCGCCAAGGGCGGTGATATGAAGGCCCTGACGGCAGAGCTCTACTGTCGCAAGACCGGCTGTTCAAAAGGATTCGGCGGCTCGATGCATCTCGTCGATACCAAGGTCGGCCACATGGGCAGCTCGAGCATCGTCGGGGGCGGCATTCCCATCGCAACGGGGCTGGGGCTCGCCATCCGCATGCAGCAGAAGAATCTCGTCAGCGTGGTCTTTTTCAGCGACGGCGCCGCTGATGAAGGCGTCCTGTATGAATCCGTGAACTATGCCATCCTGCGACAACTGCCTGTTGTCTTCGTCTACGAGAACAATGGTTTCTCCGTATGCTCGCGGACTTCGACCAGGCAGGCCACCGACTGCGTTTTCCAGTATCTCCCTTCTCCCCGGTTACTCAGGGGAAAAACGGACGGCAACGATATCTTCGCCGTTTCCGATCTGGCCGGAGCCGCCGTCGATCATGCCCGGCGCGGAGAAGGCCCGGCCTTTATCGAGTTGGCGACCTATCGCATGCGAGGCCACTCAGGCGCCGGATCTGATGCAAATCTTGGATATCGGACGGCCGAAGAGATCGCCGGATGGGAAGCGAAGTGTCCGATCCGAAATCTGGAAACATGGCTGAAAGCCAATGGCGGCTGGCTGCCAGCTGATCAGGAGGCAATCGCCGCCCCTCTGCGCAGAGAAATTGAAGAAGCCTTCGCTTTTGCCAGGAGAAGCAGTCTGCCCCAAGCCGAAGACCTCGGACTCTACCTCTACAAGGATTCATAAATGCCCTGGTCGCGCATCAGTCCCACCGAGCACGAGCCGTTCGCTCTTGAAGGCCAGACCGGCCTTCCGGAAGACCGGCGGCTCTCGTATGCACAGTCGGTCCATGAAGCCCTGGACCAGGCGCTGAGCCTTGACCAGCGCGTGTATGTCATGGGTCAGGGAGTTGATGATCCGTCGGGTATGTTCGGCACGACGAAAGGGCTTCCTCTGAAATACGGCTCAGACCGGGTTTTCGACACTCCCCTCGCAGAGAACGGGTTGATGGGAATCGCTGTCGGCTCGGCCCTGGGAGGAATGCGGCCGGTGTATCTTCACAACCGCCCCGACTTCCTTCTGCTTGCGCTTGATCAGCTTGCCAACCATGCGGCGAAATGGCATTTCATGTTCGGAGGGGCCGTTTCCGTGCCGCTTGTCGTGTGGGCCTGCATCGGCCGCGGCTGGGGTTCGGCAGCACAGCATTCACAGGCACTCCAGGGATTGTTTTTCCACTTTCCCGGCCTGAAGCTGGTCATGCCGTCAAACTGTTTCGACACCAAGGGCCTTCTGTTGTCGGCCATCGCCGATCCGAACCCGGTTCTCATCATGGACCACCGGTACAATTTTAAATACAAGGGCTTGGTACCCGCCGAGCCCTATCGCATCCCCATTGGAAAGGGAATCATCCGGAAGCCCGGGCGTGACGTGAGTTTCATCGCCGTCTCCCACATGGTGCATGAAGCCCTTCAGGCCGCCCAGGATCTTGCGGGAGAGGGAATCGACGCGGAAGTTGTCGACGTGCGCACCCTGCGCCCTCTCGATGAATCCCTGATCCTCGAATCTGCACGCCGCACCGGACGTGTTGTCGTGGCTGACTGCGGCTGGCGGACAGGCGGAGTGAGTGCCGAGATATCCGCCCTTGTCGCGGAAAAAGCATTCTCTGCGTTAAAGGCACCGGTTCGGCGCGTGGCGCTTCCCGACCTTCCGACTCCCGCCGGATACACGCTCGAAGAAGCCTACTATCCCGGGAAAAAAGATCTGGTGCGGGCAGCCCGCGAGGTCATGAACAAGGAGATTCTGGCATGATTCAAAAGCGACACCTGCCGTTCGGCACGATGACTGTAACCCCGAGGGCCCGTGCGCTTGCCATCGAGGCCCTCGACCAGAAGCGCATCTCCTGCGGGAAGCTGGTGCGGGAGTTCGAGGAACGGTTCGCCGCCATCGTCGGCTGCCGGGAAGCGGTTGCCGTAAGCAGTGGAACCGATGCCGACATTCTCGCCCTGGCGGTCATGCATGACGACGGAGCTCAGCGGGGCGACGAAGTGATCGTCCCTGCCCTCTCGTTCGTCGCCACCGGCAATGCCGTGATCCATGCAGGCTTCACCCCCGTCTTTGTCGATATCGAGCGTGAGACCCTCAACCTGGACGTATCCAAGGTGGAAGCCGCCATCACGGACCGCACCCGTGCGGTCATGCCGGTGCATCTGATGGGCAAACCCGCAGCCATGGACCAGCTCATGGAGATTGCCGGCCGCCACCATCTCAAGATCATGGAAGACGCCGCGGAAGCTCACGGAGGGCTTTATAAGGGAAAGCCCCTCGGAGGAATCGGTCACCTGGGGGCATTCAGTCTGTATGTGGCTCACATCATTTCTTCAGGCGAAGGCGGAATGGTGGTCACGAATGATGAGCGCTATGCGGAACTTCTTCGCTCCCTGAGATCGCATGGCCGTTCATGCACCTGCCGCACCTGCCGTCTCAACACGGTCGGTGGCTACTGCCCGAAGAGATTCAGCGGTCAAAACGGAGAAGACATCCGGTTCACCTTCGAGCGGATCGGGTATTCGTGCAAAATGAACGAGCTCGAAGCCGCTCTCGGGCTCGGCAATCTCGATGCCTACGAAGAGATCCTTCAACGGCGCAGGGCCAATCTCCGCTATGTGCTTGGGAAGTTCGGCGCGTTTTCCCCGTATCTTGCGTCCATTACCGAAGATGCCAATGAAGTCATCGGTCCCCATGCCATTCCCATCGTGGTTCAGGAGGCGGCAACATTTACCCGGGCGGATTTGACAACATATCTCGAAGAGCACGGGATTGAAACACGAACCCTGTTTGCCTCGATGCCGACCCAGTGCCCGGGTTTCGCCTTTCTGGGCAAAAAAACCGGCGATTTCCCTCATGCTGAATATATGGGTCTCCATGGCATCCACGTAGGAGTCCATCAGGACCTGAACATCGAGGACATGGAGTATCTGCTGCAAACCCTCCGGTCATTCCTTGAGACGCATCAGAAATGACGACGACACCAACCCCGACGCCCAGTCTCGATATTCTGGTCATCAATCCGGGCGGCAAAGACAAGACATACCAGGAGCTTGGACGAAGCCTTGCTGCAGTTGAGCCGCCGATCTGGGCAGGACTGATTGCCGGACATCTGCGTGCCCGCGGTCACCGGGTCGGCCTGCTGGATTCAAACGCTCTTGGAATGAGCCCGAAAGCCGTAGCAGCATGGGCTGCAGAAGCCCGACCGCGCCTGATCGCCATTGTCGTCTATGGCCACAATCCCTCGGCATCAACGCCCCTCATGCCGGCCGTTGCCGAATTGTGCCGCGCGCTGCGCGAAACTCCGTTTCATGCGCCGGTGATCCTTGTTGGGGGTCATGTTGCGGCATTACCCGAAGCCACACTGATCGAGATTCCGGAAGCTGATTTCGTCGCGGCCGGGGAAGGCCCGCTCACGGTTTTTGCATTGGCTGAAGCGATCGGCCAACCGGGGTTTTCGCCCCAGTCCATCCCCGGGCTTGGTTTCCGGGAAGCCGGAAAAATTTGCCTCACAGACGTCCCACCGCTGATCTCCGATCTTGATGCCGGAATGCCGGGCCTCCCCTGGGATCTCCTGCCCATGGACGCCTATCGCGCCCACAACTGGCACTGTTTCGGCGGCCTGCCGCGGGCTCCCTACGCCGCACTCTACACCAGCCTGGGCTGCCCGTTCCGCTGCACCTTCTGCTGCATTCAAGCCCCATTCCGCGCAGGCGAGCGGGTCATGGGGCTTCCGGCCACCCGTCGAAGTTATCGATGCTGGAGTCCGGCCGCTGTTCTGCACGAGATCGATCACCTGGTCGAAACCTATAAAATACGCAATTTCAAGTTCGCCGATGAGCTGTTCGTCTTCGATAAAGCGCATGTGGAAGGCATCTGCCGAGGCCTGATCGAGCGGAAGTATGACCTCAATATCTGGGCTTATGCCCGGATGGAGGCTGTCCACCGGCCGGAACTGCTCGATCTGGTGCGTGCGGCAGGCGTCCGGTGGCTGGCCCTCGGCATCGAAGCCGCTGATGAAGGAGTGCGGCAGGATGTCGGCAAGGGATTCGGCCGTCTCGATGTGCAGGGCGCGGTCGAGACTTTCCGCCAGCATGGATTTCATGTGATCGGCAATTTCCTGTTCGGACTTCCCCACGACACCATCGAGACCATGCAGGCCACGCTTGATCTGGCACTGGAACTCAAATGCGAGTTCGCGAATTTCTGCTGCACGATGCCCTATCCCGGCTCCGAACTCTATGGAAAACTGATTGCTCAGGATCCGAGCTGGGCAGGCGACTGGGAAACCTATTCCCTGTATTCGTCGCGGTCGCGGCCAATGAATACGATCTCTTTGAGCAGCCGTGACGTGCTGCAGTTTCGCGACAGGGCCTTTCATCGCTATTTCACAGACCCGGCCTGGCTGGCTCACATCGGCCGGATCTTCGGAGCCGCCACTGTCGATGAAGTGAAAGCGATGGTCGGAGTGCCGCTGCATCGGGCAGAACAGGTGTGAGAGGAACCGTCATGGAGCTGAGTCTGGTGTATGCCTGGTTCAATCTTCGTGGTTTGTCGCGCTACCTTCTTCCTTTCGCACTTCGCAAACTAAGACCACGGGCCGATCTGGACCCCATCCGGCGGGAGTATTACGCCGATTTTCTTCTGGGAGTCGGGGATTGTGCTGAATTTCTGGGAATTTCCATCAAAGAATTCATCGACTGGTATCTGACCCACGACTCATTTCCGCAAAAAGCGTGGGACGAGGCTGGCGGGAATGTCGACCAGTTGAACCGCATCTGGCAGGGAGATCTGGGAAAAGCCAATCTGTGCGCGAACTGCGTCATTTCCTTTTCATTGGCGTATTCCTATGAAGCCCTGCGATTCGCCGTGGGAGAAGCAATTCAGCGATTCGGCAGGATCGAAGTCCTGGATTACGGGTGTGCCAATGCCAATCTTTCCTTTGCCCTGCTCCAGCGAGGCCTGATCTCGCATCTGTGGCTTTGCGAGTATCCCGGTACAAGCCTCGATTATGTTCGTTTCCGGATGCGGAAATACGGGCTTGAAGACCGGGTGACGATCATTTCTCCGGACGATCGAAGCCCGTTGCCTCATCCCGTCGAATTCATCATCTGCATGGATGTGCTGGAACATCTCTATCACCCGACTCACCTGCTGAAACAAGTGCTCTTTCCGGCATTACGGGCGGGCGGTTTTCTGATGCTGCAGGCCCCCTGGGGCGGCCCGACCCCCTCTCATCTTCCCGAAGCTACAAAAGATTTCTACACGGGCGGTGGCAGAACGTTTCTGAAAAGAAACTTCCGTGAAATATATCCCATGACCAGGATGGATATTTCCGGAGTCTGGGAAAAGCAAGGGAAGCGGTAACGGTGCTGTCTTCCAAGCTGGCTTTCAACTCATTATTTCTGCTTGTCGCAAAAGGATTCACCTTCGGAAGTTCCTTTCTCGCTTCGCTTATCATCATCAGATATCGCGGTCTGGCGGATTATGGCCAGTTCAGTTTCGTTTTTGCTTTCATCTCTCTCTTTTCCGTTCTTGCTTCGCTCTCTCTTGAACCGATCGTCATTCGTCACCTGGCGCAATCGGCGGCATCTCCCGAAGAAACCCTGGGAAATGCTCTATGGGCCAGAATATCGGCCGGGCTTGGCTCGATGGTTCTGGTTCTGCTGATCATACCGTTCTTTCCATACGATGCCGTTCTCAAGAATGAAATACGGGTCGGGTCTCTGAGCCTGCTGTTCGGGGCCGGACTGGTTCTCAGTGCCTATTTTCAAGCCAGACTTCTCACCAGGTCGATTGCCTATACGGACGGAGTCTCCTCTGTTCTGCTGCTGGCAGGCATGGCTGCAGCCGTCTGGAGCCGGATCGACCTGCTATGGCTGTTCTTTTTCCAAGCTCTTTTTCCCCTGGCACAGAGTCTTCTGCTTCTGTGCGTCTACCGGAGCAACACGGGGCTCTGGCCGAATATCCGTCTCCGCCTCGGTGAAGTATGGAAACTCGTATTGGAAGCACGCCCCCTCCTTTTCGCGAATCTCTTTATCATTCTGAATCTCAGGCTCGATCAGCTTCTCATCTTCCATTTTCTTGGCTCGCGAGAAACAGGCATTTATGCTGGCCTGGCACGGATAACAGAGCTTTGGAACTTTGTCCCGACCATCCTCATGGCCTCTGCATATCCATTACTATGCAAAATGCACGCCGGAAACAGCGCCCTTTTTCAAGCAGGGAGGCGGGGAATCTTCAGGCTGTTGAGCTGGATCGTTTTTCCTATCCCGCTTCTGATAACGATGTTCAGAGAGAAGATCATTTTTCTGGCGTATGGAGCGCCGGCAGCGGCAGGTGCTCCGACTCTCGCCGTTCTCATCTGGTCCGTCGTGTTCGTTTTTCTGGGCATCGGGAATTCCACGGCCCTGACCGCGGCCGGACTGCAGGCCTATCTGCTCCCGCTCACACTGACCGGCGGCTTGAGCAACCTGTTGCTGAACCTCTGGTTCATTCCGAGCTATGGCATCTGGGGAGCGGCTGTGGCAACCGTTATTTCCTACAGTATTCCGGGGCTGTTTCTGCAGTATCTCATCAAGCCCACCCGTCCCTATGTTGCGGAGTACATTGCCTCCCTGGTCCGACCCGGATGTGCCATTCTCCCGCTCTGCGCTCTCTGGTGGTTTCAACCAGACCGGCCGGTTCTTGCGGCAGCTGCAGGAATGGGAATGTATGCGTTGGCTGCATGCCGAACCTGGAGACTCTCATCGCCTCTGGAGTTTCTGAGAGCGCTTGAGGCCCCGGCGAACGATCTCAAAAAAACGGAGTAATCGTCTGCGTTATCAGGCGGTTCAGGTCTTCGGCCAGGAATCCGGCCAGCCTGGCAACAGCCTGAAGCCAGGGCCGCCAATGCCCAGCCCGCGGAAGGAACCTGGCATTCTTGGCCAGACACCACAGAAGGCGGATGCGCGCCCGGAAGCCCGTCCGCCAGGCCCGTCCCTCCCGTGCTCCGGGTAAACGGGCAGCGGCGTCTGCCGGACGGCACATCAGCTCGAGCCGGCCCGGCAGAACATGCGGCACCTGAGCCCCCAGCGCCTGAAGGACACGGGCAAGCGGCTCCCAATAGAGAGTCCAGTATTTTTTATCATCAGGGGATGCGTGAGATCCGGCCTCCGGGAAATATCGGCAGATTCTTACCAGATCAGGATGTTCACGAGATATCGAAGACCAGAATTCTCCCCGCATGACCGTCGACACCGTCTGTTCCACCTCTTCCCAGCGTTTCTGATGGCACAGGTCGGGCAGCAGTTCGACAAGCGCGCCGGCAGCCCGGGCCTGAAGACAGAGTGCCAGATGAACCTGCTCGGGTGACGGGGTTACCCCGGACTCCAGATAGGTCCGGTCGTAGGACTTCATCACCTCATCGGACAGGCGCTCGTTCAGGAAGGGGATATGTCTTTCCCGCAAGGCAGCCGCGCACGAGATCATGCGAGGCTCCAATTCCTTTTCGAAGGACTCCGCCGGAGTCATGGCATCAGCCAGAAACCTGGCTTCCTGTTCCCTGAGGGGCAGAGTTTCCAGAAAAAAGCGCTGCCAGAAAGAAAAGTTCCGTAATCTGATCGTGCCACCCTTTCCGCGCGTCTGCAAGCCGATGAAAACAGGAACAAACGAACGGCGGCCAAGCATCCAGGCCAGCTGATTGATCCAGGTATCGTCGAGCCAGAAGGGGAACCATTCTGTGAAAACCCGGTTCATTCGTTCGATCCAGGGACGGCCCAAAAAGGCAAAGGCCCCCAGATGAAATGTGTGCCAGGGATCGAGAGGACAGACAAGGCCGATGCCATCAGACACCGACTCGGCGAATGCTTCGCGGACCGTTTCATCCCACCCGGGTGAACAGAACACGATCTTATCGCCCGCATACATGACGATATCCGGCCGGTCATCGGTTACCCGCCAGAGAAGGTTGTACATTTCCCCCTGCGAGGCTGTCCGGGGACCTCGCGCGAAGGAAACACGGAAGGGATACCGGTTTTCGGAAGGCGCCGATACGAGTTGCGCGGTCAGTTCGTCATCGAGATCAACATAGACGCGCACCTCCAGGAGATCAGGGCGGGTGGTGTGTATCAGGAGCGAGTCGAGCAGACATCGCAGCATCTCCGGCCGGCCACGGGTGGGCAGAAAAATCCCTATGCGAGCCTCATTCCAGGCTATGGGACAGGAAACATCGCGCGTCATGGTCTGCTCCAACAGGATTTCATGAGATTCCCCGGCTTCCCCCGCAGGCATGCGGAGATCATGATATGTCAGGATAGCACGATCACGAAGGGAATCCGCGCAATCTGCGGAGAAACGCTCAGGAAATTTCGCTTCGTGATTCGGCGGTTCTAAAGAACGATGCGGTTGTGCTGATGGCATCAACTTCGGTTTGACACCGTTCGGATAGAGCGTTTATGATCTTGATCCAATGAATTTCTCCCACGCTCTCTCTGTCATATCGAGATTCGCACCGGGTATGGCATTCCGGGTGATTGTGCGCGAGGCATGATATTCAGCATCGTTTCGTGGCTCTGGGCGGGGTTTGTCGTTTTCTCGTATTTTCAGAACCACCCGCTTTCTGCTGGCAGCCTGGGACTCGGTTTCCTTTCGCAACCGGCCATGCTCGACGTTGTCGCCGGCCTGGGTGTTCTGCTTCTTTCCTGGCTCGCAGGATTCGGGATTCTATGCAAAGCCGGGTGTGAAGCGGCGTCACTCGGAACCGCGATTTCGTCGCTTCCGGCAGGGCTCCTTGCCGCCTCGCTCGCGGGTACGATTCTTTTTCTGTTCTTTCCGCTGAAAGCCGCTGTTATCTGTGTTTTTCTCCTCCTCGGCATCCTGGCATTCCACGGGGTGCGACGTTCCGAATTTCGCACGGCCCTGAGCCGATTCCGGCACCTTTTCACCGATCCCTGGCTCAAAGCGGCCGTGGCTGCAGTCATTCTGCTGTCCCTGGTCAATCTGCCAGGCATTCTCGCTCCGGCAACGGCCTACGATGACCAGGTCTACCATCTGACGATTCCCCGGCTGTATCTGGGAAGCGATGGAATCAGGCACTTGCCCGAGCTTCCCCCGGCGAACAGGCCGCAGAATATTCATATACTCTATACTATTATAGGCAGTTTCGCCGGCAATACGGCGATGCGTACAATCAGCTGGGGTTTCGGGCTGGCGACGGCTCTTCTTCTCGCGATGGTCGTCGGCCGCAGAATCAGTCCCGCAGCCGGTGCGTTTGCGGCAATCGCATGGCAGACGCACCCCGAAATCTCTCTCGTGGCCAGAACGGCCTATACGGATCTTCCGATTGCCTATCTTGCTCTTGCAACGGTTTTCCTGATAAACGAGGTTCGGAACAAAGAACCGGCCTCGGTTCTGCCGGCCCTTTCAGTCGTTTCAGCATTCGCAGGCGGTGTTAAAACGTCCGGGCTGGGACTCCTTTTTCTCGCGGTGATCGCAGCTCCCGTCATACTTCGACTGCGCCCGGAGTGGGATGACCGGCAGAAGCGCTGGATGTCCGATCTGATCAAGTTCACGGTCGTAACCACGCTGCTCGGCTTCCCATGGTATCTGCGCAACTGGTATACCACAGGCAATCCGATCTACCCTCAGATGGGGTATCTCTGGCATTTCACCTGGTTCATCCCCCCGGCGATAGCTGCATTTGAACGGGTATTCCACATTCCGTTGCCGTTCACCTACGATCCCACGGTGCTTCTCGACCGGTTTGGCATGGGCCGCGACGTGCTTGCCCTGTTGATGCTGCCCTGGAACGTGTCGATTCACGGACATGTGCATGATGCGACATCCTCTTTGATTTACTTTGACGGGCAAATCGGATTCCTCCCCCTTGCGCTTGCACCGCTCCTGTTCACCTCCTTTTTTGACCGGAAGCGCAATCCGGAGCACGCGGCCCTTGCGCTGGCCACCTGCGGCGCCTTCGTCCTCTGGGCAGCGGGTTCCCATCAGATCAGATTCCTCCTGCCATGTCTCGGTCTTGCTGCGGCGCTTTGCGGCTTCCGATTGATTTCTCCGTTCGCTGACAAGCGCCTGGCATGCATTCTGGCCATTGCCGCAATTCTTTCCAGCGGGTCGTTTTCCATGACCCGTAACCTGCGTTGTGAAGCATTTCTGTCCGGAAAGGAGCCGGCCGAAGCCCTTCTCGGGCGTGAACTTCCCTTTTATGGTGCGTATCAGTGGTTCAATACCCATGCCGGATCGAACGACAAACTGCTTCCTCTCTTTGAAGAACGCGTCTACTATTTATCGAAGCCTTTTCAATGGATGGAGCTTGTCCCGTTCCCATTTATATCAGCAATTATAGCTGCCCGCGACGCATCACAGATAACGGCATATCTCCGCGAAATGGGCATCAGTCATTTGTATCTTCCCAATCATGGGAAAAGGTTTTTGCGTGAAATGTTTCCCGATGAAGGGTATCAGTCAAAACTCGCAGCATTTTTCAGCGGGAATGCATCCCTGGTTTACTCCGACGCCAACGGAGCGATCTGGCACGTTCTCAAATAAGGCTGGTGTATTTGTTATTCATTTCCTGATGTCCTGGACTCAAGTCGCTTCGCCAGCTCATTCCACTCCCGCTCATGATATGCGTGCGCCTCGTCATCATACCGCCTGAAGGCTCGTTCGAAGGCGTAGGACCATTGATCGCCCGCGGGCGTATACAGTTCACGGGGGCCTGATGAGAAAAACGGGTCGAGCCGTGCGACCGATACGGCCCGCAACGCCGCTCCATACACCGCTTTCGCCGCGTCAGCCTCTCCCAATTCGCGTAAGACATCGCCTCTCAGCTCCAGAATCCATGGATTCGCAGGGTCCATGGCATCCAGCCTGTCGAGATACCCCGATACCTGGTCCGGCTGATGAAGCCGGTCCGATGCCTTCGCCAGCCACCAGGAAAGCCGAAGGTCCTCATCGTTTTTATTGCGATAGCTCCAGACGGATCGAAGCCGCGGAGCGATCGAAGCAAGAACGTCATTCCTTCCCAGCGAGTCTGCCATCGCCCCCAGCGCATGGAGTCTCGGGCCGAGGAACTGATCGATACAGCCTGCATGTGAGGCAATGACATCCGCGGCGCCCGCCGTGTGGGAGGCAATCTGCATATCCACGCATCTCAGACCGTCCCGAAGGGCATCGGAGACCTCGTTCCCCAGTTCCGGAAGCCGCGGCAGAGTCAGCGGCAGCACCCCATGCTCAGCAAGCGCGGAAGCGGCCTGCCAGGCCTGGGCCACTTCCATTCCCGAACGTATCCGGAATGTCGAAAGCCTGGCGGCAAGAGTTTTCCCGAACTCCCCGCCGTATTCCGGATTGTCGAGAATGCATGCGGCTCCCCACACGCCGCGCTGAATCGCACGCCAGGCATGCACCGTCGCGTCTCTTCCCAGCCGGCGCGCCGTCAAAGCGGCACGTCCCCAGCGGATACCCATCGGATCACGAGGTTCGAGCTCCAGCGATTTCACATAGGCATCGAGAGCAGCCGAGTCGCTGCCGGCGAGTTCCCGCATCCGGCCTTCAATGAACCAGGGCAGATAATAGAGCGGCCTGGAAATTCGCATTGCCTTCGCGGCCGCCAGGCTCTTTTCATCCGGTTCCATCCCGAACGAGAGATCCATCAGCAGCCGCTGCAGACGCAGATCCATCCGCATCGGAGCAGCCTGCACGGCTTCATCGAGACACCGACGCCAGCCTCCATCGCCCCTGTAAAGCGCTTCAAGAGCCTCCTGATACCGGGCTTTCGCCGTCGCGCCGTTCACGATTGCGAACATCGCCACCGCACCCAGCAGCAGAACCGGATATCTCCACGCGAGGCCGGTTTCACCGCCGGTCCGATGCGATGCACTCATCCCGAGAAACCAGACGGTAACGACGATGAGCACCATCGCCGGAGTGAAGTGGACAAAATCTGCACCCCCGATCACGACGATCGACAGGGCAGCATACCGCATGACCCCAGGCCCCGCGCTCCGCAGCCACATCACGCCCGCGATGACGGCAGACAGGAGAAAAGGGAGGCCGCCCCAGAGAAGCAGTTCGAGAACCAGCTGATGAGTGTGCGGATATATCCAGTCGTATACCCAGACTCCGTTGTCAGGATCGATAATCTGAGGCAGTTCGCCGTAGGAGAGAACGCCATGCCCGGTCCAGAGTGCCGTTTTGATGTCCCGCCATGCCGCGCTCCAGATGAAAAACCGTTCGTTGAGATACCATTCCCCGATAGAACCAGACTGGGCAATACGCCAGATTCCCAGGCCAACAGCTGCCACTCCCGCCGGAACGAGGACGTTCCAGGATCCGGCAAGACTCCTGCGCCCGGTCACAAGCGCGGCCAGACCGACGATGATGCCTGTCAGAAGCACGACCCGACTGCCTGCACAGAACAGCATCACCACATACAGCAACACGACGCCTGCGTGAACAACACGCCGTATCTGCGCCGGAACGACATTCCACGAAGCCCTGGAACCAGTGAGAATAAGCATCAGCAACGACCAGACGCCGATAATGTTCGGATGCAGTCCGCCCGCGAACAGTCTTTTCCGGAAAAAGATGTCGATTCCGGGGGCATCGGCAATGCCGAGCTGAATGGCCGCCAGGCACAACGGAACACCTCCGAGAGCCAGCATCGCCCCTTCCCCGCCCGTGTCCCCCGTATCGGCCGGCGAGGTTGCGAAAAACAGGATCATTGCCGTAAGCGTTGAAATGACGGCACAGGTCAGATGTGCCGCCGGACCTGCCCGGTGAACCGCAATCAGAAACAGGAGTCCGAAAAAAACCGGAACCGCGCCTGCCGGAAACCTCGCTTCATCACGGAACAGCAGCGCACGTCTCACGGATGCCGAGAAAAACATCAGCGTCAGAGGCGCTGCTTCCCAGCCGATCGACATGCCAAGACCGAATGAGCGTGCCATTCCCGCATCGAACGCCAGGCCCCCGTGATACAGAAGCAGAAGATACCGGCTCCTCTCATTGCCGGCGGTTGCCCAGGCCGCGCCCCAGAGAACCCAGGAAACCTGCATGACCGCCTGGAGCGCTTCGAGATTATTATATGCATCGATATGCAATCGTCGAGACAGGATCAGCCACAACAGGCCGTCCTGCCAGGCAAGGCCGCGCACATGGCCGATGAACGACAGCGCAACAATGACGATGCCGTCCGCAACAGGCGAGAGGAGCAGGGCATCGCCCGCAGGCTGTTCAAACCTGAGCCACCAGACCGCGGCAAGAACGACCATCAGGATCCGGCGAATCGCTTCCTGCACGAAACCTCTGCTGTCGCCCCTATTCATGCGTGATCATTTTCTCCTGTGAGCGTTCCAATTCGAAAAAAAATTCTCTCGTTTCACACCGGGCGGCGAATTCATGGTATACTCTATCACCTGATCGGGCAACCTGTATTGACACGACGCCTGATCTGTGCTAGGTTTAAACTCTCTTGGTCCATTTTTCTAGGGGGTACGAATTCATGTTTGCCGTCATCGAACTTGGTGGAAAACAATTTTCCGTGGAGAAGGGCTCGCACGTTCGTTGTGAAAAGCTCGAGCAGCAGCCTAACGCCACGTTCGCCGTTGATCGCGTTCTCATGATCAAGAATGGCGAGAAGGTACAGGTCGGTCAGCCCTATCTGAAGGGCGTGAACGTAAAGGCCAAGGTCGTTTGCCATGGCCGCGGTCAGAAGATCATCGGCCTGAAATACAAGAACAAGACGAACTACCGCCGTCACTACGGTCATCGCCAGGATTTCACCTCGATCGTCATTGAGGAAATCACGGCCTGATGGTGGTTGTCGAGTTCCCTCCCGCTGAAGGGAATCGGCTTCGACTCCGCGTAAGCGGTCATGCCGGTCGCGAAAGCAAAGGGAACGATCCTGTGTGCGGTGCCGTCTCGGCGTTGCTGCTGACCTTTCTGGGCGGCATGGAATGCGAGGTCGGTGCGCAGATCACGGGTGAGGCTGGGAACGGCCATTGCGATGTTTCGCTGGAAGTTCCTGTCGGGCGGCGCGAAACCGCATCTGTGGTTACTCAGGTCTTCAGATATGGATTCAGAAGACTTGCAGAGACCTATCCCGATGCGGTTGTGATGAAAAACGGAATTTCCGAAAGGGGATGCAATTATGGCGCATAAAAAAGGTGGAGGCTCGACCGTAAACGGGCGGGACAGCAATCCCAAACGACTCGGCACCAAGAAGTTCGACGGCGAGCTGGTTCAGGCTGGCAACATCATCGTTCGTCAGCGCGGAACGCCGATCAATGCAGGCAAGAATGTCGGCCTCGGGAAAGATCACACCCTGTTCGCTCTCGCAGAGGGCAAGGTGAAGTTCGCTCATCGCCTCAATCGCCACTGGGTGGATATTATTCCGGTTTCTACCGAACAGCACTGAGCTGATCCCGGGCGAAAACACGCCGCCCCAGCCTTATAAACAGGCCGGGGCGGTGTGTTTTGCGTTCGGGTAATCAGCGAAATTATCGATCAGGAAAACCATCCGGTGTGCCGATAGATTACGTAGGGAAAACATATCGGATGAACCGGAGGTGGAAGCGATGTCTCTCCAGGAACTGCTTGCCCTCTATCGGCAGATTGCGACCAGCTGCCCAAGCTGCCGTCGCATCGTCTCCCGCTACGAGCGGACGCTCAACCTCACGGACACCGACCGCCGGCATCTCGAACACTGCATCATGCGCGCTGATGCCTGATGAACATGACTCCGGCACAAGGTTAAGCCCCCGCAGGTCGGGGGCTTTTTCATGTCAATCGAAAATGGAAACGGCTTCAGCTGCCGGCGACGGCTCCGTTGCGAAGTTTGAGATACGCGATTTTAGCGGCCTGATATTCATTGAAGGCTTTCATGATTTCATCTGTGGAAGCCTGCTGAGAGACCTTGTATTCGTAATTCTGCTTCGCGAACAGGTATTTCTCGTATGCTTCCTGGAGGGTCATCGCTCGAGACGGCTTGGTCGTCTGAGTCGGCGTCGTGGTCGTCGTGGTTTTCTGCGTGCTGCCGGCCGGAAGATCACCGATGCCAGGGATATTCGCTGAACTGTTGGAAGAGGCGCCGGTCGAATTCTGGGGGGTGGTTTGCGCGACTTTTCCGCCGATCTTTTTGATCTGTTCCTGGACGGCTTTGATGCGGTCGGTGGTGGGCGGATGCGTCGAGAAATACTTGGTGACCTTGGTCAAGGAGTTATCGCGATTGATGCGGTTGAAGAAGGTAATCAGGCCGTTCGGATCATACCCGGCTTTGCTCGTGTATTCGACCGAGCAGCGGTCAGCCTCATACTCGTCGGTCCGCGAGAATTTCAAATTCGCGAAATACGCGGCGATGGCGGCAGCCTTCTGATATTTTTTCACGTCATCCTGCACGGTCATCAGGGCAACGATGGCCGTCATGATGCCGGCTTTCTCGGCCTGACGCACGCTGTGCTTGCGGTTTACATGACCCAGTTCATGGGCCACGACCCCGGCCAGTTCGTCATCACTCTGAGCCGCCTTCATCAGGCCTTTCGTCACATAGATATATCCGCCGGGAAGGGCAAATGCATTCAACTCGTCGCTGTTGATGACAGCGAAGTGGTAATTCAATTCTTTGCGCTCGCAGGTCGGAACCAGTTTTCTGGCAACACGGCCAAGCCGGTCGAGCATTTTTGCGTCTTTGACAAAACCGGGATCTTTCTTGAGCGCTTCGTGCCCCTCGGCGCCGACCTTGGTTTCCCATCCCTTTTCGAGACCGCCGAAAAGGGTGTCCCAGGTCGAGGATTTAGCGGCGGCAAGGGCATCGGGAGCCGAACCGCCGAATGTCTGCTGGACGGTGGCATCAGCACGATCGAGCGTGCCGAGCGCTTCCCCGAGGAAGTCCCCCAGGTTGAAAGCAGAGGCAGGCCCCGATATGAGCGTGATCAGCAGGAACACAACCCCGAACACGGCGGGATAAGCTCGACGCCTCATAAAAGATGCTCCTCCCCGGAATAAAATTCTGATGAATCAGAGATATTGTACTGACGGGGGAGAAAAGCGTCAAGAACGGGAAGGGGCTGTGAAGAAGAGTCGCAGAATACGGTTCATGAGCAGCAACCGCGGACCGGAAGTTGTTCATGCCTGTTCAAGCGAAGTTCCATCTCCCTGTGGGGGATGTTTTCTTCCATGAAAATGTCGCCACATGGAAGAAAACCCAGTTTCAAATACAGTCCCTGTACGTATTCCTGCGCATGGAGCCGGACTCGTGCAATCCCGTGGCGGCGGCTCCAGTCGAGAAGAAAGCGCACGATTCCCGTTGCCACGCCTGTGTGCCTGCCTGCCGCCAGCACCGCGAGCCGGCCGATCCAGGCCACATGCTGATCCTGGTTGTCGAGAAAGAGCCTTGCGGCGGCGACCGGTTCCCCATCCAGGCTGGCAATGACATGCACCGCCCGGGAATCGATCGCATCGCGCTCGTGCTCCAGGGGAACGTTCTGTTCGTCGACAAACACGCGCCGGCGAATCTCGAACACGGCATCAAGATCTTCAGGGCCCGTCGCTTCCCTCACGATCATCTTTCTGCTCCGCTTCTCGCCTGCCATGGTTACTTCTCCGTGTTGGCCTGGCGGCGCAGGGCAACGAGCCGGTACACATCGAGCGGCTCTTTTCCCTTCACCTGGACGTTTTTTTCGACTCGGTATTCGAAGCGGTTCTGCAGCATGCCGAAGGTGGTGGCATCAGCGACGATTTCACCATTTGCGGCAAGCTTTTCAAATCTGGCAGCCAGGTTGACGACATCCCCGATCGCCGTGTATTCCATTCGCCGTGATGAGCCGAAGTTGCCGACGACGACATCACCGGTGGTGATCGAGATTCCAAGACCGAGCGAGCGGCCCTGGAGCAGGGTGGAATACTCCTGCTTGAACTCCAGGAAGATCTCCTGGAGGCGGAAAGCGGTATAAGCGGCGCGCAGAACATCATCAGGTTTGGCGATCGGTGCACCGAACAGCACCATGATGCCATCGCCCATAAACTTGTCGATCGTGCCGTGATTGCGCAGGATGATCTGGGATGAGCGTTCGAACCAGCCGTTGAGGATCTGAACCAGGCCCTCGAGAGGAAGGACGGTCGTCATGGCCGTGAACCCGCGAAGGTCGGCGAACATGATCGTCACCTTCTGGCGGCGGCCGCCGACGGCTGCGCCGGCCGGGTCGAGTTCCAGCTCCGCGACGACTTCAGGCGACACATACCTGCCGAATGCCTCCTTGAGGTCCTGCTGTTTTTTCTGAATTTCAGCCGACGTTCGTATGGCCTGGTCGCGCTCGGAGATGGCGGTTTCATGGCTTCGGC
>CAZQYQ010000030.1:0-25348 GCA_964597625.1 uncultured bacterium
GCCTGATGCCGTTGCTCAGCTTGCCGCGCGAGTGGATCCAGTTGTAAATCGCGAGAGTGGCGATAAACGAGTTGAGAACCGCATACAGCAAGTGCGAAACGACGTCACGGACGTTGCCTCTTGAAAGAAGCTCCGGGCCTGCCGCCGGGATGCCGGAAAAATACGTGATCAGACCGAAACCCGATAAGACGCCGATGTACATCAGCGCGGCCTTCGCGCCGAAACGCACATGCCAGAGCCTGGCGACTTTGAACATTCCGACTGTCGCGAAAATAATTGCCAGGACATAGAAGAAATGTGGAATGTTTGAACTCTTCAGGGTTCTCCCCAGTCCCAACCACAGGCCGAGATCTGTCAGATTGGCGATTGCCGCGCAAGATAGAGCAGCGGATATAACTGTCGCTATTTCATGCACAAGCCCGCGCGTTGGAATCCAGTGGAGGCCTCTCCAGGCCAGAAAGGCCGCGCCGCAGTTGAATGCGACAAAACAGGTGAACAGAATTTCCGCGCGCTCGAACGAATTGGCCGGAAGTCCGAGAATATGGGCCAGTCCGTAGGCCGCAAGATAAAGGAGGCAGATGCTGGAGAGCAGGAAAAACTCGATTCCCGGTATCGCGATTCTGGAGTCGGAAGCCAGGTCCTGGAGCGTCAGAACGGCAGATTGTTCCCTGGCGACGGGTTCGATCCCTTCGCCGGAAATTTCGTGTGACGGCATGCGGCATGCGCCATTCGACATGTCGACGGCGGCCCTCCCTCTCATGATGTAGATCCCATTCATCTGTATAGGTAAACTACATCTGAGTATATCGAATCCCGGCTGGATAGGCAAATGGAAATCGTAAAATTATAACGAATACAATATATAAGCCGCTGCCGTATCTGTTACACTGAAAAAAGATCCATGCCCCCGTTTAACTTCTGATCCGCAGGAGAATGAAGCGTGACCTATGACATTCCGGGACTGCCGAATCCGGTTCAGTATATCCGTGATCTCAGGCGATTTCAGGAAATTCTGAGCGTGCTCATCCGCCATGGATTCGGTCAGCTCGTCATCGAGCTGCAAAACAGCGATTCGGCACTTGGCCGTCTGATCTCGTCATTCCGGCTTGCCGGCGCGGCGGATGCCAGATCGTCCACGATAACCGTTCCCGAGCGCATCAGGCTTGTGTTCCAGGATCTCGGTCCGACCTTCATCAAACTTGGCCAGATCCTCAGCACCAGGCCGGATCTCGTCAGCGACGAAGTCATGACCGAGCTGCAGCGCCTTCAGGACAACGTTCCGCCTTTTGCCTTCCGGGAAGCGCAAAACCTGATTGAGTCGGAACTCGGAAAGACCATCGCGGATGCGTATGCCTCCTTCGAGGAAACCCCGTTGGGAACGGCTTCCATAGGCCAGGTCTATGCCGCTCGTCTGCCTTCCGGCGCGGATGTCGTGGTCAAGGTTCAGCGACCCGGCGTGAGAGATCTCATCGAAAGCGATACCGATCTGATGCTGATGACGGCGCGCCAGCTCGAGAGGCGTCTTCCGGCGCTGCGTGTGCTCGATCCTGTCGGAATCGTCGAACAGTTCAGGCGTGCCGTGAGACGCGAACTCGATTACACGAATGAGATGCGGAATGCACGACGGTTTGGAACGGCCTTCCAGGAAAATCCGCGTATCGTGGTTCCGGCCGTGTTTCCGGATCACTCGACCCGCCTCGTTTTTACGATGCAGAGAATTCGCGGCGTCCGCATCACGGAAGCCGGCTCCCTCGGGATCGACCCGCGGGAACTGGCCGGTGTCGCCGTCGAATCGGTGCTGGCCATGGTGTTCGAACACGGCTTTTTCCATGCCGATCCGCATCCCGGCAATATCTTCGCCCTGGAAGGCGGGAAAATCGCTTTCCTCGATCTCGGCATGGTGGGACGCCTCGACGAGGGACTGCGCTTTCGCCTGGTCGATCTGATCGTCGCCCTCGTCGAAAATGACGTCGATGCGGCCTCGCGGGCGCTTCTGGCCATGGGGGTTCATGACGGGCCGATCGATCGCGCGCTGTTCACGGCGGATGTTTCCGAAATCATGGAAAAGATTGTCGGGGTGCCGATTTCCGAGGTCTGCCTCAGCGAACTCATTCAGGACCTTTTCAACGGGACCCGACGGCATAAGATCAGAATTCCGCCCGACTGTTATCTGATGGGCAAAGCCCTGCTGACCGTTGAAAGCGTGGCGCGGACTCTGAACCCTGATCTGGATATCGGGGCCGCCGTCACTCCGCATCTGAAACGGCTCCTGGTCATGCGGCACGCCCCGGTGCGCATCGGCCGGCTCCTGTGGCGCCGCCTGGGCGATGCTGCCGATGCCATGGGGGATCTGCCGGGGCAGGTCTCTGAGATACTCGATTCGATGCAGCACGGCAGGCTGACGTTGCGTGTGGAAACCGCCGAACAGGGCAGAACCATGATGCAGATCGAACGGCTGATCGGGAAGATGATCGCAGCTCTCATTCTTGCCTCGCTTGTTCTGAGTTCCGCCATGTTCATCACTTTTTCGAAGCTTGACTACACGATCATGGGTGTTCCGGCGCAGCTGTTTCTCGGAATCGCCGGGTATCTGGTGGCCGCCCTGCTGGGCCTGTACGTGATCAGGAACGTGGTTCGTAAGGCGGATGGAGACGGCTGATCCGGTAAGGCTTGCGCAGAAACCCCGGGAAAGGTACCCTGATCCCCAAGACATCCCATTCAGCAGATGAATACAATGCTTTGGCATTGGCGAAAGGAAGTTGTTTCCAGACCATGACTGATTCTATCAATTCCACACTCCCCGCAGAATCCGCTCCCGAGCCGGTGACAGCTGTCGATTCCCCGGAGACCCCGGAGAAACCGGCTGAACCCCTGGTCGAGGAACTGCCCCCGTTCAAGTTTGAATCCCTGCGCGAGCCCCTGCGCCGCGCGATTTCCGAGATCGGCTGGACCGAGCCGATGCCGGTTCAGGCACGCATTATTCCCTACTTCCTGCGCGGCGATGACGTCATCGTCCAGTCTCATACCGGAAGCGGCAAGACCGGCGCCTTTCTCCTCCCGATCTGCGAACAGCTCGATCCCGCGGTGAATGGCTGCCAGGCCCTGATCATGCTGCCGACCCGTGAGCTGGCGCTGCAGGTCAAGATCGAACTGGACCGTGTCAATGTCCATCTCGGCCTGAAGAGCGTCGCGGTTTACGGCGGTGTGGGGTATGGTCCCCAGCTCGAAGGGTTCAGACAGGGCGCGCACATCGTGGTAGGCACTCCAGGCCGGCTGCTCGACCATCTGGGCCGGGGCTCGCTGGTTCTGAAAAACCTTCGGTATCTCGTGATCGACGAGGCTGACGAACTGCTTTCGATGGGTTTCTACCCCGACATGAACCGGATCAAGCAGTATCTCCCCCGCAAACGCGTCTCGTCGATGTTTTCGGCGACGATGCCGGCAAGCGTGAAACGCCTTTCCAATGAATTCCTCTCAAACCCGATCTTTCTGGGACTCTCCGGCGATTCGCAGCATGTTCCGGATATGGATCATCTGTATTACGTCGTTGATCCGATGCAGAAAGATCGCGTCCTGATGCGGATCATCGAGCTGGAGAATCCGGAAAGCGGCATTATCTTCTGCAATACGAAAAGCGAAGTCGAGTATCTTTCCGCCTTTTTACGCCGGTTCGGCTACGATGCCGACCAGATCAGCGGCGACCTCGGACAGCGCGAACGTGAAGCCGTCATGGGCAAGCTGAAGCGCCACGAGCTGCGTTTTCTCGTCGCGACGGATATCGCAGCCCGCGGAATCGACGTGAGCCATCTCGAATACGTCTTCATCTATGACTGGCATAAAGATTTCGAGCAGTATATTCATCGCGCCGGACGCACCGGCCGCGCGGGAAATCGCGGCGTTGCCGTCAGCCTCGTTTCCATCATGGAAGAGCCGGATCTGAAACGGTATGCAAAACGTTTCGGCATTCCCTTCATGGGAAAACCCACACCGATCGAAGACGATATGCAGCGTCGCATCACCGAGCGCCTTCTGGCCCGTCTGGAATCGCGCCAGCGTGACATGAACACCGCCCAGCGCGAGCGGTCGAAGCGATTCGGCATGCTGCTCGATCAGATCCAGGAACATGAGCACGGAAGAGAACTGATGCTGATGCTGCTGGACGATATCGGCGGCGCCATGCTCGCGGAAGGCCGCGCCAACCCAACCGCGACCGAACCCGTCGTCACGAAGGCCGAGGAGTCGCATCCCGATGAAAACGGCGGCTCGAGCGAGTCGATGCACAGACCGGCCAGACGCGGTGGTGGTGGCAGCCGCGGCGGCAGCGGCGGCCGCGGAGGCGGCGGTAGTCGTGGCGGCAGCGGCCGCCGGGGGCGCAGATACTGACAGGGACTTCGGACGGGGCTCGATCGAGCCGATATCTCTCGTAGAGAGATAGCGGTTCGAAAGGACCCTTCGTATGGAAATCGGAGGCACCCCGTCCGGTTCTGTCCTTGAAACCTTCATTCAGCCGGTGGCTGAAAAAGCCGAACGGCCCAGGCCGGAGTCGGCGACGGAGCTGAGAGACTCAGCCCGCATCGCCGAACTGCAGCGGCAGGATACCTTTATCCGCAGATATGCCGAGTCGAGAGCTCTCGCCGTCGGCACGCCCGCGACCTATCAGCTCGTCCTGGGCCCTGACGGAAAACGATATGCCGTGAGCGGATCGGTCGATCTGCGGGCGTATCAGACTCCCGGCGACCCCCAGGCGACCGTGCGTGAAGCCAGATACATCCAGCGCATTGCTCAAAGCGGCCCGAGCCTTTCGCCTGCCGACCGCTCAGCGGCGGTTGAAGCGCGGCGGCTCGAATGGGAAGCGCAGCGTGAGCTTCTGAATGCGGAAACTTCGCGCCGTGGGATCTACACTTCCCGGGGCCGTCTCATGGATGCGGCTGCGGCAACCGATGGCATCATGCTGACCGCCTGACGCTTCCTGTGGTAACATTCGATATGGCGCAACAGCGCCTTATCGAAAAACACAGGGAGGATCACGATGGACTTTTTCGCCCTTGCCGCCAAACGTCGGACCGTTCGCCAGTTCACCTCAGACCCGGTTTCACGGGAACAGATCGAAAAGATCATCCAGGCCGGGTTGATGGCACCGTCTCCGAACAATTCCCAGCCCTGGAAAATCGCCGTCATTACCGACAAAAAGGTGCTGGCCTCCATGAAGGATGCCGTCGAAAAGAAGCTTGGCGAACTGTTTCCGAAGGTTTCTGCCGAAGCCATGACGCGCCTCGAGAAAGTTCGCACCTTCTCGACCATGTTCGTCAACGCGCCGGTCGTGCTGGCGGTGCTGGCGAAACCCTACAAGGCCATGGTGGACAAGGTTCTCGACGAGAGCTCCGTCACCCACGACCAAATGAACAAACTGCGCAGATATCCCGATATCCAGTCGGTCGGCGCACTGGTGGAAAACATGCTTCTGGCAGCGACGGAACTGGGCCTCGGGGGGTGCTGGGTTTCCGGCGCGCTCGTGGCTTCAGATGCCATCGACACTCTGCTGAAAGACAAGGAATATATGATTCAGACGCTGGTTGTTCTTGGAAAGCCCGTCGCGAAACCGGCTGTCAAAGAACCCCTGCCTCTCGCTGATTTCGTGACCTGGATCAGCTGATCCCCGCAACGCTCGGGCGAGGCGCCGCTTGGGTTTCGTCGGGGCCGTCAGCGGTTCCGGCGAAGCACGACGAGCGTGACGTCGTCGGCAAGCGGCCCCTGGACACGCCGTATATTGAGATCTATCAATAACCCGTCCAGGAGGTCGCGGGCCGCTTTCCCTTCGCGGGCCAGCCGGTGGGTGAACGTTCGCAAAGCCTCGTCTCCAAGCTGCTCCCCGGTGGGTAGCAGACATTCGGTATATCCATCGGTATACATAACGAACGCGTCACCGGGCGCCAGGTCGATGTCGATGGTGTCCCGTGACGGTTTCCTTCGAACCCCGAGTGGAATGCCCACCATCTCGAGATACTCGGTTTTTCCGGCCGCGAAAGAGTGCAGCAGCGGGTAGTTATGGCCGGAACTTTCGATGGTCAGATGATGGGAACCCGGGTCGAGACGCACCATCAGCATCGTCATGTATTTCCGCTGACTGCGCAGCTCCTGATAGAAAACGTCGTTCAGGGATGTCATCAACGGAGTCGGCCGCGTTTGCCCGTCCGCGAGCCGGTAGGCAACCGTCGCCTTGGCCATCGCCATCGCCAAGGCGGCGGAGGCTCCGTGGCCGGTGACGTCTCCGATCAGCATCAGCAGAGAACCGTCACTGCAGGGGATCAGATCGTAATAATCGCCGCTCAGGTCGGTGGCCGGGATATTCACGGCGGCGAGCGAATACCCGTCGATTTCCGGAATGGCTGCCGGTAACAGGCTTGTCTGCACGACTCTGGCGAGTTCAAGCTCTTTCAGTTCGCCGAGGGCATGATTGAAGATCTTCGCCAGATGCCCGAACTCGTCATTCCTCCTGAGCGGAATCACGACATCGGCGCGTCGGCGCCGGATCGCGTCAACTCCACTCTGGAGATCGGCAATCGGCACCAGCACGAATGCGCTCAGGAGATGGCCGGCGGCAAACGCCGTAAGAAATGAAGCCAGCAGCCCGAGCAATAGAGCCAGTTTCGTGTTGTTGAGACGCGACAACTCCTTGTCCGCGTCAAGAACCGCCGCCATCACGAATTTTCCGACGACCGACTCGGGAAACGTCACGACCCAGGCGGTACCTGAGGAGAGAGTGATCTCGCGCTGCACAACCTTTCCCGTCAGATTGCTCACCTGCATCAGCGGTGAAAGGATTTTCAGATCGTCGGCCCCCGGTTCCGGCCGCATTTCCAGGTCCGGGCCGTCCAGGAGAAACAGCCTGATCGAATCGCTTTTCATCGAAATAGACCGGATCAGGTGACTCTGCATCAGATCTTCGGACTCGGTCATCCCGACCATGAGAGCAGGCCCGGTCGCCAGATCGGGGAAGACATCCCAGATGATATCCGAGGGGGTGAAGCCGATCTGAAGGCGGTGCGGCACTCTGGGCGTTTCAACGAGGCTTGCCCAGCCGAGTTCCGCATTGGCTGAAATCTGCTCGGTAATCAGATCGATCGGCAGAACCTTGTCCTGATCTTCGAAAGCGATGCGGCCAGGGATGAAACGCCGGATCAAGCTGCGGGACAGCATGGTAACAATATCTATGACGTCGTCCCGATCCGCATCGATCTCACGCAGGTAAACACGGTTTCTGGAGTCCAGAATAAGCAGATGATGGCACAGCTTGTTTTCTCCGAACGGCTCGAACATCTTTCTGAACTTTTCCGCGTCGAAAGGAACCGTATTTGCGCACTTCCAGAGCTTTCTGAATACGACCCCGAAGCTTGCGAGGTTGCGTGAAACTCCGGCGTTGACCGTATGGAGTTTGTTCATTCCGGTCGCGAAAGCCGCATTGCGAAGTCTTTCCGCCTGATCGTTCAGGCCCATCCAGCCGATTCCCAGCGTGGACAGCATGGGAAGCAGGGTTGCCGCGATGAAGAGCAGCTGCATCTGGGCGCGCAGAGAGATGAACCCGAGCCTGCCCCCGTCTGCCAGACAGTGCCGGCAGGCCAGCGGCAGAAGAATCGAAAACAGGATTGTGAAGAATTTCAGCGCGGCTATGTCCCGTGACGGAGGAACGGATTTCGCTATTGCCGTGACGGTTCCCGTGCGATCGCGCTCAAACATCCACATGCAGCCGTCCAGGACGACCGTGTTCTGCTGCCCGCTTCTGAACTGTTCCCAGGCGAGACGCATCGAACGGACCGATCTCCCGGATGGCGGAACCCACATGTCGATATCCGGAATGCCCTGTCCGACCTGCTTTGCAAGAGCCGCATGCTCTGATCGATGCCGTAAAAACCGTTTCCAGCTGTTTCCCGGAAGATCTTCGGCCAGCAGAGCGGCGCTTAACCCTGAACCATAGGTCACGAAATGTCCCAGGCCCATGCCGGATGCGGATTTGAGCAGTATATATCCACCATTATTTTTGCGCAGGTTTTCGACCGTCGCCTCGCCGCCCCAGAGGCGGGTTGCCAGGGGATCCAGATGAGGGGCGAGTTTCGCCCGTTGCGCCGCGGGTGCTTTCATGGCGGCGAGAAGCCCGGCCACGAGTGCCGAGTTCGATGCGGTTGCGGGATACGTAACCGTGTTGCGGCCATTCTGGAACAGGTAAAACCGGAACTTCCCGTCGAAATCACTCTCGAAACCCGCCAGGAAGCGTTTATAGAGTCTGATGTCCGCGAAGCCCGTTTGGAGCGAGTCGAGCAGCCGCCACTGGGTGTCGATCAGTTTGAATCCTGAAAATCTGCTCGTGATCGCCCGATCGAGATCCAGCCGGAGAAGGCGCTCCTGTCGCTGATTGCGGCTGTTCGCCCAGGCATCGAAGAGATCGAGTGCCCCGAATGCGCCGTAGATCAGGAGAACGACTGCGGCTGCAAAGAAGGCCGGTCTGAAAAGACGATCGGAAAACACGGTTCGCGAATGCGTGCTCATGTCCGCTCCGCTTTCCCGGGCAATCTCGTCAGAACCATCAGGGTCACATCGTCATCAGGGACCCTGCAGAACTCTTTATGGCGCTTCGTGACGGTATCGATGATGGATCGTGAAATGAACTGGTCCGCCGATGCCTCTGAACGGGCATGCGTGGCAACGGCCGTCATCCGCTCATAGCCGAACGGCTGACCCGCCGCGTCGAGGGCCTCCACCAAGCCATCCGTGTAGAAAAAAAGCGTGTCGCCCGGTTCAATCGTGATACGACCGGTCGGCGGTGACTGGCGGGTTCGCCTGATGCCGAGCGGATAGAGCGGAATTCCGATGAATCCGGGTTCGTGATCCGGTCTCAGCAGGACAGGGAATGGATGACCTCCGGAAAGCCACTGGAGCGTGTGCGTCACGGGATCAAGCAGGCACCCGAAAAATGCCAGAAACCTCTTCGGCCCCGGGAAGGAGCGCAGCAGCCCGTCGATTCGATCCGCAAGCAGTCTCAGATCCGCGTTTCCGGAATGACTCCACAGGGTTACCGTTGCCTTGATAAAGGCCATCAGCAGCGCCGAAGACGCTCCGTGCCCGCTCACGTCCCCTATCAACAGAAGAATGCGGCCATCGGGCATCGCCCGGCAGTCCAGACAGTCGCCTCCGAGATCGCCCGCAAACAGGGTCTGGCCATGGATCGAGTAGCCTGGCGGCTGCGGAAACGAGGAGGGCAGCAGGCTGGTCTGGACGGCTTTCGCCACGTTCAGATCCTTCAACTCGGCCATCATGTCATTGAACGTGACGGAAAGTTTCGCGAGCTCATCCTGGCCGTCGATATGGACGGGTTTGTTGAATATTTTATGATGCAGATTGTCTACGCCCTCGGCCAGAGCCGAAACGGGCCGTGCCAGCCTGCGTGAGAGCAGTGTGCCGAGGCCGGCTGCCAGCGCGATCATGATCGCCATTCCGGAAAATGCACGGAACCGAAGTTCGTCGAGCGCGTGCTCGATTCTGTTATTGGGAAACAGCGCAATAAGCCCGTAATGATCGAGATTTGAACCGACAAACGCGGTATACCACCAGTCGTGTCCGCCGGATCTGACACGGCCGAAGACGGGCTTGTTGAGCACCTGGCTTTTGTGCAGGGCCGGAGTCAGCTTTTTCCAGATTCCCGCGTTTTCGGGAAAAGCTTCGGGCTGTTCAAGGTGATGAGCACCCAGCCTGATCTTCGTACCCCAGAGAGAGCCGGATTCGAGAATGCGGCTTCCGACATAGTCGCGCATGAGATTTTCCCGCTTGAAAATAAATGACGCGAATGTCGCATATGCTTTGCGTCTGCGGGGATAATCCCAGTAAAAAATGGGTCTGTTCGAACCTGCGTTCATCTGGTTCATGCGCCTGGGGCGCAGTGCAAGAGCGGTGAACCCGAACCTGTCGCTGCGG
This sequence comes from uncultured bacterium, assembly GCA_964597625.1. Classification (GTDB taxonomy): domain Bacteria; phylum Muiribacteriota; class Ozemobacteria; order Ozemobacterales; family Ozemobacteraceae; genus MWAR01. The sequence continues at coordinate 9,964 of CAZQYQ010000030.1, forward strand.
AACAGGCCTTCGATGCCGGGATCGATGGCAATGGACGATGTTGCGAGAAGATCCGGGGCAAGAACTTTGAGCCCCAGGCGCTGGATATGTGGAAGCAGAAAGGTGAACGCGGTTTCCGCCTGTGGAATTCTCAAAACTGTGCGGCTGTCCGAACCGAGCATTTCGAGATGGCCGACGTAGGTACTGCTCAGAAACGGAGCGGCAATCTCGGCGGTCGAGGAGGATGCACCAAAAAATTCTTCTCCTGACGTGTTCTTAATCAGTCTGCGCTTGAATCTGTCGAGGTGGTCCGCGAAGCGTTCGTCGAAAAGCCGCAGAGTCTCAACCTGCGCGCGTTGTACCTGGCCTCGAAGCACCTCGCGCCGGTCGGCAAGAACCCGAACCCCGCCGAGGGCCGCGCATGCCGTCGGAACGGCCGCGGCGATGATGAAAAGCAATACGGACAGCCTGCTGATCGGACCGAGTCTGTCGCGGCCGTAGAGGGCGAAATACCCGATGGGGAGAGAAACGACGAGGATACATCCCCACCAGAGAGACAGCGGGGGCAACGCTGTCGAGGCGGGCAGCGGCACTGTCAGAAAGAGGATGTTGCCGCGATTTGTAAGCCTGAACTCCCAGTGCCTGAGGTTCGTGTCGATGCCCTGGCGGCCCTGTCTTTCAAGATATTTCCAGAATCTGGCGGCAAGCTCGGGCCTGGCTTCCCCGAAAAACTTCCACCTGCCCGAGTCACTTGCCCTCCAGCCGAGCGCCATTCCCTGCGCGGATTCCTCTGCCCATGCCCTTTTTAAACGCATTTCGAGATCCGGTTCGGAGGTGATGATGGCCATCCAGCCGCCTCTGGCATTCGAGTCCCAGAACAGAAGGACAGGTTGCTGCATGCGCTGCAGTCGAACTGCGCGGCCGCGGCCGCGCCTGAATGAATCAAGCGTTCGGCTGTTGCCGAACAGGGCCTTCAGCTTCCGGTCCAGATCAAGCCCGGCTGCTTCGGCGGCGCGTTCGTCAGCGATCAGGCCGGGCAAAAGCCGGCGCATCAGCCACTGATTGGGTGCGTTGGACGGAACACTTCCGAGCAGCGTTCCCTTTGCGTCAAAAGCGAAAAGTTCGAACGTGATTCCGGGAACCCGTTGCCGCAGCTCACCTGCCAGGGCTTCCGCCTCGGGAACTGTTCCGGTGCTTCGGCGTGACTGCTCGAGAGCATACAGCGGCTGCGTGATTGCCAGATCCTCATCGGAACGGACGGCGATCCGCTCGATTCTGTCCGAGACCTCGTCGATGAAGGCGGTTCGGCGTTCTTCCCAGCGGCTGCGCATCGCGGCATCGCCAAGCAGTCCCGCTGCGACAAGGGGAACAAGCACCAGCAGAAGCCTTGCCCAGACCAGCTGCAATGCCCCGGCGGCGCCCGGTACCGATGAATCCGTCGTGTGGTCGTTCCCCATATGAGTATCCATTTTATCAGAGGCGGAAAAACCCTGCCTGAGCAGGGTTGGATTTCAGATCGGGACGACGTATACTCAGACGCGCCGATACCTGCGGAGACAATTCGGCGATCTTTGCCGTCCGGGCGAGAACCTGAGGAGGAGACAGACCGATGAGACTGCTGTCCCGCATATCCATGCGACTGGTCGAGACCGGCTTCGTGCCGGATATCCTTGTCAGGCTGGGGCTGCGCATCCTCAACTGGGCCAGGCTCCATGCCGAACACCGGGGCGATCTGGAATCCCGCAGCGAAGCTTTCAGGTTGCTTCTTTCCCGATTGCGGCTCAGCCCGATCTCCGGCAGTGATGAGCAGGAAAAGCGCAAGCATTTCGAGGTTCCGCCCGAATTTTTCAGCCGCATTCTGGGGCCGAGGCTGAAATTCACCTGTTGCTACTATCCGTTCGGCTCAGAGAGCCTTGATGATGCCGAAGAATCGATGCTGCGCCTCACGGCCGAGCGCGCGAAGCTTGAAAACGGCCAGAAGATTCTCGATCTCTCGTGCGGATGGGGAGATCTGACCCTCTGGATGGCTGAGCGCTTCCCCGATGCGAATATCACCGCGGTCACAAAGTCGGTCATTCAGTGCCAGTATGTCACGAGACTCGCCCGACAACGGGATCTGAAGAATGTCGAAGTGGTGGCGGCCGATCTCACGCATTTCTGCGCGACGAGAAAATATGATCGTATTATAGCCGTTGAAACATTGGAAAGGTGCCGCAACTACCAGGAACTGATGCACCGCATCTCCGGCTGGCTGGAGAATGACGGACTGTTGTTCGCTCATATGTTCATGCATCGTGAGCTGGCGTATGTGTACGATTCGATCAGCGACGACGACTGGATGGGAAAGCGCTTTTTTACGGGCGGCCTCATGCCTTCCGACGACCTGCTGCTGCACTTCCAGGATGAGCTTGCCATCACCGATCACTGGCGGCTCAGCGGGCGGCACTACTCGATGACTGCCGAACAGTGGCTGGTTCGCCTTGATGCGGCCCGCGCGGATCTGCTGCCGATTCTCGAGGAAATTTACGGGAAAACCCGCGGCGTTCTCTGGTTCCGCAGGTGGCGTGTCTTTTTCCTTTCGGTTGCGGAGATGTTCGGCTGCTGGGGCGGCGAAGAGTGGGGAGTTTCCCAGTATCTGTTCCGCAAGCGGCATATCTGAGCGGCATTTTCCGTCGGCATGAGGGATACCGCAACGGCCGGCCGGCCGGATCGTCCTTTTTCCAGATCCATCCGTTCCGGCCTGTTGTTGCTCACGCTGGTTTTCATCGGCATTCCGTGGTTGACGGGAATGCGGCTGATCGACATGCGAACGGATGCGCGACTCCAGGAAGCCGCTGAAGCCGATCGTACAAAACGCCGCGATATTCTTGCCCGGCTTACCGTGCTCGGCGATACGGAAAAACGGTATGGCGAGCTGGTTTCTCAACTGGCGAAAACGCCGCTGCGCCCCGCCACGCTTGCCCGGAGAGCCGCCCGCCTTGTTCAAAAGGAGCACGGGGCGCTCGATCTCACGCTTTTCGATCCTGCGTTGAACCTGATCCCGCTGCCAGGGGTGCCGCAACCGCCAAAACGCGCTTCTGAACGGTTTATGCGGGCGCTGCTGGCCGGTGGGGATGATCCGCAGCCGAAGCTGCTCGCTGCATTCGGCGGCGATCCCGACTCGGCGCGACGGATGGCGGAGGCCCCGGGCTCGCTTGTGAAGCTGGAAAATGCCTTTATCCGCTCCTGGGGCGGTTGGTGGAGCGTCCGGTGCCCATCCGGCCGAGTCCTGGCGTATATCGTCGCGTTCGTTCACCGTGGCAGGATCGATCCGGATGAGCTGATGGACAGGGCCATACAGGATTCCCGCAGGCTGATCGGAGGAGAAATGACGATCGGCTGGTTGCACCCGTTTGCACCGTCGGTCATCCGGCCTGTCGGGATCGCGTGGCCTGCTTCGCTCGGCCGATCCATCGCATCGGCCGCACCGGATGCCGGGGAATTCGCCTGGAATGGGAACTCCGTTCTGCTGACCGACGGAAACCGCGGGGAGCGACTGTTTGCGATCTCGGCCGCTTCTGCGAAAACCGCTCATGCCGCAACCGGATCGAAAATGGCCCTTTCAGCCGTGGCGGCCGTTCTTGCCCTGATCATCCTGATTTTCGGTCCATCCGCCTCCCTGCTCCTGGGACTGCGGGGCAAGCTCGTGGCGCTCTTCATGGCCGGCGGCGGCCTGCTGCTGGCAGGTCTGATGATGACGGTTCTGTTCGACCGCGCCGACCGCGAACGGGTGCTGATCGAAGAATACAAGAAACGCCATCTCCGGCTTCTTGCGCGTATCGATCAGGACTTCCTCTCGGAGCTGTTCCCCGCCCTGCGCGAATACGAGATTGCCCTGAAGGACGCAGGCATGAGGAATTGCCCGGATGCCGCGGGGAGCGTCATACGCCATATCGGACCGCTGATGAAAAAGGTCAGGTCTATTATAAATGGTATAGTTATAGTAGATACTATACCATCTGTCAGGTTTTTCGACAGCGGGTTCGACACGGCACGGAAGGTCGCCGAAACCAGAAAATTCCTGAGCGATGTCGGCTGTTCCCTGATGCGTGAGTTTCAGGGTACCGCCGTGCGCTTGTCCGGGAAACGGGGTGATTCGTCACTCCTTACTGACGTTATAGCTAATTCTATGTATTATGGAATCCGCTCCGGCAAACAGCTGCAGTTTCAGAGGCTCCTGGACAGGGGCATGATCACGTATGCCGGTGTTGCGGGTGGAACCACCGGGAAAGTCCGGGCGGTTCTCCTCGCCATGCATGACTCGTGCCGGGCGCAGCGGACATACCTTGCCCGGGTAACCGCACGATGGCCGTGGTCGCCGGCCGGTGCGAGATTTGCCGCTGTTCCGCTGTCTCCCGATCCCGCCTGGTGGCCGTATCCGAAACCGATGACCGGCAATGATCCCGAAATGAAGCGATGGCGGGACCGGGTTGCCGGCGAGCGGCTGCCTGTCCATGAAATCACCAGGATCCGTGGCCGGGATTACCTGATGACGGCGGTTCCCGGAACCCGGCTCGACGGGTATGTGCTGATGATTGCCCAGCCGATACAGGAAATCGATGCCCTCACCAGAAGCCTGGACAGGAGGATGGGGGGAGTGTCCCTGGCGATTCTGCTTCTCGTCATCGGGGTCACTGCTGCGATGGCGACCAGGCTGCTCAGACCTCTTGAACGTCTGGAATACGGTCTCGATGCCATTCGCCGGCGGGACTTCAAAGTCAGAGTTCAGGCCGGAGGTGTTCATGAACTCGACAGGATTGCCGAGCGGGTGAACTTCGTCGCGGAAAACCTGCAGGATCTGCAGATCGCCAGGTCCGTCCAGGAACAACTCTGGCCGGAAGAGGCCATCAGCGGCGCTGACTGGGCGATCGCGGGGCGCTGCGTGTCGGCCGCGGATCTGGGCGGCGATTATCACGACTGGATGGCCCTCCCGGATGGGCGCGTCATGTTGACCGTCGGCGACGTTGCCGGTCACGGAATCCCCGCGGCTCTCATCACGGTCGCTGCAAAAGTCGAACTGGGCATGCAGCTCAGACGGCTTTGCAGCCCGTCTGAAGCGCTGGAAAAGAGCAATGAGGCATTCAATGAACAGACGGGCAGGCTCAGGCCGATGTCCCTCTGGCTTGGAATTTACGACCCGGCCAGCGGCTTGCTTCAGGCTGCCGTAGCGGGCCATCCGTTCGGAATTCTCGCTCTGCCCGACGGATCGACCGAACTGATCGGCAAACCCGGTTATCCACTGGGCTCAAGACGCAAGGCCGCATTCCCCGAAGTCATCACGACCATTCCGCGGGGAGGCTGTCTTGTCCTGTATTCTGACGGACTGCCCGAGGCGGTCGATCGGTCAGGCACTCCATTCGGGTATGACAGACTTCAGAAAACCGTATCACAACTCAGAACGGCGTCACCTGCCGTGATCGTCGAACGGTTGCTGCAAGCCGTCGCCGCATGGGCAAACACTCCGATCCCCGCTGATGATCAAACCGTCGTGGCCCTGTCACGCATGAATCCCGTCGGAAAACGGGAGGATGGCTCATGAAAAAGGTCTGGGCCCTCCTGGTGCTGCTGATCCTCCACTTTGCCGTGTCGTATGCCGTCGGCGTCGCCATTGCCGGTGGTGATCAGCAGAAAAGAGTGACACGGGCGCATGCGCTTTTGCGTCGTGTGGCGGTCCTGGCAAGCGATGAACGGTATTTCGAACATCTCTGCACGGTTCTGAAAAAACGTCTGATTGGTCTGAATCGAACATCCATCTCTCATTCTTCGAGGATGCAGAAAATCATCGAACGAATCGAGAAGACGAACGGCAGGCTCTGGCTGTTTGACGGAGCCGGTCGCCTGGCGCTCGGAGTCGCCTCTGATCCGGCGGTTCTCGAACAGGTTTTCAGGGCCCTGCAGAAACCCTGGTATGAGCGAAGCCGCATGTCCTATACGATGTTTCCGAACAGCGTGGAAATGCTTGGTGGTACCTCCTGGCACGATCTGGTCGATCGTCCCGACAGGTTCTCTCCGGTGAATAAAAAAGTGAATTCCGGCTGGGGATACTGGTCATGGCGCAGCGGACTGGCAGACGATGCGATTGCCGGTATCCTGGCGATCATCGAAAAGAAAGCGCTTCGGAATGACACGGTCGTTCGCTGGGTGACGGAGGATCTGCGCAGAATCGGAATCGGGGTGGGGTGGTTCAATCGCCTGACACCCGCGAAAAGCCGATTGCCCCGCGAAATCTCCACCGGCATGGTGAAAGCCTTTGAACGCGAATTCGTTTCCAGGGGAGAGGAAACATTTCACATCCGTGCTGCCGATGTTGCCGTTGCGGCCTATCGCGATCAGATGCTGCTGCTGAAGGTCGTTCCGGAAGAGTCGCCGCGACTGCCCGGCGCTTCATGGCTCTTGCTCATGCTCTGGAGTCTGCCGTTTGCCGGCTGGCTCCTTTTCGGTTCAGGCAGGGCTCCTGCGCTTTCCAGCCTGCTTTTTATCGCTGTCGCGGTTGCCGGAATTCTTCCGTTCGGCCTGTCGGTTTTTTTCTGGGGGCATTTTGCGGAAAGCCGCACACAGGCGGTAACCGCCTCGCTCCGGCAGGAGCTGGAGCAGCGGCTGGTGCGCATCGATCAGAAATTCCCGGCGCTGATCGAGCGGCTCGCCACCCGTTATCGGCAATGGCGCGCACGCTTTGAGGCGGAAATGAGGCGTGACGAGTCGCCGCCGGCACTCCGGATCCCCAATCGATATGACCTGGAAATCAAAGAGTTTGCGACGGATTCGGCGAAAGCGCGTCTGATTTCCGAAACCCTCGATTGGGAATGGCGCGGGACCCTTGACACGGCTTTCATCGTCGATCGCAATGGGCTGTTCTGGCGTGAGAACTCCGACAACATGATCCTCTTCCGTCGAATGTCGAGATGGCCGAAAGAACGCATGATGCCGGTTCTTGCCAGCCTCTACGAGCGCCAGGCGAACAGGACCTGGAGCGACTTTAGCTGGCTTCTGGCGACGCCTGATGGCGGATACTCGCGGTCACTCTTTTTCGGTGACAATATTCACGGGGGGGGGACTGCGGCCAGATTGGCTTCACAACTGATCCGCGCCGCCATCGGTCAGTATAATATCTGGATGGGTATATCTACGGGCGTCGGAGGCAGAGAGGATGTTTCGACCCTCGTAACGACCGGAATGATGGATTCGACATTCGGCGGCGATGTTATAGCGGTGATGTTGCGGAATCTCGGTGATTTCACCCTCAGTTCGAATGAGGCGGGGGCGGCCGCGATCTACCTCGACGTGATCCGGGGCGCATCAGGCGCGGCTGTTGCATGCTTCAGCGCGTATCACTATTCAGGCAGCCTGGCCGCCATGTTTTTCGAGGAGATCATGTCCGTCTGGCCCCGCCTTGAGGGGGGCATGAGACTGTATGCCATTTCGAACTTTCCCTGCACGCTGCCCTATCCGGGGCTTCATGCCGATCGGACGTTTTCCGCGCTTTTCAGACGCCTGGAGCCGCCGAACGTGCTGATGAGCGAAGTCGTCGAATTCGAGGGGAGGCCGGCAATCATGGCCGCCCTCAACTGCAGGCAGGTCTGGAATTATGTTCTGGTCGGAATACTCCCCTGGAACCTCGTTCAGGAAAGGGTTCAACTGCTTCACAATCAGCTTCTCGCCGTCGCATTCGCGATGGGCCTCATTCTCATCGTCCTCTGTCTGCGCGTCTGGCAGGGTATTGTGAGCCCTGTCTCCGCGCTCATGAAAGGCGTCGATGCCATGGAATCGCGAAGTTTCGACTCCCGCATTTCCATTTCGACCGGAGATGAGCTTGAACGGCTTGCGGAGACGTTCAACGAAACGCTTGCCGGCATGGAGGAGCTTGAAGTCGCAAAAGTCGTTCAGCAGAAACTCCTTCCCGCGGGCGAAGTAGCGACGGGAACCTGGAAATACAGAGGCATCAGCGTCATGTGCAGCGAGGTCGGCGGTGACTACCACGATGCCCGGGTCTGTCCCGATGGAAGCATCGCCTTCATCCTGGGGGATGTTTCCGGCCACGGGGTATCGGCGGCTCTCGTCGTCGCCATGGCCAAGGCCGCATTCGGAAACCTCATCCGATCAGGTCACAGGGATCCCGGCGACCTGCTCGAACATCTGAACGGGGTCATCATCGGAACGGTCCGGAAACTCAAGATGATGACCGCCATCACCGGCCTGGCAAAGCCCGACGGAAGCCTGGACCTCGCAAATGCCGGTCACTGCTATCCGGCCTTGATGAGGCGAAACGGGGATGTCGAGCTCATGAAAAGCCAGGGAAGCTTTCCCCTTGGGGTGCGGGCGCGGGGAAAATGGCAGTCTCTGAGCATCTGCATCAACCCGGGCGACAGGCTCCTGCTGTATACCGACGGCATTCCTGAAGCCTACGACCGGAACGGGTGTCAGCTCGATTACGAAAGGTGGCATGAAATGCTGATTGCGGAAGCAGGCGAACTCGACTCGATGAGGCTGATAACCCGTCTGCAGGAACGTCTCAGGGGGTATACCAATCCGGTGAGATGGACGGATGATGTCACGATTTCGATCATCACCCGCCATGACCCGTTGAACAATGAGGAGAAACGACATGCGCATCCTTCGTCTCAGGCTTGAAATCGAAAATCTGGTCCCGGCGGTCTGGCGGATTATAGAGATATCAAGCGATATAAAATTGCCTGATTTTCATAAGGTGGTTCAGCTCGTGATGGGCTGGCGCAACGAGTATCCGGCATGTTTTGTTTCCGCTTCAGGGACGTATCCGATCGGAGACTGGCCGGAACCTGGAAATGACGCTTCAACAAAGACGCTTGACGATATGTGCGGAGCTTCCGCACACGAGTTTCACTATGACTACGAACCGGATGACCCCTGGCGGGTCCGTTTCCGGGTGGAGTCTGACCGGCTCCCCGGACCCGGAGAAGTACCGTATCCCGTCTGCCTTGAGGGCGAGCGCGCCGCTCCGCCCGACGGGGTGGGAGGCCACGAGGGGTATGCCGATTTTCTGCGCATGCTCGATGACCCTGATGCCGACGAGGATGAACTCGAAGACATGCTGGATTGGGCCGGCGGCGATTTCGATCCCGAGCAGTTCGACAGCGAAGCCGTGAACCGTCGCCTGAGAGCGCTTCCGAAACAGCCGGCTCGCTGAAAAAACCGTTTCACGGGACGCGGCAGGGCTGATTAATGCTATACTCTTGCCTATGCCGGAACTCCGAGATCCAACAACTGGCGGCTGTATCTCCCTCGTCCCGCGAATGCCTCCCCACGGCCTTGTCATCGCGGTCTGGCTTTTCCTGCTGGTATTTCCGCTTCTGTTCCTGCTCGTGTGGGTAAATCGATGGCTGGATGCCGAAGAGCAGTGGCGGGAACTTACCGCCAGACGTGAAATGCTTGATGTGATGCGCGAACTCCAGCCCGGGCTTGCTCCGGCAAAGCGCCTTGAAGAAGGATTGAGCCGGATCGAAGCGCGGATGGGGTTTCCCGCCGCCAGGCGCATCCGTTCATGGAAAGCGGCTCCTGATGCTCCCGGACTCGATGCGGAAACGTTCAGCCGGACGTTTAGAAGCGAGTGCCGCCGGGTGATCGGCTGTGAGCCTGCCTTCCTCCTCACCGCCGGCGCCGACGGGCGGTCGCCGAATCTCTTTCTGGACACCTCCCTGAGGGAGGGTGCTCCGCCGAAAGCTTCGACCATGCAGCCGGTGTGGCTCTCCATCTCCGGGTGGCTCGAACGGAAAAACTGGCGCGAGGATGAGGAAATCCGGAGTCTGAGAAGCCGCTGGAATGGATCTTCCACTGACGGCAAACTTCAGACGCGAAGCACCGGGTTGTGCAACCGCTTTTTCGGTGACGATCCGTTCACACGCGTTGCCTGGGGAATCGCGCAACCCTTCATGCGCATGCGCCCCGGGGGCGAACTCTTCCTTGCCTATGCCAATTTCCTCACGGCTGAGCCGAAGCCAGACTCGCCCTTGCTGGGTGGCTATGTGGCCGTTTTCCGGATATCGGATCTGTCGAAACGGTTCCTCCTCGATCCTCTGCTGTCACGGCCGGATGGCGGAATTTCAAGGCGTTTCGTCGTTCTGCCCCGTGAAAGCCGGACAAAGACCCATCTCGTGCTTGAATACGGCGCCCCCCAGGAACTTCTCCAGCGATGGTGCGCCGGATTCAAAGTCCGGCCGTTCAGCCTGATGCTCTGGCGCACGAGAGAATCTCTCGAACATCCTTTCAGAGCCTGGCAGCCATGGTTGAGAGGTTCCTTCTTTCTCTTCCTCGCTGGAAGCGGTCTCTTCCTTCTCCTCAAACTCGGCGGATTTTCCCTGCCGATGAAAATTCGCGGGCAGATCGCCTTCGCGGTCGCCATCGCAACCGTGCTGCCGTTGATCGCCTGCGGCGGCGTCATGATCTCCTATCTCGAATTTCAAAAAGAGATCGATCGCGACCGACAGGGAAAGATCATCGCTGAACGTCTGGAAATGCTGGAAAATGGCTTTACCGGCTATCTTGAAGCCATGAAACAGCGCCTCTGGCGGATGAAACAGCTGATCGGGGCCAGGCTGACCGTGGCGCCGGAACAGGTGCTGCCAATGCTTGATGAAATCAGACGGCGTGCGGCTTCCCCGGTGGTTCTGCTGATCACTGACGCGGGAAACGAATACCTTGTCGCGGATCCGGGAATATCCAGAAAATCACGCAGCCTGGCCGATCGGCTTGGCGAGATGGCCCGCACCGTCTCCCTGAGGGCCTTTCTTGCGGGAGGCTGGTTCAAGGAGGCGGAAATCGACACTCCCCCGCGTTCCACCCTCTGGACGCGGCGGCGACGTGCCATGGCGGCAAATATCAGTATGATCGATATAACGACGCTGCTCCGCTTTGACGGGAGAGAGCTGGACCCGAAATTTTCCGGAATCGACGACAGCATCCTGTTTCAATATATGGTGAAATCAACGCGAACCGGCAGACTCCAGGCTCTTTTCTATGTCATGTACAGAAGATCGGATCTCGTCAAAATGTATTTTGAAACTCTCGAACGGCGTAATGAGCCTTTCTCGGAAACCCGTTCGGACATGACCATGGATTTTGCCCTGTTCAGCACCTTGGGCGGCGGCAGGAAGCAGCTCGATCCGTCGGGCCTCTGGCCACGCGGGGCATCTGCTGATTTGCATGTACTGGGGCTTGCCCGGCGTGCGCTGATGATTCCCGAGGCAACGATGCAGGAACTGCCTGAAATAAACAAGGGAATATCTTTCGTGCGCTCCTTTTCCGAATTCGGTGCCGTCGCGATCGGCTGCGCGAGACCGGTGACGCCGGCCTGGCAGATATGGAAGGAGCGTTTCATCCTCACCGGCTGGGCCCTGTATGCGTTCCTGATCACCGTTCTCGTCACCGTCTTTCTGTCGAGAAATTTCGCCATGCCGCTCGATCGCATCAGCGCGGCAGGCAGCGAGGTCGCCGCGGGGCGATTCGATGTGGCGCTTCGTCTCGATACCGGGGATGAGTTTGAGCGGCTTGCCGCGGAGTTCAACGCCATGACGGCAGGGCTTCGCGAGCGCGAACGTCTGGCGAGATTCGTTTCCGCAGAAGTCCTTGAAACCGTCAGAACGAACGTGTCATCGGGACTGCATCCGGGCGGTGAACGGCGCCAGGTCGGGATTCTGTTCGCCCACATCGTTGATTTCGAGCGGCTGACGGTTCATGACACCGTCGACGGGGTGTTTTCCCTTCTGGATGAGATTCTCCCGCGCATGGAACAGGCGCTTCGCGCCAACGGCGGGAGTCTGGACAAAGTGATCGGTGATGGCGTCATGGGCGTGTTTCACCCTTCGGATGTTCCGGCCGCGATACGGGCCTGCGCCGCAGCGCTTGCGATCAAAAACCTGATTGCCGGAATGAATGCGGCGCGCCTGCGGAACAATCTCGAGCCGCTGCATGTTTCCGTCGGGGTTGTGAAAGGATACGCGATTTGCGGCAGAATCGGTTCCCGCAAGGGACGTCTCGACTTCACCATCATCGGAGATGCCGTGAATCTTGCGGCCAGACTGGAAGCCGAAAGTCGACGGCGTCCTGAAGCGCCGATCCTTCTCGATGAGGAGACGGCGCTCGAAGCTCAGACTTCATTTGATTGTATAAAGCTAGATATAATATCTGTCAAGGGACGTCTGAAGCCGGTTCGCGTCTACACGCTCGGTTCTCTTGGAGTTGTCGCATGAGTCTCAGACGATACGAACTCGGCACGGAGGGACGATACAGCGGCGTGGTGGTTGCGCTGATCTGGCTGTTCTTCATGGTAATACCCGCCGCCGGGCTTCGCTGTGCGGTGCGCATGTGGCTTCAGGATGAGGAAAACGGCCTGCGTGCCGTTGCACGACGCCAGCTGGTAGAGGAAATGCGTGTTTTTAAGGACGAATTGGGGACCTCCCAGGCTCTCAATGATCTGTACCGGCCGGTTATGGATGAGTTCGGGTTCAACAGCAACATTTCAGAAGCATCCGCGGCGGCACTGATGAAATTCGGCAAGGCTGACTTTGAGCTGCTGTGCGCCAGCGTGTTCAAGCGAACCGGTTCAAAACCTGCGGTTTCGGCACTGCTGATTCCGTCAAAAAAGAAAGTCTTCATCTTGGCCGATCCGTTCTCGTTTCCGGGCCGCACACCCGCTGAAATCGAAACGGAAATAACGGCGATTCTGAAACCCCTGATGAACAACTGCACATCCCGGGAAACAAGAACCCGGGAGTTCGCCGCAGAGGTGAAAAGCTCGCAAAACCGGTCCGAAGCATTGTTTGGGGGGGATTTCAATTTTGCCGTCGCAAATCGGGAAATGCGACTCGATGTTGCTCACTTCAACGGCACGGCAAACGTCTACTCCGTTGCCGACTGGGCCTGCGTCAACCCTGAATGCGAGGAATACTCCTCAAAGAGCTGCGCGGCATTATTCATTTCCCTCTTTCACGGACGGAACATCGATCAAACTGCGTTGATCAGAAAACCACTCGGAAGATCGCTGTATCCCTCGTTTCACAGGCGCATTGAGTACGTCAGGCCATGCGACCTTCCGCGGTTTGCTGACAACGGGGCAACCATCGCGTTGCAGGATACGCCCCCCATGGAATGGCCCGATGACGTGTTGTTGCGCGTGGCGGGGCGTGACCGGAAACCCGGGTTCAGACCGATCCTTGCTGTTTATGCGGATCCGGCGCTGTCCAGGCATCCGTGGCGGAACAGGCTTCCCTGGTTTGACATCGGACTTTTTCTGGCGCTGGCTGGAACGGCATTGATGTGCATCCGGTTTGCCTGGTTCCATGCCTCGATCGGGAGCGGCCTGCGCCGCCGCATCGCATGGGGTTTCGCGTTCGGCGCCATGGTTCCCTGCTGCGGATTGATCCTGCTGGCGACGGCATCGGCAAAAGCCGGTGAAAACAGGCAACCGCAGGCGGTCATCGCTCACATGTCCAGGCAGCTCGAACGCCTGGACAACGGGCTGCGCATCGCCAGAGTCATTCGGGCGAAGACGCTTCAGACCTGGTATCGGCGCATTTCCGCAATGGCCGGAACGCGGGATGATTCCATCGAGAAATCGCTGAAAGACATGCTTGCCCGGTTGCTTTCGAGGGTCATTCTTCTCTATTTTGCCGATGGAAGAGATTTCGTCATCTCGGATTATCGTGACCAGGCAACCACCAGTCCGATGCGCAGTTTCATGAAGGGTACCTCGTGGAATGCCCTTGTGAAGCTGGGCGGCGTATCCAGCCAGGGCGGGTTCGGGTCCGAAAGGAAAATGTCGGTTGGGATCGATATCGCTCAAACGATAACCTCTGAGTATCTTGACGATTCATACAGCAAGGAACTTCTCGCCTATGCGCCGCTCTTACTTGCAAATCCCTTTGGCAACATGCACCAGTTCATGGGGGTTCAGATCGTTCCCCCGCCAAATACCAAAACCCGTCCGAACATGCTTGCCGTGACATATGGCGGATGGAGCACGATCACAGATCAGTATTTCATGCGGTTGATGAAAAGAAGCCCGCCTGAATTTGCTGAACGCCGTTCTTCGTGGAATATCAAATATTATATATATCCCGTCAATTCCTATAATCCTCCCGAGCTTTCCTCCAATGATCTCTCTTTCGAACCGAGGGGATGGAACAGATACGGGCGTCTTGCGGAAGTGTGTCTGAGACAGCGAATGGGGAGAGGATACGACAAGATTCCGGACGAGGCGGAAACGCTCGCGACCACACGGCTCTTCGCGCATGGCAACGTCGTGGGTGTTGCCGTGGCGATTCCCGGCTCCCGGAAATCCGGCCCCGGCTGGGCGGAGGCGATGTTCGCCATCGCCGCGGCCTGGGCGGCGGTCACCCTGTCTACGGCTTTTTTCCTCACGCTGCCGTTTCCGGTTTTTCTCGATGCAACCCGCATGACGGCACGCGGCGAATACGGATGGAGCATTTCGCTCGACCGGCCCGATGAATTCGGCGACCTGGCCGGGGTTTTCAACAACATGGCACGTGGCCTCAGAGAGCGTGCCGGCATGGCGCGGTTCGTTTCCGAAGGGGTCCTGACGGCGGTGCGTGAAGCGGAATCCCAGACCGTGAAGATGGCTTCCGGCGGCGAGCGGATCGAAGCGGCCGTTCTGTTTTCGGATATACGGGGCTTTACAACCCTGTCGGAAGCCAACGATCCCGAGGATGTCGTCACGCTTTTGAACGATTACTTCACGATGATGGAAGAACCGATAACGGCTGCCGGCGGAAGCATCGAAACATATCTTGGCGACGCGATCCTGGCGGTGTTCCCGCCCAGGCCCGGCACTCTTCCCCCTGAAATATGTGCCGTGAATGCGGCGTTCGGCATGAGAGCCGCGCTCGACGAATTCAATGCCTCGAGAACGCGCGACGGAAGATTCACCATCGAGACCGGAATCGGTGTTGCGGCTGGCCCGATCATCTGGGGCCGGCTCGGCGGCGAAGACGGAAGACTCCTGCCGACACTGCTCGGACTCCCGGCCGATCGCGCTTCAAAATGCGAGGCAGCCACGAAGGGCATGGGCGGCAGCGGCATCATCGTCGATGCAACCGTCTGGAGCCGGCTTGCGGGACGGTATGCGGGGCGGAAACTGACGGTGGAGGGCGATGTCATGCGCTTGCTGAACCCTCCCGGATAAAGCAAAAGCGCCCCGCTGTCGCGGGGCGCCCTGTTCGCGGAGAATCAGTAGTTTTCGCTCCAGACCTGGAAGTATTCCTGCGGATGCTCACAGACCGGGCACTGCTTGGGAGCGCCCTCGCCCTCATGGATATGACCGCAGTTGCGGCAGATCCAGAACGTCTTGTTGTCTTTCTTGAACACCTTCTGGTTCTTG
>CAZQYQ010000031.1:0-25218 GCA_964597625.1 uncultured bacterium
ATACTCGCGGCAATCAGTGACCTGGAAACCCGGCACAAAATGGCGTGATGAAGACCGGCTTCCGAAAACGGTTCTCAGGTTTCCGCTGAAAAATCTGCTGGCCGGGCCGGGCGATCCCCTCGATGATGCGGTTTTCAGAATCCACACCACCATCAAGGCGGGGGATCAGGATGCCCTCACGAGCAATGAAGAAGTCCCGGTCGTTACAGGTGAAATTCCGATTACGGATCCGTTATCGATCTGCGATCTGCTGACGCTGGATTTTCATCTGCTTGACTGGACGGCTCCGGTGAGCGATGCGAACCGGCTCGTGAAAATCGAGATCTCTCTGCGCCAGGGTGACAGAAAACTCAACCGTGTCGTGCAGATGAAGAAGGCGTATGATGGAAGCATCGAAATCCCGGAGAGCATCGCCTGGCTCGTTCCATCCTCTTCTCTGGAGGTCCCCGGATCCGTGGAAGCGAACGTTTTTTTCCGAACGGCCTCTGGACGCCGGATTCCATGGGCGTTGAACGGGCAGCCGAAGGAACAGACCTTCGCAGGCGGGAGCTGGGTATTTACGGATGATGACTGGAAACCGGCCGCGGGAGTAAAGTGATTCGTACACGTCGTGCCGTAGACGGCATGATAGGCATAAAGGAGGTAGTAGAGTGAAAAATTTGGGTAGGTTGTTGTTCCTGGTTGTTGGAATCATGGTCATTTTCTCGAGCCCGGCAGTTCTCGCTCAGGCAAGTCTGGCTGACGGCGACACGAGTGATTTCACGATCACCGTCGATGGGCATACGGAGCACGTCACCTGCATTCAGGATGCCGTCAAGACCGGTCAATGGTATTACGTTCCCAGCAAGATCCGCCTCGACACCATGATGGATGCCACGACGAGAAAAGATGTTCCCGTCTTCTCGCTGGTGAAATATCAGGCGAAGGATCCCGAGGACCCTCAGAAGCTTCTCGAGGGTGGCATCCTTCAGTGCGCGGTTAACCTGGCCCTTCCGGCCGGCGCTCTCGACCAGCTCAAGAAGCAGATCGGCGAACAGACGGGAAAGAAGCCGACCGAAGTGCTGCTTTCCCCGCTCGCGATGGTTGATGCGAAGCTTACCGTCTGGGGTCCCGGCGGCGAGAAACTCGGCGAGGCTCCCCAGGCTCCGGATATCGCACCGGCGTTCGCGAACCAGTCGATTCCGGTTCAGATCAATCTGAACAAGCTCGGCGCCGATTTCTCGGATGCGATCGTGAAGGCCGGCGGCGGGATTCCGATCAACATCACGTTCAGCTTCAACGGTCTCACCCCGAAGGCCGGATTCAAGGTCACCCTTGATTACGACCAGACCTTCAAGCATCTCAGCACCGATTCGAAGGTGAGGGTCAAATGGAGTCACTGGTTCTGCAGCGGCTCTTCCAAAGTGGACATTTCGACGGTCCGTGAAAGCCTTGTCACGAACAAGTGTCTGACGATCGAAAGCATCTCCGGTGAGCATTTCACCGATGAGCAGATCGACAAATACATGCTGCCGATCATCGAGAAACTGCAGCAGGAAATGTTCAACATGCAGGAGCCCGAAAAGGTCGAGCCCGCGAAGGCGGCGGAACCCGAGGCCGGCAGAGGCATCATTTCCGTCGGCGTGAGCTTCGCGCTCAAGTCGGTCGAAAAGGTGAAGAAGGGCAAGACGGTCATTTCGATGAACCGCCAGCAGATCATGAAGCGCCAGACGGCCGTGGGCGGTCTCATCACGCTCGCCAACTGGCCCAAGGACGTTCAGGACAAGTGCATCATCACCATGCCGGCCGGAAACTGGGCGAGCGCCTGGTACAGCCTGCCCGACGTCGGCGATGCCAGCAGCATCGGAATCACCGAAGTCTCCGTCCAGGTCAAGGTTCTCGATCCGAACGGCAAGGCCGTTGCCAAGTGCCCCTCTCAGATGGCGAAATGGACGGCCAAGGATGGCACCTGGAAGGATGCAAAGAATATCGAGAGATATACCCTCATGTTCCCGATGGCCGGCGTTCTCGATGCTTACAAGGGCAAGGAAAACGAGCTCAAATACGAGCAGGTCATTGCCGTGACGCAGGTGGTCGGCGGCCAGACGAAGAAGTTCACCTTCAAATCGACCGACGAAATGTTCGACGGCGAAGCCGCGGTTTCGACTCCGATGGCCAATCTGGAGACGATCAACCTCAGCGGCAGCAACGTGACCTTCTACGGAAACAATTATGCGAGCAGCACCAACATTCTGCCTGCATTGCGGAACCAGGCCTCCGATCTGACGAACGTGAACGTCAGCCTCAAAACCAAGAAGCCGGCCAAGACCTATACCGGCACCATCTCCCCCAAGACGACGGACTTTTATGTCCTCGTCGAAAAGGCGCCTGGTGATGAAGAGCCCGTCATCGAGGCTCAGGTCACGTTCAACTCGAAGAAATTCAAGAAAGTTGTCACCGTGAAAAACCTGATCGAAGAAATCGGCGACCAGTGGTATCTCACCGACCCCGATTATCTGCCCGAGAAGTAATCTCCTGAGTTCATCGGCCGCGCGGAGAGATCCGCGCGGCCGATGTTTTCAACATACGATGAAAACCATATATCTCTATATCCTGTTCTTCATAGGGATCAGTCTGCCCGCCTTCACCGCCGGGCAGACAACGCTTGATGAGGGGTTCACGACGATCCGGGTCGTCGAAATCGATGAACCGGGCTCCATCGTCAAATGCCTGCCTGTCGGAGTCGAACTGCACGCTCCCGATGACCCGCAACGCGAGGCGATCGTGATGAAGGCCGGCATACGATATTTCCGTCAACGGGCAGATTTCGATCATCGCCTCATCGACGGAAATTGAAAAACTGAAAACCCGCATCGAATCAATGCTGGGTAATACGTATCAAATAGAATATATCAATTCCCCCGAATGGGGAATCGAAGTGAAAGCCCATGGATTGACGGTTGCGCGCAGAGGTTTTTCGGAGGGGGCCACGGACGGTTGGTCGTTCCTGGCGATGATTCCGGCGGCCCTGGCTTCGCCGGCCGTTTCTCTCGACTTTTCCGGCGAAATCCGATGCCGGACGCGCAAACCGTCGACCGGAACCTTGCGACGAACGCGAACCGTGACGGTGACGGATTTCAAGACGACGAATACCGATGGAAGTTCGCTGCACAGTGAATCCGTCGCTTCCATGACGGAACGGCGCGGTGTCGAACAGCGCGTGTCGGGTGGGGCCGCATCATCAACCTGGCCGCTGGCCGGCCATTGGGAAAAAATCATCACAGGGACACCCTGACCGCGGGAGAACACATGCCGGCGCTTCATCGCACAACCACATCGAGGCTGCCTGTTTTTTGCGCCGTTTCGATGCTTGTCGTTCTCATCCTGTTCGGAATATGGGGCTGTGGTGGAGGTGGCGGCGGCGGATCGGGCGGCGCCACGGAAGGCGGCGTGATCCGTGGCCGGGTTGCGGGCCTGGAAGGCGTGCCGGCATGGACCGGAGACGTCTGGCTCGAACAGCTGCCATCGATCAGGGTTCCTCTCGCTTCATCCGGCGAGTTCGTTCTCAGCGGAGTTCCGGCGGATCGGGCGTATAATATTGTATGCTATATACAAGCAACGGACCCGCCGGCCACCCTGTGGGCCAGGGCCCTCCAGGTCGCCGCCGGGACGGGTGATTCCGGTCAGACCCTGACGGCCGAACCTGGGAAGAACGGCCTGGTCTGTTCTTTGACGGATGAATCCGGCAAACCGGTCATGGACGGGATGGCTTCATTCTGGGGCATGACGGTTTCCACCGATTTCACCGGCAGGCTCAGAATTCCCGATCTCCCGGTTTCTGCGGGGGAGATCGAAATCACTCTTCAGGCTCCGGGCAGGCAGACACGCACCTTCGCGGTTTCGATTCCCGATGTCCCCTACCCGCCTGTCTCCACTTGCATTCTGCCGCCTGCGCAAATCGGGAACCGGCCGCCGGTCATCACGATCGAGTCGGCTGTCGGATCCGTCGGCCCTGGACAGCCGGTCCCGATCCGGGTCCGGGTCAGTGATCCCGATCCACAGGACGCAGCCTTGGTTCCGACCTGGGAAGCCACCGCCGGAACTGTTCAGGCCGGGGCGGATCATTTCAGCCAGACCTGGACAGCCCCTCTTGAATCCGGCATGGCGACGGTGACCGTCCGTGTCATCGATGGCGCCGGAAGCTCGGGCGAGGCCCGGATTGCCTGGGCTGTCGGCGGAGATACGAATGTTGTACCGCGGCTTGCGACGTTCACGCCTCAGAGCGGTGTGCCCGGCTCCTGGGTTACGCTGACAGGTTCAGGGTTCAGAAGCCTTCCGGGGAATCAGCCCGGCGTGAAATTCAACGGGACATCGGCTGTGATCAAGGAGTGGAGCGACAGCACGATCGTGGCGATGGTTCCGGAAACCGCGGAAACCGGCCCTGTCAGCGTTGTGACGACGGGCGGCACCTCCGTGGGTGGAGTCTTCTCCATCATCGATTTTCAGATCGAGCTGTCACCGAAATACGGTCCTCCCGAGACGGTTCTGACGCTCAAAGGATTCGGATTTGGCGAGCAGCTTCAGGGCAAGGTTCTGGTGAACGGCCAGGAAGCGCTCATTCTGTCCTGGTCGGACCGCACGATCCAGGCGCGTATTCCCCGGCTCTCGACGACCGGCCCCGTTACCGCCGTGATTCGCGAAAGAACGCATGCCGTCGATGTTTTCACGGTTTCGAACGCCATCTCGGTAAACCCGGTGAAGGCTCTGCGCGGATCTTTGGTAACCGTTGCGGGTGCCGGATTCGGAGATGACCAGGGATCCAGCGAACTGATCGTCGCATCTGGCGTTGTCGTGGCGCCCGACTCCTGGAGCATGGAGGAAATCACGTTTACGATTCCTGCGGGTGCCGTTACCGGACGTGTTGCCCTGAAGATCGGCGGGCTGACGATCCAGTCGCCCGTTCTTTCGGTCGAGTATGCGAACAGGTATCAGGTTTCGTCTCAATGGTCCGGCCCGCGGGGAAGCGCCTTCCCGATGACGCCGGGCGTCGCGGCGGGGGCGGATGGCACCGTATTCCTCTCCGATCGCAGCAATCAGGGCATCTGGAAATTCTGGCCTGACGGTTCGATCGCTTCGAGATTTGGAACGTACGGTCAGGCACCCGGTCAGTTTATCGATCCGTGGGGCATCGTCGTCGATCTGGCGGGAAATCTGTGGGTCGCCGACAGAGGCAACCACCGGCTTCAGAAAACGGACGCAGACGGGAACCTGCTTCTCGTGACCGGACGTGCCGGCAGCAACCCGGGAGAGTTCGACACGCCGTCAGGCCTGGCGGTCGACTCAGGCGGCAACATCTGGGTCGCGGATTCGCAGAACGACAGGGTTCAGCAGTTTGCCCCCAACGGGACGTTCATCAAGACCATCGGCGCCAACGGTGCCGGGGACGGCGAATTCTCCTATCCGAATGGCCTGGCGGTCGCGTCATCGGGTGAAATTTTCGTTGCCGATACCGATAACAACCGGGTTCAACGCCTGGATGCGAGCGGTAACGCCCTGGGCTGGTGGGGCCGTGACGATCTGGGCGTGAGCGGATGGCACGCGGCAGCCTCCGGTCGGCAGGGACGGCGTGGAACCAGCCTCTGGGAATTTGATGGCCCTACGGCGATCGGCTTCGATTCGAATGGGGCGATGATCGTCGCGGATGCCGGCAACAACAGACTTCAGGTGCTGCCCCTTGGTGCCGGCGCGG
Source organism: uncultured bacterium (assembly GCA_964597625.1). GTDB lineage: Bacteria > Muiribacteriota > Ozemobacteria > Ozemobacterales > Ozemobacteraceae > MWAR01. The sequence goes on from CAZQYQ010000031.1 coordinate 5,729, forward strand.
CATCACAGATTGCCACGGGCGGAGCTCAGACGGGACAACTCGACGGCCCGACGGGCATCGCGGCGAGCGGAACCCGTGTCTGGGTTGCTGATTTCGGCAACTCCCGCGCGCAGCAGTTTACGACCGCGGGCGCCTTCATTTCCGAGTATCGTCCCGATCTCACCGCGCTCATGACGACCGCCGACCGGATCGCGATCGATGAGGAACGCGGGCTGGTCTATGTCTCCGACCGCGCGGAAGGGCTGATCAACGTCTTCACGACATCGGGCACGTTCGTGCGCCGGATCGGGTCCCGCGGAACCGGCGTGGGCCAGATGCGCGAGCCTGCCGGTCTGAGAGTCACGCAGGATGGCTCGCTGTGGGTTGTCGACTCTGGAAACGCCAGGCTGCATCAGTTCGATTCCGAGGGAAAGCTGGTGCTGAGTTTCGGAAGCTTCGGGACGGGAAACGGCCAGTTCCGCTCGCCTGCCGGTCTTGCGCTGCTTTCAAACGGAGATCTGCTGATCGCCGACACGGACAACCACCGGCTGCAGCTCATGAGTGCCGACGGCACCTGGAAACGGTCCATCGGCAGTTTCGGCCACGGCAACGGCGAGTTCGATTCCCCCCAGGGTGTCGGTGTTGACAACGTTGGCAATATCTATGCGGCCGATACCGCGAATGCGCGAGTTCAAAAATTTGACAAGAATGGCGGCTTCCTCGGCTGGTGGGGCGTTGATGCCACAGATGGCGTCGGCTGGCATGGAAAGGACACCTCTATCGCAGCTGTCCGGGATCAGGGGCCATGCAGATTTCTGGGCCCTTCTGATCTGGCGGTCGATGCTGAAGGATCGATTTTCGTGGTGGACGGCGCGGCCGGCGTGGTGCAAAAATTCTCCCCCGCACATGAAACCGATGAGTTCGCCGGGCATCTTGTAACGATTGACCTGGGTCCGGATTTGCGAGGCATCGCCGTCGACTCGACCGGGATGATCTATCTCACGGCTGCTGACCAGATCGTCAGATCGATGACTCCATCCCTTCGTTAACATCTTTCGGAGGAATACAGATGCGTAAATATATGACCGGATTTGCATTGTTTGCATTCGTCATTTCGGCTTTCATCATCTGTTGGAATACCTATTATCTTAAAACGGCGATGGCGCAGGCTGAAGCCGCGGCCCTGGAAAAAAACTGGAAGAGGATCGACGATGCCTCGAATTGTCTGCTCACGCTCTGCAAAAACCTGGCGAGCGAAACCGTTCCGATCCGCGAGGAGGTGAAAACCGGCAAACTCGATCAAAACGGCCTGATCGAACGTCTGAAGGCCGTTCTCGGAAAATATGAAGAGGTGGGAGCCATCCGCTTTTCTCTTTCTTCTTCGTCGACCGTGCTGAATGAGTATGCGCTGGATCAGACTCGTATTCTGCGTGCGGGAATCTCCTCGAGCGACACGGTGAATTTGATTCCCTTCCTGCGGCTTCCTCTTGGTTCTACGGCGACGGAGTCGGCAGCAGCCGGCGCCTTCGTCATGGAAATCGAGCGGTGGAGACTGAAAGCGATCCTGCTGGCATACGACCTCGGTGAATACGGCTTCCCCTTTCTGATTCAGACGAATGGTTCATTCCTCTGGCACCCGCACCGGGATTTCATTGGTGAGAAAGCTGATCTCTTCGCGGTTGCCAGGGAACTGAGTTCATCATCGATGGATGATTTCGCGATATCGATGTCGAAGCATGAAAAAATGTGCATGAGCGTTGAATTAAATAACGAAAGAAATATGTGGCTCTTCGGAGCTCCGCTTCCCGGATTCGATCTTGCCGTATGCGGATTCGTCAATCGCGATGAACTGCTTTCGAAAACGAGCGAGATGCGCAGGCAGATGTACCGGATTCTCATTTTCTTCTTTGTGCTGCTGCTGTCGGCGGCAACCATCCTGTTGCTGCGCCGGGCGGATATTGCCGATCATCTGTGGTTCGCATCCGGCGTCTACACGCTAATTCTTACGGCGGGCACCGCGGCGATCTGGGCGCTCACCACAATAACGTTCCCGCCGTATATCGAGGGCGGTCCACCCTTGCTGGAGCCTTCCTATCTCACGAAAAAAGCGGAAACCTACATCCTGGAATCGAAAAAATCAGGCTATCAGCCGCCGTATTTTATTCCAACCGGTGTATTTCTCAAATCCATCGAGTTTGAAGGCGCGACGAACGTCAAAGTGACCGGGTATGCCTGGCAGAAGTATCCGAAAGACGGCATTGCCGGAGTCGAAGAGGGAATCACGTTTCCGGAAGCCGTGGAATCGGAAGTGGAAAAAGCGTATGAACAAACCGAGAACGATGTACGCATCATCGGATGGAATTTCAAACTGACGCTTCGGGAATGGTTCGATTACTCGACGTATCCGTTCGATCAGCAGGATGTATGGCTGCGCATGTGGCATGTCAATTTTGATAAGAATATCGTTCTGGTGCCGGACTTGATTTCCTATTCACAGATCGATCCGTCACAGGTTCCAGGAACGGATGAAGATCTCATTTTACCCTCCTGGCAGATCAAAAAGACGTTTTTCAATTTCGTCGATTACAATTACAATACCAACTTCGGCATGACACGATTTGCAGGTCAGATCAGCTTTCCCGAGCTTCATTTCCACATGCTGATCGGCAGAAACTTCATGGAACCGTTCATGTCATGCATTCTGCCCCTGTTTGTCGTTGCCCTGCAGATGTTTTCCGTTCTGATCATCAGCACGAAACGAGAGTCGCTTGCCGAGCGGCTGGGATTCAATTCCGGCGTCATTCTTCAAGTTGCTGCCGCGCTGTTTTTCGTGGTGATCTACGCGCAGATCGATCTTCGCAGACGGCTTGAAGCAGAGCAGATCATGTATATGGACTACTTCTATTTCACGATGTATTTCATATTCATCATTGTTTCGGCGAACTCGATCATTTATGCGCATACGGATGAAAATGCCTTTATCGAGTTTCGCGACAATCTCATCCCGAAAATCCTTTTCTGGCCGGTCGTCTTCGGGATCATTTTCCTGGTGACGATCGGATACTTCTATCCGTGATCGTTGCCTCGGACATGCAAGCCCTCGATGAGCGCAACGAAAGAAGCCCGGAACCCGATCGCGGTTCCGGGCTTCTTCAATACGACATCGAAAGCTGCCGGGAAAACGGGAAAATCAGCGGTGGGAGACCTGCCCGACCCCAAAGAACAACGCGACCAGGATGGCACCGACGGCGCCGAGCCCGGCGATGACGGTTACCCCAAAGGCCGCTCCGGCACCGGGGCCGTTTCCACAGGGAGTTTGAGGCGCGGGCTTTTTCGCGGCGCTATCGACAAGCCCCAGAAGGCGGTTCACGATCATGAGAGCCTCGTTCCGATCATTCCAGAGCACCTTGAGCCTGGCTTTTTCAATTCCCTGCTGAAGATCGGAAGCCAGTCCGGGAAACGATCTGACGAATGAGGGATCTTTGACCATCTGTTTCGCCCGATCGAGGGGGATCGTGGCATTCTGGCAGCCCTTCGCGCCTGTGTCCTGGCTGAGAATACGGCGGGCTTCAAAAAGCTCGCCCGTGACTCCGGACAGGGGACTCGAAGCCTTGAAGGGTTGCGCCTGAGCCATCGGGACAAACTGGAGCAGAAGCGAAGCGATAAGGAAAAAACAACACGCCTGTCGAAACGTCGATTTCATCGGGAACCTCCATATCGTCTTGAATGAACCGTCATCGGAATCCGGCTGCTGCTGAAAACAAAAAACCACGCACATAAGTGATTATACAGATTCAGGAGATATTCAGCCAAACACCAGAAAATGGTTCAGCGTTCGCTTAATTCCTCGAGAAAAAGACGTTTCCAAATGATGCTGCACTCGATGTTCTGGTGTTATCAGAATCAGCCGCAAGGCTGATTACCACCTTGCGTTTTCCCGGGCGAACACCCCAGAGCTTCTGGAAATCTTCTGCAAAGTTGCGTTTCTCGGCGTGCCACTGTCCAAGGAGATCCTTTTCCTGACTCTTCAAAACAACATACTTGATATTGCCGAATCCTTTTGAATTGTATACTCCGGGCGGCGCCGAGGTTTCCCACACATACCCGATCGCTTTGAAGTTTATGAATTCGGGGAATGACGGCAGCGTCACATACAATCCGGCTGCCTGGTCGTCAGTCGCCTTGGATCTGAGATCAGCGCCTTTCGGCAGCTTTTCCACCATCCACTCGAAATTGATGAACGGATAATCGTCCATCTTGAAATGACGGAACTCCTTGGCAAGCATGAAGCTCGACCCCTCTGTCGTGAGAGTGATCATGTCCTTCGGCGATTGTTTTACCTGAAAGTTCGCTTTTCCCTTGAATGCCTTCACCTTCCAATCGGAAAAGCGCTTGGCAAAATCGGTAATCATCATCGTATCCTGGGCAAAAACCGGCGACAACAAAGTAACCAGAAATAACCCGACGAACAGTGCTCGTTTCATGCCCGACACCTCTCACTCATTTGAAAAATGTAAAGAAGGGTTTTCACCACCACATCCCGTCCCTCATTTCGGTTCGTTCGGCGGAGAAAACAAGTAAAGAAATCTTCATCGGATATGCGGTTCATGGCGATCACGCGAGGAGCCGTTCCCAGTCGGATATGCCGATTCCCGCCGGGTCGAGTTCCTGTTCAAACCCGGGCCGTGCCAGAAGTTCGGCCAGGGACGGCGGTACGGGAACGGGGCGGCCGATCAGCGGTTCGACAATCGTTTCGAACTTCGCCGGATGCGCGGTGGCCACGATGATCGCGGGCCGGTCGGGAAAATGCCGGCGGCGCACCTGCTCGGCCACGGCAGTATGCGGGCACAGCACCTCGCCTGATTCGGAGAAAACATCCCGGATGGTGGTCCTGATCTCGTCATCGTCCACCGGATAGGCCCGCACCGCCCGCCGAAGGGCGTCGAAATCGGGAAACAGGTGCCGGAGACGCTCGAGATTGCTGGGATTTCCGACGTCCATGGCATTGGCCAGCGTGGAAACACTCGGCCGGGGCCGATATTCCCCGGTGGCGAGGAAATCGGGAATCGTGCGGTTGGCGTTGACGGCCAGGACGATCTCCCCCATCGGAGCTCCCCAGGCCCGTGCCCAGAAGGCCGCCGTCGCGTTGCCGACGTTTCCGGTCGGAATAATGGTCAGAGGCTTTTCTCCTGTGCGGGCGAAGAACCCGGCCGCGGCGTGTGCGTAATAGGTGACCTGAGGCAGGAGCCGGCCGAGATTGATGCTGTTCGCCGAGGTCAGGCGGAAGCGGTCGGCAAGGGACGGGACGGCCAGCGCTTCCCTGACCATCGCCTGGCAGTCGTCGAAGCTTCCCCGAACGGCGAAGGCGGCCACATTCCCGCCCCAGCAGGTCAACTGGGCACGCTGTCGCCCGGAGACACGCCCTTTGGGAAAGAAAACGAAGACCCGGGCGGACGGTTTTCCGGCAAACGCGGCGGCCACCGCTCCGCCTGTATCGCCTGAGGTGGCGACCAGGATCGTTACGGGAGGAGCGCCGGCCGGCGCCGTGCGATCGAGAAATGCGGCAAGAAAGCGTGCCCCGACATCCTTGAAAGCAAGGGTCGGCCCGTGAAACAGTTCGAGAACCGCCTGCGTCCCGCTTCGCCATCGCAAGGGGACCGGAAAGGAAAATGCCTCGCCGCAGATTGCGGGAAGAAGCGGAGCGGCCGGATCTCCCTTGAAGAGTGGCGTCAGAAGCTCCTGCGCACGGAGTGAAAACTCCAGATCAGGGGAAAGGGCGGCGTCGGGGAAGTCGACACGCTTCGCAGGGATGTACAACCCACCGTCCGGTGCCAGACCGGCCCGCACTGCCTCGGAAACCCTGACGGGCGGCGCATTTCCCTTTGTACTGACGTAGTTCATGGGTTGAGCTCGACCACGGAGGCTCCCTCGCGGGAGATCGGGCCTGCCCATTCGTCGCAGGGCAGCGAATGCCGGGCAAAGACCTCGCTGACAGCCTGCCGCACACGGGTGGCATCTTCATCCCCGCGGGTCAGGGCGAAGACACTCGGTCCCGACCCGGAAATGGAAAATCCGAGGGCGCCTGCCGAAAGGGCGGCGGCTTTCGCTTCCGCGAATCCGGGGATGAGGTGGGCCCGTTGGGGTTCGATGACGAGATCTTCGAGGCTGCGCCTCAGAAGATCGTAGTCGCAGGTGAAGCAGGCGGCCATGAAGCCCGCGAGGTTGGCGCTCTGGTCGACGAAGGCCCTCAGAGAAATCTCGGGGCGAAGAATGCCCCGGGCTTCCCGCGTATTCACGCAGATGCCGGGATGGACCAGAACGCCCCGGAGTTCGGGCGGAACCGGCAGCGGCACCAGGTCGGGTGGTTCCACCCGCCGAGCCAGAAGCAGTCCTCCGAAGAGACAGGGTCCCACGTTGTCACCGTGCGGCGCGCCACCGGCAAGGGTTTCACCGAGAAGAGACAGGCAAAACAGGTCCGTCAGCGTCTGTGGCCGGTCGAGAACCGCATTGGCCGCGACAAGAGCCCCGACCGCACTGGCTGCCGATCCTCCCATGCCGCTGCCGAGGGGAATCCCCTTTTGGACCTCGACCTCGAAGCCGAAGTCAAGGCCGAGCTTCTTGCGCAGCCCGATCAACACCACCCCGGCTGTGTTCAGGGAGGCATCGAGGGGAAGAGGTTGCGGCAACCCCGTCACCGAGAGAATGCGCACGGTCGGTTCCTCGATCCGACGCACAGTTACGGTATCGCCGAAGCCTCCGACAGCGAACCCCAGAAGGTCGAACCCGACCGCGACATTGGCGACGGTGGCGGGCGCGAAAGCGGTCGCCTGGCGTGCGGGCGTCACTGTCCACCTCCGATGATGGAACAGAGGCGAAGAAGGTCGGCGAACACCCCCGCGGCCGTGACCTCCGGCCCGGCTCCCGGCCCCATCACGATGAGCGGGTGGGCATCATACCGTTTGGTCCGGAAGGACACGACGTTGTCGCCGCCGGTCGCGCGGCTGAGAAGGGAGTCGCGCGGCACGCCTCCCACCGCGACGCTGGCGCCATTCCGGGGATCGATACGGCCGAGATAGCGGGGACTCAGGCCGTTTCTGGAAAACGGTTCGAGAAGGGCCGCGACATGGGTGTCGAGCCGATCGAGGGCGGCGAGAAACCGATCTTTCGGGACTTCGCGCAGCTCTTCGGGCACGAGGTTCTGGACCGGAACAGCGGACGGCTCCAGCGGCAATCCGGCCTCCCGGGCGAGGATGACGACTTTGCGAACGACATCGGCCCCCGACAGGTCGTCCCGCGGATCGGGCTCGGTGAAACCCGCCTGCATGGCCTCCCGAAGAGCTTCGCTGAAGCGCTTCCCCTCCGCCATCCGGGAAAAGATGAAGGAGAGCGATCCTGAAAAGATTCCTTCGATGGAAATGATCGAATCACCGGTCTGTACAAGGTCGTGAAGGGTGCCGATGATCGGCAGACCTGCACAGACCGTGGTTTCGTGAAGAAAATGGCGGCGGGTCCGCCGCGAAGTTTCGAGGGTCCGGCGGTATTCTTCCCATGGCGCGGAACCGGCCTTCTTGTTTGGGGTGATCACGTGCAAGCCCATCTCGAACCAGTCGGCATACCGGTGGGCAAACTCCGCTGACGCGGTGCAATCGATCACCGCCGCATGGGGAAGGGAATCCGTGCGGATATGGGCGAGGAAGGCATTGAGATCAGGCGCCCGGGCCGCTGCATCCAGCTCATTCCGCCAGTGTGCCGGGTCGATTCCCCTCTCATGCAGAAGCATCTTTCTCGAGTTCATCAAGCCCCGGATGCGGAGATCGATCGAAAACTCCTCCCGCAGCCGCTCGGCCTCACGGGCAATCTGGTCGAGCAGGGCTGCTCCGACGTTTCCCGTGCCGATCACTCCGAGACTGACGGCCTGCCGCGACAGGTAGAATCCTGCATGTACCGCCCGCAACGCTTTGACAACGTCGGCCGCCGAAATGACCACGCTGATATTCCGTTCCGATGAGCCCTGGGCAATGGCGCGGATATTGACGCCGGCCGTGCCGAGCGCCTCGAAGAGACGGGCCGAAACCCCGACCGTTCCCGCCATTCCCTCCCCGACCGCGGCCAGGATGGCATAGGGGCCGTGGACCTCCACCTTCTGTACCTGACCATGCGAAAGTTCAGCCGCGAAGGCATCGGAAGCGGCCAACCGAGCCGCTTCGCCCTGCGCAGCCGGAACCGCGAAGCAGATGGAATGCTCGCTCGAAGCCTGGGAAATCATGATGACCGAGATTCCCCGCGCGTGAAGAGCATCGAACAGGCGGCCGGCAATCCCCGGCACGCCGATCATTCCAGACCCTTCCATGTTCACCAGGGCGATTGGCTCGATCGTGGCGAATCCCTTCACCGGCCGGTTCGGGTCGAGGGAGGCTTCGGCTCTGATCACGCTTCCCGCCGCCTGCGGCTGGAAGGTATTGCGGATGAGGATTGGCATGGATTTGGCGATTGCCGGTCCCATGGTGCCGGGATGGAGAACCTTTGCGCCGAAATAGGCAAGCTCGATCGCTTCACGATACGTGAGCTCGGGCACCAGGACGGCTTCGGGGACTTTGGCGGGATCGGCGCTCATCACACCGTCGACGTCGGTCCAGATGACGACCTCTCCGGCATCGAGCAGGTGGCCGAAGATCGTGGCCGAGTAGTCGGAACCGTTGCGCCCCAGGGTCGTGGCAACCCCGCTTCGCGTCTGTGCAATGAATCCGGTGCAGACGAGCAGCCGGGGCGTTTCTCGGACAACGGGTGGCAGGCCGCGCAGAAAACGGTCGAAAAGGGTACGGCTGTCTTCCCAGACCACGTTGATGTTCGGTTGTCTCTGATCGACGACCAGGACCTTCCGGGCATCGACCCGCTCGGCTGCCAGTCCAAGCCTGCGGAGCACCGCCGTCATCATGCGCGAAGACCACACCTCGCCCAGTCCGGCGATAAAATCGCGGGCACGTTCCGAGCATTCCCGCAGAAGGCTCACCCCAAGCAGAATTTCACGCAACTCTTGAATCTCGGTTTCGATCGCTTCGGTTGTTTCGCGACCGGCATCGCCGGGAAGCAGCTGCGCAATGACGCTGAGATGGTCCCGGCGGATGGCCTCCAGATGGCTGTCTGTCGATGGATCGCGGGTTTCGGCCAGCGTGCACAGCCGCAACAGACGGTCGGTGACCGTGCTCATGGCCGAAACAACGACGGCCAGATTGTGTCCTGCGGCGACCTCAGACCGGATCAATCCGGCCGCATGCTCAATACGCTCGGGGGAGCCCAGCGAGGTTCCGCCGAATTTGTGTACCACCCAGCCCTGCCCTGCCATGGCCAGTCTCCTTTGGGATTCTTCCGGACAATTCGCGCCAATGGTGCCTGGTCCCTCACGCGAGGGCGGTGATCTCCTCCGTCAGGCGGTGTCGCTCAGCATGGTCATCGACCCGCAGAAGATAGGCGAGATCGCCCATCACCGGGCCGTCCATCGGTGTCCAGAAGACGATCTGCCTTGCATACCGTTCCAGAACCTCTTCATGGGATAACCGATAGCTCAACCGATTGACACGGGCAACATACGCACAAATCGAATCACGGGTACAGGTTACCGGCTGGGTATTCCCCTTCCAGGCGCGGGCCCAGGCCGACCAGAGATCGATTCCGAAGGCGTGGTTGTCCATGTCGAGCGTGACCACCCCGGGTGGACGGGTGTTGATTTCGATTCCGTAATAGGTTTTCCCGACCCGGAAAAATTCGAGGTGAAAGAACCGCCGGCGGAGTCCAAAGCCCTGAATGGTCGCCGTTCCCAGACGGCGCAGCACTGGGTCGATTTCAGACTGCTTCAGGCAGTGATACGCCAGAACTCCACCGTTAACCACTTCGAGCAGGCCGTCATTACAGGGATGCACGACCGAAAAAAGGATATTCCCATCGATATCGGTGATGCCGTCAAAGGAAAGAAGCTCGCGGTCCGGGCCGGAAATAAATCTCTCCATATAATAAACCGTCTGCGTGTCACGATTGTCCCAGAACGTCTCGGCTTCGGTCCGGGAAGCGATCTTGTGGGTATCCGAGGCCCCCACCCCGATATCGGGCTTGATGATGATCGTCTGTTCGGTCTGAAGGAAGTCCAGAATCTGGGGAAGATCTGTGATGAGCTGACCTGGCACGACCGGAACTCCCGCCTGGCGGAAGACTTCTTTCATCCGTGATTTCCGAATCAGTGTGGCAAGCTCGGCGGGGCGTGGACCGGGCAGATTGAAATCTTCCCGTAATCGCGCTTCCAGGGGCAGCCAGAATTCATTGAACGATTCGACCCCGGCCAACCGGCCATGGCGGTAAATCAGTCCGGCCACCGCCCGGTAAATCGGCTCGTATCTCTCTTCGTCGATGACTCCCCGGGCCGAATAGCAGTGGAGGGATTGCGGCAGATACTCGGCGAGCGAATCCTGAAGCTCGGAACGCAGATCATCCCGGGAGACATCCCCGATGGCAACGGTCAGAAAGCCGTTCTCTCGAAGAGCACGGGCAAATGGATACAAACGTGGCGGGTAATGTGGCGATAAAAGAAGAAATGGTTGCATAGCCCATCCTTTAATTCGGTGGTCGATTTTGACACTGTAGCATGGTGGCACATTTTTCTTCCATCATTTCGATGAACGCCATCCAGGGCGTAAAAGCTTTTTTTGTCATTCGCAATCGAGCATGGTATTTTGAGATCGAAATCAAAATCGACACGTGGATATCTGTTTCCATGATGGAAATCAAATCCGAGCCGTTGCGTATCACAACTCTCCCGGGAGGTACATGGACAATGAGTATGAAAGGGATAGCTACAACAATTATGATTGCTGCTGCACTTACATGTGCCGAAACCAGAACGATAAATGCCGGCGAACACACAACCGGCAAAACCACTGACCTCACGACGAGGAAAGGAAGTTCCGAGATCAAAGCCATCGATCTTTCTTCCAGATGTCCGGACATACAACATCGCGTAGACCGGTTGGCCCCCGTGGAGATGAAGGTCGACGTCTCGTTTCTCAGCGGGAACGAGAGAAAAGCCGTAAAGGAACTTATCGAAGCAGCCGGACTGATAGATGAGATCTTCTTCAATCAGACATACCACCTGAACAATGAATACAGAGATGCCATCAGAAATGCGAAGGACCTGGATCCGAAATTCGCGGAATATTTCGATATCATGGCCGGGCCGTTTGACAGGATAGACAGCGGCAAACCATTCATCGGCTCGCTGGTCAAGCCTGACACGTCGAACCTGTATCCGGTGGACATGACGAAGGACGAGCTTGAATCCTGGATGAAAGCCCATCCTGAGGATGAGAAGAACTTCAAGAGCAACTTCACGGTTATTGCGCGCAAAGGCGGAACGCTTGTCGCGATTCCCTATTCCGAAGCCTATAAAAAGTGGCTGGAGCCTGCCGCGGTCCTTCTGAAAGAGGCTGCGGTCCTTTGCGGAAATGACAGCCTGAAAAAGTTTCTTTCCAGCCGCGCCGACGCTTTCACCTCAAACGACTACTACCAGTCTGACCTCGACTGGATGGACGTGAGCGACAGCCCTGTCGATGTCACGATTGGCCCCTATGAAGTGTATGAGGACAAAATGTTCGGCTACAAAGCCGCATTCGAGGCTTACATAACGGTTGTAAACCCCGAGGAATCGAAGAAGCTCCAGGTGTATCAGAAGTATCTGAAGGAGCTTGATGAAAAGCTTCCCATGCCGGAAGGCGCAAAATGGGTACGTGAAACATACGAATCGCCGATCAGGGTTGTGGATGTCCTTGCCACAGGCGGAGATTCCCGTCAGGGCGTTCAGACGCTGGCGTTCAACCTGCCGAATGACGAGAAGGTCAGACAGGTCAAGGGCAACAAGCAGGTGCTGCTCAAGAACATTATGACCGCCAAGTTTGAAGGCATTCTCCGGCCTATCGCCGTCGAAGTCCTGTCAGAGACGGACGTAAAAAACCTTTCCAGCGAGGCTTTTTTTCTGACCGTGCTTCAGCACGAGATCGGCCACAGTCTCGGGCCATCGATGGTTACGACGGGAGGAAAGACGGAGGATGTCGGGAAAGCGTTGAAGGAAAAATATTCAGCGATCGAGGAAGCCAAGGCTGACACGCTTTCGATGCTCAATACCCTGTATCTGCTCGACAAGGGCGAAATATCGAAGGAGCTGGAGAAGACTCTTCTTCCGACATATCTCGCCGGGCTGTTCAGGACCATCAGATTTGGCCTGAACGAAGCCCATGGAACAGGGGTCATGATCCAGTTCAATTTCCTCGCCGACAAGGGTGCAATCACCTATGACGCGAAGACAAAAAAGTTCGTGGCGCATGCGGACAAAATCCGCGCTCACTTCAGAGAGCTGGCCGGAATACTTCTTGCTATAGAAACAAGGGGAGATTATGCCGCAGCCTGCGCGTTGATCGAGAAATCCGGCAAGCCGACAGCAGAAGTGAAGGATGTTCTCAGCCGGCTGACGCACATTCCGGTGGACATCAAGCCTGTCTATCCCGTCATCAGGTAATACACAGGATTTCACCCCTGCCCGCGTCAAGCGGGCAGGAAGCCCCGTCGTTCATGGGAACAACGGAAAAACATCACATCGTCATCGGGCAACGACAAATCCGCTTCCGCTTTTTCATGAATGCATGAAAAAACGGAAGCGGTTCTGCAGAATGCTGAAAATCACTTCGACTCTTTCTTCAGCTTCTTCGCCAATTTCTTTTCTTTCAACGTTTTGGACGGCTGCTTCTTGGTTTCTTTGTTACTTTTTTGCTCTTTGTTCATGGTTTTTCTCCTGAGAATGATTTGATTATGGGGAACCCGGGGGTTTCAAGAAACGAGTTAAACCATCAAATAGAAGCTGATTCCCTGAATTTTACAGTATACCAGGGAACGCATGCAAAATCATTCTCACCGTCAGACTTTGGGTTCCTCAGGTTTCTCCGGCAGATTCTTTTTTTCTAATTTGCTCTGCCGCTTTGCATCCTGCTTCTTTTTTTTCGCGAGCTCACGATTACGTTTTTCCTGCTGATAATTCGGCTTTGCCAATGTGCTTTCTCCCTTGTGTTGAGTAACGAAGGCCTGAAAGACCCTGGAAGGTCACACAAACCTGTGCTTTTGCGCCGGTTGCCCTGACCGAAATAACTCATGCTAAAAATACACCTTCCGTTCTGAATTTGATAGAATAATTTGAGCGTGACACCATGCGGACTTTCGGATGGCAATAGCATGATTCGCCCACAACTGATTTCGGGCAAGGCGCCGCGGGCCTCTGGCCGGACTGGCCGGCAACGTGTTGTTTTGAAATGCCATTTTCCCTCAGGAGTTGCATCAAGACAGGAAATGCTGGGGGGGTTCGCATATGATATAGTTAGACGAATAAAACAAACCCGGGCCGTCTGAGAGAGCTGTGAATATGAACTTGAGAGTAATGAAAACAACAGAATACGCGGCGAAAAGGTTTCATTTTCCGAAACGGCATGATACATTTGCAAGCATATGCAGAATGTTTTTTTACACGCGAAAATCAGTCTCTTTTCCCGTCTGAGCTGTTTCCTTCTTTTGATCACCCCGTTTTCCGCTTTGCCGCCTTTGGGGGCAGACCTGGCGTCGGCTCCGGTAAATCAGAGCTTGAACCGGCTTGCCTCTTTTGCGGAGTTGATTGCTTCTTCAAGCGCGACGATTCTGGCAACGGGACACGACCTCGAGGCTTCCCGCAACTCCGCCATGCAGCAGAAAATGGGATTCCGGCCTCTTTTGAGGGTCGATGAAGGGTCATCCAAATCCAGTAATCGCAACTACAACACCCTGACCGGAATCGATGAGGATTACACGACGAAACGCAAAGGGAGCACCGTCTCTTTGCAGCAGCGGACTCCGATCGGAACCGCCCGGCTGGATTTCGAACGTTCGCGGACGGAGTACACCACCGCCCAGGCTTCCTTCTTTTCTTCCGCCTACATGACGCTGGAAACCGGTTTGCTGCGCCGTGATTCGCGCATGCTCACGCTCGAGAAACAGATCAGTCGGTCAGGCTGGCTGACCGAAAAGGAACGATTCGATTCGGTCCTGCTCGATACCCTGATGAGCGGGTGCAATATGCTTCTCGACAGATTGCTGGCTGAGCAGAACCTGCTTTTCCGGGAGCGGAACCTGATTTTTTACCAGAAAATGCTGGAAGAGGCCAACGTGAAGCTGGAAAACGGTCTCGGAAGCGAGCTTGACCGCAAACAGGCGGAGATGCGGCTGACCATGGCGGAAACCGATCTCGAGCAAAGCCGCCTGTCGCTTGAGGAAGCGGACCGCCAGATCGGTGTCCTTCTTGCCTCTTCGACCTGGAATCACGACCTTGCCAGCTTCACGCCAGGCGAGCTGGCGGCGGCGGTTCCACCGGAATTCTCCCCGGAGGCCCTCACCGACGTGGCTCTGAAGAAGCGGCCCGACATCCGTATGATCCGGGTTCAGCTGGAGACACAGAAAAAAAGTGTTTCGCTGGCACGGGAAAAAGCCAAACCGAATGTATCGAGTTCCCTCCGGTGGGGCCGTCAGGGGCGCGCGACCGATCAGGAAATGGCCCGTGACATGCGCGACAAGAGCTGGGATGTCCTTATCGGCTATGAGACCACTCTCGGACCGCGTCCGGAAAAGCTGGAGAAACGCGCAGAGCAGGAACGTTTGAATGCGTTGGAAGACCGGTTTGGACTATCCTGCGATGCGGCGCGCAAAGCGGTTATCGATAAAGCGGACCGGCTGAAATTCCAGTTGAAAAACCTGGCCGACCTGAAGCAGTCAAAAGCCCTTTCCGCTGAAATCCTTGAAGGGCAGCGTCTGAACTTTCAACTCGGCAAAGTCTCCCTTCTCGATCTGCTGAAATATCAATCAGACTTTGAGGCTTCCTGTCTGGCTGAAATCCAGGGGGAAACAGCACTGGTCCGCTATTGGCTGCAGTTACAATATGAGATCGGGCAGTTAACGGAATATCTCAGGGTTTCCTCATCTTCTGCGGGCAAAAAGTTCACACATTGAATCCGCATAAAGATATTCTGGCTGCCCTGCTGTTTTGTCCGATGCTGGCCGGCTGTTTTTCGACCACATCTGATGTCGGACAAAAACCGCTGGTGTACCAATTTTCCAAAACCGCCAAAGTCAGCACGGTCCGTTTTCCGGGAATTGTACAAGCCTCTCAATCGCTGGATATTTCCCTGAAGGAAGGCGTTGGCGGAGTCGTTCGATGGCTGAAGGATGAGGGTTCTCAGGTTGCTTCCGGTGATCTGATCGCCACCATCGACATGGACAGCTTTGAAACGGAGCTGGAAAGCCATTACACCAACCTGCGCCATTCGCGCGAACAGATTTCCGAATTTCTGGCCAAGAACCCAACGGAACTGGAACGCATCCAGAACGAAGCGCTTTTGAAAGAGCGGAATCTGGAAGGGAAAATTTTCGAAGACAGGCAACTGCATAAGGGAAAACCGGATGACGAGCGGCAGCGCGCCGCCGCTGACCTTTCCCGGTCGCACTATGAAGTTGCATACGCTCACCAGCTTCTCGAGTTTCAGAAGAACGTCAGCGACAAAGGATTCGATACTCCCTTTGCTCTCCGGAAAAGCGCTCTCGAGGCCGCATCGAAGGAGATTGAAAAAGATTACAACCAACGTCGTATTGAACGACTTCAGGCGGGGCCCCTGCCTGAGGAAATGGCCCGGGCTGCGTTTCAGATCGATGTCGCCTCGGG
This sequence comes from uncultured bacterium, assembly GCA_964597625.1. Taxonomy (GTDB): domain Bacteria; phylum Muiribacteriota; class Ozemobacteria; order Ozemobacterales; family Ozemobacteraceae; genus MWAR01. The sequence goes on from CAZQYQ010000031.1 coordinate 21,477, forward strand.
CGAACGGTGGCTGGCCGGAAAGGATGTGCTTTCCGCTTCAGCGGCGAGAGCCATTTCGCGGAAGACGTTCGATTTCAATATTGATATCTGGAATGCCCGGGTGCGGGAAACGGAAGAGCGTCTGAGCCAGCGGGAAATACGGGCAACCAAGGCGGGAATGCTGATCCACCCGATTCTCTGGGGTTCCAAGGTTCAGCCCGGCTCCGAAGTCTGGGAAGGCCTGGTTTTCCTGAAGGTGATCAGTACCGGCAGTTATTTACTCGACGCCGCCATCGATGAAAATCTTTCTTCGGTCATCAAAACCGGTGCCTCGGCCACGGTTTTCCTTGACTCCGTTCCCGAAAAGGCTTTTCAGGGCATTGTTTCACTTGTAGGAAAAGTCCCGCGCCGGAACATGTACCGAAGGTCGGATTTTAAGCGTTTTCCCGTGCAGATTTCGGTGGAGCTTGGCTCTCTTCCGGTTCGTGTGGGGCAAAAAGGGACCGTGGTGGTCGAAGTGGGACGCGGCGAAGGGGTTTTCCTGCCCCGGGATCTCGTTGCGATGGAAGGCGCATCCGCCAGCGTTCGTCTGTGGCGGAATGGGAGTGTGGCAACCATTCCCGCAAATATCGAGAATTTTGACGGGGATACGGTGAAGTGGCTCGATCCGCCGGAAGCTGAAGGAGAACTGGCATGGTGAACCGGATGATTCAGGCGCTGGTCGCTTTATCCGTGCTGGGCCTTGTGCTCGGCTGCTCCGGCTCGTTTCAAACGGCTCAACCCGTACCGCTGATTCCTGGGACATCTGCACCGGGAGGCATCCAGCGGGGAATTCTGGTGGCAAAGAAACAGGTCGAAATCGGATCCCCGTTCACCACTCAGCTGAAAAGCCTGATTGAAGAAGGAACTCCTGTAAAAGCCGGAGACATTGTTGCCGAGCTTGTCGTATCGGAAAAAGAGGATCGTCTCAACAGCCGCCTCTCAGAAAAGGAAATCGCAGCGGTTGCTCTGGAAAAAGTTGAGGGGCTGGGTGTGTTCAAAGAACGCCAGGCTTCGTTGAAAAAGGAGAAAGCCTGCGTTGAATATAAGAAAAAGCAGGAAGAGCTTGACAAGGCTCTTGAGCAGCGTGACTGGCAGCGGCTTACCGAGACCCGGGAAAGCCTGAAGCTGCAGCGGTTCGAACGGCAGACCCTGAAAAAGCGCCTCGAAGCGCAAAAAAAACTCGATCAGAAAGGCTTTGCCGCACGGACGGAACTGCTCAGCCTTCGTCGCGATCTCGACCAGGCGGATATCGAAGCTTCCATGAGCGCCTTTCTCCTGCCATGGCTGGAGAACAATGCCAGCGAGCGGGATATCTTCACGGCCCGGCAAAACCTCGCACTGGCATCAGATGCCCTTCAGCTGGCCATGACGGAGCTCCGGGAAGCCTCTTTCTCCGCTGTGCTCGAGGTTGAATCCCGTCGCAAAGATCTGTTCGAGATAGGGACTGCCGTCATCAAGCTGCAGCTGGAAATTGCCTCGGCGGTCATTCGGACCGAAACCGATGGGATTGCCATCCGGAAAAAAACCTACTCGGGAGTCGGTTGGGAAAAAGCCACCGAAGGAGATCGCGTATTTCCCGGATACCCCTTTCTGGCGGTTTTGAGCTCGTCCCAGCTGGCTGTTGAACTTCGGGTCGATCAGCGCGATGCAGGGAATCTGGCCTCCGGGCAGTCTCTTGTCTTTCAACCGGATTCCTACCCCGAATACCGTCTCCCCGGGAAAATCACCGAAATAGGCGTTCTTGCCGAGGAAGGCGAGCTGCGAAATCCCGAGGGCGAACGCGTTGTCAAAGTGACAGGGTTGCTCGATCAACAGCCAGACTGCATGGTGTTCGGCCTTTCGGGAAATGTCGAAATCCTGGACTCATTCCCGGCCACAGGGGGAATTCTGGCAGATCGCGGCTGCCTCGAGCGGCAGAACGGTGTATGGCGATCCCGTGCCGGATACCAGCCCCTGCCGGAAAACCTGGTCCTTCAGCGGGTTACGGACCGGTGGGTCTGCTTTGTCGACCCTTCCGGAACACAACCCCGCTTTTCTCCGCCAACGACAAAACTCGTGAGAAAGGCTCTGACCCGGAAAATGCAGATTCCCGGCGAGGTGAAGGCCCGCCAGCGGAGCCTTCTCGCATCGACCTTTTCCGGGCGGATCGCCACTGTTCTCGATGACGGAACCAGCGTGAAGAAGAACGACGTCGTCGCCCGACTCGATACCACGGAGTTGGAAAAAGGCCTGGCTGACCTGAACATTCAGATCAAGACCAAATCTGAGCAGCTCGAGTTACAAAAAGAGAAAGCCTCGGTTGATCTTCCCCGATTTACGCAGAAAGTGCAGAATGCCCGGCTGAATCTTCAGGTGAGCGAACTCGAGCACAAAATGCTGCTCGAACGGCGCGATGAAAACCAGATCATCAATCTGCGTAAAACCCATGACCTTGGAGAATCACGTCTGAACCTGTTACGCGAAACGTCGTCGCTCGAAGAAGACCTGATGAAGCGGGGCTTGAAATCAGAAATTGAGATCCTTCAGAACAAGCTGGAAATCATGCGGCAGGAACGAGATCAGGCCGTTAATTCCTACAAACTGCGTCTCGAGGAAGGCGGACCAACCCGACGACAGGTCCGGCTTTCTCTCCTGAATCTGGAAAGTGCCAGATTGGACCTTGAACTGGCCTGCCAGGAACTGGAAATGGCCTCTTTTTCCGCGAGACTCGAAGAGAAGTCTCTGGAAGCCGAATTGAAAAAAATGAATTTTGAAAAAGCTCTCAAGGAACGGCGGATCAGGGAAGCCGTCAGCGTGAGCCCGCAGGATGGCCTGGTGATTCTTCCGGAAGTCAACTTCAACGGCCAGGCGAATCGCGTGAAACCAGGCGATCAGATTTATGGGCAAATCCCGTTCATTCATATTGCCAATCTTTCCAGTCTCGAAGTCAAGATCGAAGTCTCGGAAATGGACGTGAAGTTCCTGCGCCCGGGACAACCGGTTTCTATGACACTGAAATCGGCTCCGGGCAAGGTTTTCCCGGGAACCCTGAGTCGTCTTGGAAAAGTGTGCGACGGCGATCTGTCGAGCCGTCCCGATGCCATGATGGAGGCGTTCATTGCCATTGCGCCGGCGTCGAATGGGTCATCGACCATCGATGCTTCGTTCCGCCCCGGCTCCACGGTGGAAGTCACCTCGATCCTGTATGATGTTGCCGATGCGCTGGTGATTCCGCCTGAAGCCATCATTCCCACCGCTACGGGGGCTTTTGTACGGTTATCGGATGGCCGGGATCAGTCTTTTCAGATCCGTTTTTCAGACGGATTGAACGGAGTTGTGGCTTCCCAAGGTCTCGAAGCGAATCAGGAACTACAGGTTTTGGTGCAGATACCATGATTACAACCAATCAACTGCAACGCTATTTCCACCTTCCGGACGGCGAAGTGAAGGCGGTGAACGGCATCGACCTCCACATCGATGCCGGCGAGTTTGTCGCCATCATGGGCCCCTCGGGCTCGGGAAAATCGACGCTGCTCTACGTTCTCGGGGCCATGGACAAGCCGACCGGCGGCTGGATCGAGGTGGCTGGAAACCGCCTGGACCGGCTGGATGATCACAAGCGATCCCGGTTTCGGAATCGCACCATGGGTTTTGTTTTCCAGTCGTTCCACCTGCTTCCCAAGCTCTCTTTGTGTCGAAATGTGGAGCTGCCGATGATGTATGCCGGTCTGGATGCTTCGCG
>CAZQYQ010000032.1:0-25007 GCA_964597625.1 uncultured bacterium
CGATCGTGCCGTCGCCGACATGCGTCAGGATGCCGCCCAATCCGGCGCCACCCGCTCTGATCCGCTCGGCAAGCGTGCCCTGAGGCACCAGCAGAATTTCCATGATCCCGTCGTTCATCTGCTGACCCGACTCGGGATTCAGCCCGATATGCGAGGCGATCAGTTTCTTGACCTGATTCTTCTTCAGGAGCTTGCCGACTCCTTTTCCGGGAAGACCGGCATCGTTGCAGATGATCGTCAGATCACGGACATTCATCTCCACCAGCAGGTCGATGAGCCCCTCGGGCGTGCCGCAGGTCATGAACCCGCCGACCATGATGGTCTGGCCGTCTTTGAACAGGTGCTTCAGATCGTTCTTCTGGGCGACTTTCTTCATGCGTTTCCTCCGGCCAGGCCGAGAATTTTGCGTGCGTCGGCCGGCGTCGCGATTTCACGACCCAGCTCGCGGGCGATGCGAACGACTTTCGCGACGAGATCGCCGTTGGACGATGCCGGAACGCCCTTCGCCAGGTTCACATTGTCTTCGAAGCCGACGCGCACATGGCCGCCAAGCACGATCGTGACGGCCGCCAGCGGGAATGCGTTCCGACCGATGCCGCTCGCCGTGAAGGTGCTGCCGGCCGGAATGCTTTCGGCCATATAGATCAGGTCGCGCGGCTCGGCGGCGATGGCGCAGGAGGTTCCCAGGACGAAGTTGAAGTGCATCGGCCCCGGAATATGCCCCTTGCGGTTCAGCCTGATCGCCAGATCGACCATGCCCTTGTCGAACACTTCGATCTCGGGCTTGATGCCGCTCGCCTTCATGCGCGCCGCGAACTCGATGATCGTATTTTCGGTATTCACGAAAATCTCGTCCCCGCCGAAATTCACGGTGCCGCAGTCGAGCGTGGCCATTTCCGGTTTCAGTTGCAGCGGCTGCATGCGCTCTTCGTTCGACATGCCGACCGCGCCCCCCGTCGAAGGCTGGATGATAACGTCGGGGCAGACCTCGCGAATGGCTTTCATGGCCGACTCGAAGCGTTTCGCCGACTGGGTCGGCTTGCCGTCATCTTCGCGCACATGCAGGTGAATGATGGCTGCGCCGGCATCGTGCGCGGATTTGGCCTCGCGGGCGATTTCGGCGATCGTATACGGTACGGCCGGATTATGCTCCTTGGTCACTTCGGCGCCGCAGATGGCGGCGGTGATGATCAGTTTTTCCATGTCTCGTTCGACTCCCTCGCGATCAGTAGTTCGCGCGCACGTATTCCAGCGACTCGGCGATCATGTCGATGGTGTGCTTGAGATCAGCCTCGGTATGGCGGTGACAGATGTAGCCGTGGTGATACGGCTGCATGAATATGCCGCGCCGGATGAGCTGGGCATAGAAGTCGCGCCGCTTTTCCTTGTATTTGCCGGTCGCTTCCTTGGCGAAGGTGATGAACTGCATCATCGGAATACCCGACACTTCAGCCCCGCAATCGGCTGCGGTGACGACCCGGCGCATATCGGCGATGAATTTCTCGCCCTTTTTCCACATCACGTCGAGCACCTTGTCGCGCTGCATGATCTCGATCGTCTTGAGGGCGGCCACCATGGCCAGGCTGTTCGGGAAAAACGTCGAAGAGATGAACGCTTCTTTTTCGAGCTTCTTCATGAACGGGGTCTTGCCGACAAGCGCGCCGATCTCATATCCGTTCGCCAGGGCCTTTCCGAAGCAGGAAAGATCGGGCGTGACGCCATAGTATTTCTGAGCGCCACCGATCGAAACCCGGAAGCCGGATCTGATCTCGTCGAAGATCAATACGCAGCCATATTTATCGGCCAGCGCGCGCACGCTCTGCAGAAAGCCCGGCTTCGGCTCGGCAAGAGGTGCTCCGAGCGGATGGCCGAACGGGGTGATGATGATGCCGGCGGTATCGCTGCCGTGCTGTTTCAGCAGGGCTTCCAGCTCGTCGAGCTTGTTGTAATGGAACTCGTATACATCCTCATACAGCTTCTCGGGAACGCCACCCTTCACTTCGACACACCAGTCGTGCCAGCCGTGATACCCGCACCGCAGGATTTTCTTCCGGTTGGTGTAGCAGCGCGCGACACGGGTCGCGAGCGTCGTGGCGTCGGAGCCGGTCTTCACGAACGAAACCATTTCACAGCTCGGAATCAGCTCGCGCAGTTTCTGGACGAGTTGATTCTGGACCGGCTGGGTGAGCGAAAAACAGAAGCCGTGTTCCTGGATCTGCCGAATGACGGCGTCATCAACTTCCTTTTCGCGATAGCCGAGAATGATCGGGCCGTAGGCGCAGAGATAATCGATGTACTCGTTCCCGTCGACATCGCGTACGCGGCAGCCCTGTCCGTCGGTGAAGTAGATCGGATACTCGCCCTCGACAAAGTTGTAGGGCCGCCGGATACCGGCAACGCCGCCCGGAACGAGGGTTTTTCCCAGTTCGAATTCGGCGAGGCTTTTATCGAGTTTCAGATGTGGTGCTTCTTTCATGATGCTTCTCCCTGCGCGCTTCAGGCGTTCGCGTTTTCCACGAGCATGGCAATTCCCATGCCGGTGCCGATGCACAGCGATGCAATACCGAGTTTTCTGTTGCTGCGTTTCAGTTCATACATGAGCGAAATCAGGATGCGGGCTCCGCTGGCGCCGATCGGGTGGCCGAGGGCGATGGCGCCGCCGTTCACGTTCACCTTGTCGGGGCTGATGCCGAGTTCTTTGCGGACCGCGATCGACTGGGAGGCGAACGCTTCATTCAGCTCGAACAAGTCGATGTCCTTCAGCGTGAGGTTCTGGGCTTCGAGCAGCTTGCGAACGGCATACACCGGACCCATGCCCATGATCTCCGGGCGCACGCCTACGAGGCTGTAGCCACGGATGAAGGCCATCGGAGCCAGGTTCAGCGCACGGCACTTCTCTTCGGAAGCGACCAGCATCGCCGCGCCGCTGTCGTTGATGCCCGAAGCATTTCCGGCCGTGACGGTGCCGTCTTTTTTGAATGCCGGCCTGAGAGCGGCGAGTTTTTCGATCGTCGTATCAGCCCTGATGAATTCGTCGTCCTTGAATGTGACTTCCTGCTTCTTGGTCTTTATTATAACTGGCACTATCTCATCAGCGAACCGGCCGGCCTGTCTGGCCGCCGCGGCGCGTTGCTGGCTCAACAGCGAGAATTCGTCCTGCTCCTGACGCGAAACCTTGAACTCTTCGGCGACGTTCTCGGCAGTGATGCCCATGTGATAACTGTTGAACGGGCAGGTAAGGCCGTCCAGAACCAGGGTATCGAGAATCTCTCCGTGACCGAGGCGCATGCCGTTGCGGGCGCCCTTCATCGCATAGGGGGCGTTTGACATGCTTTCCATGCCGCCCGCGAGCGCGAGTTCGGCCTGTCCGGCCCTGATCGAGTTGAACGCGAGGCCGACCGCATGAAGCCCCGAGCCGCAGACGGTATTGACCGTGGTTGCGGGAATCTGAAGGGGAAGACCGCCCTTCATCGCGGCCTGTCTGGCCGGATTCTGACCGAGAGTCGCCTGCAGGACATTGCCCAGGTAGACTTCTTCGATTGCATCAGCTGCGACACCACTGCGCTTCAGCACGGCCTCGACTGCTTTGGCGCCGATTTCGACGCATGACAGGGGCGCCAGGGCGCCTCCGAAGGAGCCGATCGGGGTCCGGACCGGACTGGCAATAGCCACTTTCTTCATTATCTGCAACCTCCATTCCCTGTTTTGTGGTCTTTACCCGCTGTTCGCGGGGATGGCCGGGCATTCCCGGTATTCAGGCATTATACGATTCTCCCGAAAATTTGCACCCCTTATTTTGTAATCTCTGCGATATTCTCGGCTGAAGCAGAGGAAGGGAGTCCCGGCGCATCATCTGCATGGACGAACAGCCATTCGGATCATGAATCCCGCCTGTAACTCTTTTTCTGCGCCGAAGCTCGCAGGTCACTGAAATTGAAAAGGGGCACGTTGAAAACGTGCCCCTCGACCTTTACAGATTGCACTTCCGGCGCCACAATCCCGCATTCCAGCGGTGAATCCGGGAAATTCCGTTCAAAATCGCTTGATATACATCACGAGGTCATCGCCGGGCTTGTAAAAATCACGGATTCTGGCATCTTCCGTGTAGCCGCGGCCGAGGTAAAACTTTCTCGTCGGGTCATACAACGGCTTTCCGGAGGTTTCGCACACCAGCATGCGCGCACCGCGCCGCCGAACATCCGTTTCGCTCCATTCCAGCAGGGCTTTGCCGGCACCCGTCCGCTGTACGCGCGGGTCGACGGCGATCCAGTACAAGTCCCAGGTGCCTTCCGTCAGCGGACGGAGCCCGTGGCAGGCGTATCCGATCACGCGACCATTCTGTTCGGCCACGGCGAAATAATAATCCGTCTGGCCCGGCTGCGTCAGCGCAATGTCGACCAGTTCAAGCGCCACGACGATTTCTTCTTCCGAAAAGAAGCCGATCTCACGGACCATGGCCGCAATTGCCGACCGGTCCTCCGGGCGGAGATCGCGGATACGAAGATTCTGATTCATGTGCGGTGGTCTGTTTCGCGTTACCGCGGCCGGATCGCCATCCGGGCGATCTGTTCGATCGCTTCATCGTAGCTCAGGCCCATCTGGGGAAGCGATTTCACAAAGCCGGTATCCGGACTGATGTCCGGATTCGGGTTCAGTTCGAGGATCCAGGGCTTGCCGGCGGCGTCCACGCGAAGGTCAAGGCGGGCGTAGCCCCGCAGATCGAGTGCCGAGAATGCGCTTGCGGCCAGATGCCGCACTTCCGCATCGAGTGCCGGATCCAGTTCGGCCGGTGCCTTGACCGGAGTTTTCATGAACTCTTCCGACTCTTCGCTCCACTTCGCATCGTAGGTCAGAATTTTCGGGCGGTCCGGCGGAAGCTGCGAATAATCGATCTCGTTTATGCCGAAACGCAGGCCATCTTCCGTGGCAAGAATCGCGACATTCAGCTCGCGGCCGTCAATGAATCGTTCGATCAGCACAGGCAGGCCGAATCGGTCATACAGAAGTTCGAACCGCTCTTTCGCGGCAGTGGCGTCGTATACCACGCTTCCGAAGTCGATTCCAAGCGAGGCATCCTCGGTCGAGGGCTTGAGAATCGCGGGCCAGTCGGACCAGCCATCGATTCCACGCTGGTCGTAGAGAGCCGCAAACGGGGGCGTCGGCAGTCCCACATCGCGCAAAAGCCGCTTGGTGCAGATTTTGTCGAGCAACAGGACCAGCGCCTCGGGTGAGTTCCCCGTGCAGGGCACTTTCAGCCATCTCAGCAGAAAAGGCACGGCGGCTTCGAGCCGGCTGTTGCCGCCGATCGTCTCGCACAGGTTGAACACCGCATCAGGCTTGAATTCCCGCACGGCCCGGAGCAGCGGCCCGGGGTCAGCCCCGATGAGCAGGGGGGAGACCTCGTGGCCGCGACGCTCAAGGGCCGATCTGACCGCCGTGGCGGCATGTTCGACACCACGGTCGGATGCGGCTTCACCTTCCCAGCGTTCAATGACCGCCGGAGCGTTGACAAGAATCAGGACGCGCATTTGAGTTCGGTGCGCTGCTGCTCCAGCAGCCCCTGGCGTGCGAACGAGACTTCGAGGATCTCGCCGATCAGTTCGCGATAGGTCATACCGGACGCCTTTGCCAGAATCACGAGGTCGCCCTTCACCGGGGAAAGCCCGGGAAGCGGGTTACACTCGATGAACCGGGGCCGTCCAGCCGCGTCGAGCCGCACGTCGACTCGCGCAAAATCACGACACTCGAGGGCTTTGTAAGCTTCGATCGCCACCTTGTAAATCTGTTTCAGGATCTCGGGTGAAACACGCGGCGGAATGTGATAATCGACCTGGTTGAGATAATCGCGCTTGGTTTCAAGCGAATAGACGAACTCTTCCAACGGCACGTTGCGCGGCGCAATCTCCATGGCGCCGATGACGCGCGGCATATCGTTGCCGACCACGCCTACCGTGCATTCAATGCCGGGCAGAAACTCTTCGGCAAGAACCGGACCGTTGTACACCTCGATCAATGCAGCTATGCGCTCTTTCGCGCCTTCGGGATCGGCAATGCGCGAGGAGTTCGTGATGCCCTTGCTCGAGCCTTCCGCATTCGGCTTCACCAGAAGCGGGAAGGTGAGCCCGGTCAGATCGATCTTCCGTGGATCTTTGAACAACCGCCCGCTCGCCATCGGCACACGACCGGTCACAACGCGCTTTGAAAGTTCCTTGTCGAGAGTGACGCCGAGGGTGATCGCATCTGAACCCGAGTAAGCCACTCCGAGCATTTCGGAAACGGCGGGCACCTGAGACTCGCGGCATCTCCCGCGAAGTCCCTCGGCAATATTGAAAACAAAATCATATTTTCCGCGGGCAAGCGTTTCAGGAAACGTGCTGTCAGCTTCAATCACATCCACCGTGTGACCGAAACTTTCTATTGTATTCGCTATAGCCGCAGCCGTTTCGGGAGAGTCAAACTCTTCGAACTCGTCATCAGGACCGCCGAATCCGCTCTGATACCTGTCGCTTCTGTTTACCGCAAGTGCCACTCTCATGACTTCACCTCCGCCGCTTTCTCTGTTCCGGCGGCATCAGCCGCGGTGTCGGAGGTCGTATCGAGCTTCAGCGATCCTGCGTGAGTACTCCCAGGGGTTTCTTGATCCATTTTGTTTTTTTTATTAGGCCGGCCTCCCGACCGACCCTCCGCTCACCCTCGCCAGGTGCCGCGGAGTCCGTTGAGCCTTACGGCTCTCGTTCGCATGGCAAAAAGCTCACCGCGTTTCTTGGCCTCCCTGGGTTACCGCCTGTCCACGGGATTCCGGGCAAATAAAAAAGCCTCCCGCATAGGGGAAGCATGAATACGTGAACTGGACCGGAATCGATTCGCAGCGTCGCCTCAGCCGGTGGCGCTGCAACATCTGCGATGAGGGTTCTTCACCTGTCATTGGGTATCGTATGCCTGCCTTTTCGTTCTTGTTATCTTGACTCGTCCCGATGCTCTTTTGGAGATGCATTCGGAAGTAATCCTTCACGAGCGTCAACTCCTTATAGCACTCAGAATCTCAACCCACAAGAGGAGTTCTGAAAATTGTATAAAAATTTCGCACACCGAACTATCGGCAACGTCAGTCAATGGATGAAGGCCGATCTCAGGCGCTGAGCGATGCTGAAACCTCATAAATTTTTCTGGACTCACGAATGCTCCGTTTTATGGCCATATATCCCTTCTGCCAATCGCGGAGGGAGAATCCACCTTTTTTGTCAATTTTGAGATCGAAGCTCATGCATGTGGAGCAAACTGCCGATATGCCTTATAGAAAAGAAATCACGTTTTATCAGGAGGCCCCAGATGAACGTCGGAACCGTGAACACTCCAGTGCAGCGCTTTGATACTCCCTCGTCCCGCAACCGGAACAGCGAGCCGGCGATCATATTCGATAACGCCGAACGCCGCATGGAACACTCTTCCTTTCAGAATCCGAATATGCTTCAGGATTTCTGGAATCTGACCCAGCGCATGCCCCGCCAGGACCAGATGTCCCTTGCCGCGACCGTGCTGGCCTCACAGGCGAATCAGAATGGAGTTTCCAGCGAGGCACGCCCGTTCCTGGCCAACCTCAAGAATCATTTTACACCGTCAGAAATAAAATCGATCCAGAGCATGGTTCGCAACCACCCCTCCCTTCAGAACAAGCCTTCAGGGCAGATAGACGCATTCTGGGAGCAGGTCGAACAGGTCTGGACCGATCTCGACACCCAGAAAGCCGACGACGGAATTCCATCGCGCAACGGCCGTCCGGCACTCCGATCTCCCGAAGAAATCTACTTTCAAACAACTCTCAATACCATCAATCAGGTAGACAAGGTGTTAGCTCTCTGATGCCATTTCCTCTTCTTTGAATGTAATCCTCCTTTACTCTTGAGCCCCTCCCCGCATCCGCGAAGAGGGGTCTTTTTTTCCCCCCATCAACAGCGAAGGAAACTTCAAAGGCACAACGGCACGCAGCCATCACCAACGAAGAGAATCAGAGAATATTGGGCCACAGGGACGGAACGGGGCAACCACACAAAAAAAGGCACAACGTCGAGTTCCGACGTTGTGCCTTGTTTGTCTTTGTGGTTCTGTTACTTTTTCTCTTCGGTCTTTTCTTCGGAAGCGGCCGGTTTGACGGCTGAAGCGGCGGGCAGCTTCGATACTTCTTCAAGGAAGCCGGCAAGGGGTTTGAAGCCGACGACGCGGGTCACTTCCCTGCCATCCGTGTCGAGAAACAGGATCGTCGGGAACCCTTCGACCTTGTATTTATCGACGAGGCTGCGGTTCTGGTCAGCATCGATCGAGACGAGAACAAGCTTCTCTCCGGCAACTTTCTTGAAATCGTCGGTTGAGAAAACCTCTTCCTTCATCTTGGTGCACCAGCCACACCAGGTGGCGGTGAAATCGACCATGACGATCTTGGAATCGGCACCGCCCTGCTTCAGAGCTTCATCGAGGTTTTCAAGCCATCCCTCTTCGGCAGCCGAGACCAACACAGGCATCGCAACGAGAGCCAGAACGGCCATGACGGCAATCAACAGTTTTTTCATACACTTTCACTCCACTTCAAAATAGGAGAATCATTCTCCTGAACCCATGGTAATCGCCTCGCATCACCCGCGCAAGTGACTGCTTCATCTCAAACGGCCCGGGGATGCAAAGGATTTATATATTTACAAATATAAATGTATCTTCCCTGGGATCATCCATGGGCATGGCCGGGCCCGGAACCGTGTCCCGCATCGGGAAGGGGTTCTCTGCTTCCAGACGTGAACGAAAGCAGGAACATCATTCCAGCCAGGATGAGATATGCCATGGAAAACTGGTATGGAATCTGTCGGCAGGCTTCCGGCTGCAGAAGCCAGGGCAGATACATGTTGCCGTCCGGATTGGCCGAATGAATGATTCCAAAGAATGTCAATCCGGCACAGATCAGGAGATACACGGCCGACGCTTTCAACTTGCGATCGATCAACGCGGCAAGGAAGCCTCCCCAGAGCATTGCCGTCAGAATGAATCCGTTTCCGAGGGCGACGGTCACAAGCACATCCGGCAATCCCTTCGCCGCCTCGAACAGTTTGGCAATCTTGTCAGGCGCCGCGGCTGCCCCGGCATACTGAATGGACAACAACCTGGCGACGGTGGGAAAATAGGCGAATGCCACCGCCGGCGAATGTCTCACCGGACACGCCTCGAATGCCTGACACATGATATCCAGCGCGACGAACATCAGGATCGGCGCCAGCACGGCTTCAGGAATCAGTTCCACGATGAACCCGATATATCCGAGAATGCCGCCCAGGCCGACGAAGAGACCTGTAAGCAGGGTATAGCCAGCCCGGCTGCCCATCGCCTTATAGGCCGGCTGTCCGATATACGGAGTCGACTGCGCCACCCCTCCGCAAACCCCTGCGATCAGCGTCGCGATCGCCTCGGTAAGCAGAATATCGCGTGTAGTATAGTCGTCGCCGGCCACGCGGGCGCTTTCCGTGACGTTGATACCGCCGATCACCGTCAGAAGCGCGAATGGGAAGGCAACCGGCAGGTATGTCAGGGCATTCTGAAGGCCTTTCAGGAAGTCAAGCGTCGGAATCGGGAGCCCGAAGTGAAATTCCGGGCTGGGCAGGCTCACGGCACCACCCGGCAGATGGAGGAACCCCATGATGTAATAAACCAGTGTCCCGAGGCCGACGGCGAGAAAGACGCCGGGGAAGTTTTTCGGCAGCCTGATTTTCGCAACCAGGTTGTACAGGATGAGGCCCAAAGAGATCATTCCGACGACGGGCATGCCGAAAATCTTGAGCAGGGGCATGAATCCGATCAGAGCGAGGCCTATGCCGGCAAGCGAACCAAGCAGACCGGCCTGCGGCACGATTTTCTGAACCCACCCACCCACAAAGGAAAAAGCGATTTTAAAAATCCCCGTGAGGACCAGGGTCGCCATGCCGACATACCAGGTCATCATCGCTGCATCCATCTCGCTCATGCCGGTATTTTTCAAGCCGAGGAAGCAGGGGCCGAGAACGATGAAAGCGGTTCCGATCGTCGATGGCGTGTCGAGACCGAGCGGCATTGCCGTGACGTTCGGATTATTGGTGCGCAGGGCAAGCCTTCGCGCCATGATCGTGTAAATGAGATCGCCGAACAGAACGCCGAAGGCCGTTCCCGGGAACATCTTCGTATAAATGATCTCGCCGGGAAAACCGAATATATTTTTAAGTATAAACGCAAGAAAAGCCAGCACCGTGACATTGTCGATCATCAGCCCGAAAAAGCCGTTGATGTCGCCCACGGCGAACCACGGATATTTCGTCTCGCCGGTAGTGGTATTCGATGAAGTGTCCACGCGTATATTCCTCCGTGCTGTCGTTCGGAAGATCGTTCGAATGTGCAGATCTACCGAAAATGTGCAAGTTCAACAAACCGGGTGTTTGCTCCGCCTAGGGAAGAACGATGCGGCGTTTTTTCTCGTCATCCTTGGGTCGATACAGAATGAGGACGCGCCCGATGATGCGAACCAGGGTGCACTGGGCATGTTCGACGAGCACGTCGGCAACCTCGTTCTTTTCAACGTCGGCATTGTCGAGAATTTTGACTTTGACGAGCTCCTGGGTCTTCAGGTTGTCAATGACCGTCTGGATGACGGTCGGCGTGACCCCGCCCTTCCCGATACGAACCATCGGTTCGATATCGTGGGCTACAGACTCAAGGTGTTTGCGTTGTTTCGAAGAAAGTTCCATGAAAGCCTCCGGGGCGAAAAATGGCGTTTAGAGAGTAAAGAATATATATCAGCTTGTCCGAAAACGGCTGACTCCCGGTTGCTCCATATCCGCATGGACCAGGTCCAGGGCGGAGGCAACTCCGGCAAGGAAGGGCGGGCCCGGCAACGCTGGATCAGACAACAGTTCGTCGACCGCCGCATCCGCGACGGTTTCAACATCACGGGCCATGGCATCGAACAGTCGTTCCTGTTTCACGGTGGTGCGACCTTCAAGGGCGAATCTGAGCCACGCGGCCGCAAACGATGTCGTCCGGTGAAGGAAGCGCCGGATTTCCATCGCCAGCCGGCCATGCCAGTCAGCCCGCAGTCTGTTTCCGGTCTCACAGGCGCGTCCCGCAAGCAGAAAGCCGCAAAGAGCCATGTCACCGTCGGGAAGAATCCCGGCACCGCTCCCGACAAGCGCCAACACAGGTTTTTCAACCGCCTCAGCCTGCGCTTCCTTCAGGCTCCGCGACAGTTCATTCAGCGGAGATTCGAGAGTGCGGTTGATCCGGCGCAATGCACGGTTAAGAGAGCTTCTCAGATGTCCCGGATAATCACGCACCTCGGACAGCATCTCCGAAGGCTGCGCCGGAGCTTCCAGAAGATTCAGAACCTCGTTGCCGGGAATGTTCAGATTTCCGGCAACGATACTCCACCCAATCGTCGGAAGCGATTTCGATGCCTCGGGTAATCTGTCCAGAATGACATAATCAGGGCCGCGTCCCCTTGCCGGTGTGACAAGAGAAACCATGCGCCCGTCCGTCGTAAAAAAAGTCAGCGCATCATCATTTCGCCGTCGCAGGGAAAGCGCGCCGACGCCGTCGGGATCCTCCGTCAGGCGCGGATCGACACCGACCACATGTCCGAACAAGCTTTCTTTCGGTTTCATCGGCGAAGATTGTAACACACCCCGCCCGAACAGAATGAGCGCATATGCCAAGATATTTTTGCATTAACCCCTCAGCCCCGTTAAGCCGATAGATGAGAACAGACCGTATTCTGTCCAAAGATGCCATTAGGGGACAAAAGAGATGTTCAGGAGCAAACAAACAAGCAATACTCATTGCCATTCAGGACAATGGGATTTTCGCCAATGGCTCGTCCTCGTATTGCTCTGGTCAGCCTCCTTCATTCCAATGCCAGCTTTGGCCGCAGCCCCATTCCATATTTCATCGACTCTTGTTATTACTTCTGATGTCAACGGGGATGGTGTTGCCGCGGTCAACGATGTTGTCGAAGCAAGAATCGAATTTCTGGCTTCGCCAACCTATACAGGGGCCACCATCAACTTTTTTCCCGTCGGCGGCCCTATTTCGGGGCTATCCATCACCCCGCTCGATGTATCAACCGGAAGATATTACGGCATCTGTCCTTGGACGGTTACCGCGGGGAATGTAAACTCAGGCACTTACAGCCCCTCGTTCAGCATCAACAACATTGATGGGGCGATGCCCGGCCAATCCGTGTCGGGAAGTTTTGATACCAAAGCACCTTTGCGCGCAGCAAAACTCTCGGTTTTTCCCCTGGCGGGCAAGAAAAGTGACACGGTCACATTCACCCAGACCCTCAATTCACCGGACAACATCGTGGCGAATGATCCGCGCGCGGAATTGAATTTATCGAGTATTGGTCTTTCATCCGTCTATCCCATGAACGGATATCCGTGTTCGGCGGCAGTCGTCCTGCCCGCAAATCTGGACAGTATCTATTCTTTTCCCATCACCATTTACGACAAGGCAGGCAACTCGACCGGTTACAACGATTTTTCCATGTCGATCGACACGAAAGCACCGAACATCTTGTCAACAAGCAGCGTCGTCAACAAGGCAGGTGCATCTCTGCCGGCTCTCCCGGGTCATGTCATCAAGTTCACCGTCAACCTGCAGGAGTATGACGGCGACCTGGTCACGGTAGATCTCTCGACCTTCAGCACGGGCCTTTCCCTGACACAGACATCCCCCCCGAGCGGAACCACTTTCGAAGGCGAATTCACTCTTCCTCAGATGAACGGCGTCGAGGGAACGAATTATCCATTCACCGTCAATGTCATGGACAATGCCGGCAACACGTCTTCCCGCACGGTGTATCTGAGCGCCATCAGCCTCGATCCGCCGGTTCAGTCGACGGCGGAGGTCCAGGTGCTGAACCAGGACATGACTCCTTCCCCCGACACGGATCTGGCAAGCGTCGGCATGCACCTTTCCTTCAGCTCGTATATCTCCTCGACCCTCGAACCCAGTGTGACGGTGAATCTTTCCGCGATCGGCGGGGATGCGAACACCGTAGCCAGCCTTACCTCGCCTTTCGTCCCCAATACGTCCATGTTGTATATGGCAACTTATACTATTCCCGCCGGCGCGATCGAGAATGTATCGCTCTACGCCTTTCAGATTACCGCGAAAGATTCAGGCGGCAATACGGTTTACAAGTCCACAACGCCGAGCATCAGGATCGACAACAACCCGCCGGTCATTTCCGCCCTTTCCGTTTCGAGCAGCGGTGGAGCCGGCATCATCCATATCGGCGATGTGGTGACCATCGATGCAACGGTTACCGGCGTTGAAGGCCCTCTGGGGAGTGTTTCCGCGGATCTGCGGGAGCTTGACGGCACGGCTGCCCGGCGGGTTTTTTCGAACATTTCGGGCAACACCTGGCGAACGTTTTTCACCGTTGCGACAAGCCCGGACCAGCTTGATTCGACGGCTTATGCCGTCAAGCTTCTCGTGACCGATGACGTGAGGAACGTCGCCTCGATGGAATCGGCTCTTCTTGATGTGGACAATATTCCGCCGGAGTATCTGTCATCCGCCTGGAGTGTGAATCGTCCACTGGTAGCCCCTGATCTGTATGTCCGGATCGGCGATCAGCTGACTCTTGATGTCTTCACGAATGTCACCCCTGTTCCTCATACCGTGAAGGTCGACCTGACAAGCATCGGCTCCGGGACACCGACCCTGAACAGGCTCGCCGCGGGCCAGTATCAGCTCATTTTCACCGTACCGGAAGGGCCCCGCGATCTCAACGCAACCCTTCCCATCATCATCACCGATGATGCCGGGAACACGGCATTCAATGCGGGGTTCTCAACCCCCGCGACGACGCCTTTCAGCCTGCCGATGTTCGACCAGCTTCCTCCTCAGCCAAGCGGCCGGCTGAACCTGGCGGTTACGCGAAGAGACCCCGCCATCGATACGCTGGGGCTGAACGTCATTAATCTGAACCGAAGCCTTGCATTCGGCTGGCCCGTATCAAACACGGGCAGGGATGTTCCCGGTTCCTGCACGATCGATCTTTCGTATGTCGGAAGCAATACCGCCGACTCCATGGTATGGCGAGCCGGACCACCCGCATCATACGGTTCGTTTCTCGATTCCGCCGATGCTTCTCTGACAAGCGGCTTATCAAGCGATTCCTACTCCTTCAGCGCCATCATGACCGACAAGGCCGGCAACATGATCTCCACCACAACGGCCGCCCTCTACGTCGTCGATTGCATTCCTCCCGTCCTCAGCAGTCTCAGCGTTCAGGTGGTCAGCGGCGGTGTTGCCACGATCGGCCAGCAGATTCTTTTCAAAGCGACGGTCGGACTCAACGACAGTAATGCACCCACCATCAATCTGACCTCCCTGGGAGGAACCGCCAATCAGCAGATGACTCTGGTGAGCGGCGGCGACTACTCCTATCCGGTGACCGTTCCGGCCGGCACCTGGGAATCAACAACCGCATCCTGGGTCATAACCATCTCGGACGTACACGGCAACTCGGTTTCAAGTTCCACGAACAGTATCACGATCGACAACAAACCGCCCCAGGCGGGGACACTCCAGGTCACCTGGGCCGATACCCTCAGTGATGGAAGAATCAAGCTGGGAGACGCCGCATCCTTCACGATCGCGATTTCCGATCTGGCCGCGCAGGCGGGCACCGCAACCGTAGATCTGACGGCAATCGGCAGTGGCAGCGCCGAGCCGATGATCTTTGCGGGCGGCAATTTTTCGATCGCGCTCCCGGCCACTCTGGTCAAAGCCGCCGAGTATCTCAACTATACATTCACCGCCCGCGTTTCGGATGTGAATGGCAATCTCGTCACCGTCACTTCTGCCCCGATCAGTGAAGTCGACTGCCAGGCTCCCGGCTTTGCAAGCTGCGGAATATATATTTCTCAAAATAATGGCGA
This sequence comes from uncultured bacterium, assembly GCA_964597625.1. Taxonomy (GTDB): domain Bacteria; phylum Muiribacteriota; class Ozemobacteria; order Ozemobacterales; family Ozemobacteraceae; genus MWAR01. The sequence goes on from CAZQYQ010000032.1 coordinate 14,955, forward strand.
CAACCCGGTCAGCACCGTTGCAAATACCGGCGATATCGTAACCGTCTATGCAAGCATCTCGAGCTCTCTCGACGCGGTTGCATCGGCTTCGATTTCCTCGGGTTCGATATCCCTTGCAACCGGCACCATGACGTATATTGCGGCACGTAACCGACATGAAGTCAGTTTCACGGTCCCGGCCGGCAGCGGGATCTGGAATCTCGGATTCGCCCCCCTCACCTTCCAGGCAACCGCGACGGACAACGTCGGCAACAGCTCCTGGACCACGCCGGTTCAATCGGACTTTACGGTGAAGAACAAGCTGCCGGCGATCAGCACCTTCAGCTTCGATCTGAACCCCAACGTTCCGTTTGCTTCAATCGGTTCCATTTTCACGTTGAACGTCGGATCCGGAACGGTCGTCGACAAGCTGACCGCAAGCGCCACCCTCGCCAATGATGAGATCGTCACCAGCGGTATTCTCGATCTTTCGCAGGTTCCAGGGGCGCCGGCCGCGCTTCCGCTTGCCTTCACGGGAAGCTGGGGTGGAACGGCAAGTGTCGATCTGTCGAAGTATCCGCTAAGCGACTGGCGCACGGCAACATTCACGATCACGCTTCGAGATCAGGCCGGGAATCCGGTCAGCACCGGAACACAGTTTTTTGTGGATACCAGGCGTCCGGGTCTGGTCGGAGCCCGATTCGATGGAACGCTCTTCAACATCGAGGTTTCCGAGCCTTATGATATGGACAGCGTCGCATCAGGCATTTCAGAATGGCGACTGATCGGAAGCCATACGAATGGCACTCTGGCTTCTCTCTCCCTGCCGGCCGGTGGACTCGATACGAATCCCGGCTCAACCTTCTTTGACGCGTCCCTCTCACTTGCGGAAAGAAAAATCATTTCCGGATGGGCCTCGACGCCTCTGTATCTCGAGATCAGATCTGTCGCGACCGCGCCTCTCACGGACTGGGGAGGAAACTGGCTTCCCGGGTATACCCGATTCCCGGTCACGATTACCAATTCCACCTGGCGCGAACCGGCCCGACTGACGAATTTCATTGTCGATACGACGAACTGGAACCCCGCATCCGGGATCGGCTCCATCAGTCTCGACCTGTATTTCGACCGCGCCATGGCAACGGACACGCTTGTCGCATCCAGAGCCGTGTTGCTTGTCTCGCCGATCGGATACGAGTTTTCGAACATCGATTATCCTGTGGGCTATGTATTCCAGCCGGCCGATCTGGTTTCCTCGACCTGGCCGTCTGCGGACAGGCTGCATATCGAGCTTTGCGAAAACGGGCGCGACTGGGTCGCGCGCAAGCTCGGCTCGGGAACGGCGGTTCTGCGCTTCGCCAATCGCACGGCAACCAGCGTCTTCGTCCGGGATTCCCTGGACAAACCGGCAACCGTCTATCCGACGACGGCCCCCTTCGCTTCATCCGCCGTTTCACGACCGGCCGCAACGGCATTCATCGTTCAGGATCCTCCGAACAACCTCATGCTCGACCTTGCAAGCGGCACCCTTGATGTCACCCTTTCCGAACGGGCGCTTCTGTATACGAACGGATTTTACGACATCGATGGCACCAACCCGACGATGGGCATCGCGACACCGACCTATGCGAAGCGCACCACCCGCTTCCATTCGAAATTCGTTCTCTATGACACCGGAGCAGATCCGGCGACCTTTGCGCGGCTCGTTCTTCAGCCTCTCGCCACGGACACCAACATTCACGTTTCGAGCACCACCATCCATCTGAAGCTGACCGATGCCGACACCGCAAACGTCATCGCCATGTTCCGCAGCAACCCGGCACCGGTCTGGGGCATGCGGGTCGATGCGGGCGCGTTCGGCAACTGGTGGGACCAGCCGAGCCAGCTGTATCTGCCTTCGGGAAACCCCGGCAGCATGGTACTGATTCCTCCGACGTCTCCCGGCATTGCCCGATTGGCTGCCGCGGCGATTTCCGACCCGCCCCGAACGAAGAATGCGACGGCGGGAACCCTGTTCTTCGAGTTCGATTTCGAACCGAACGTCATCGGGAACACTCCTGTTCCGCTCTCCTCAGCGGCTCCAACGGCACGGATCGCGAGCGCCTCCGGCGAAACACTCGCCACAGGAACCTTTGTGAACTGGACGACGCGGACCATCGCCGGCAAAACCAGATATACCGCGCGATATTCCAACCAGACCAGCCTTCCTGACGGGTATCAGAACATCAATGGTCAGCTGGAGATCTGGAACGTTTCAGATATATTTGGAAATATAATACACTCTCAGGCCGTTCCGGCCGCCACATCCACCGTCTATGACCTGAATCTCCGCAGCACGACCGACGCACGCGGTTTCTCGAGCGGCACGGCACCGCTCGCGATCGATACCGCGACACCGACGGTCCTTTCCATCACACCCGCCACCATCGCACGGGCTGATGCTGGGGCTCTGCTTGTCACCGTCACACTCAGCGAAGCCATGGACACCAGTCTCGCCGCTCCCGTTCTGACGATCGCCACAACCACACCGGTTGCCCAGTCGCTGGCTTTCAGCGCCGGCGTATGGGGTGCCGGCGGCACAAGCATCACCTACACCAACACGTCTGCGATTCCAGCCACCCTGGTTCCTCAGGGCGACTGGCAGTATTCGCTGGCCGCGTCAGGACGGGATCTTGCCGGAAACAGCTTCGGTGGCCACACACGCTCCGTTGCCATACGGACCAATGTTCCGCCGGTCACAGCGGTCCAGCTGAGACTGACCAAACAGTTTTTGACCGCGACTCCCACGGTCGATATCCCGGCAAAGGTGCATTTCAGCCCGACGGCCGCCACGGGCGGAAACGCCACCGTTCAGCTGTCTTACAGCGCCGCTCTCGTGAATACACCGCACAGGCTGCGCCTGACGAGAAACGACACAGGCGCTTCGACAAGCGTTCTGATCGCATCCATCGGCCTGCAGGCGACTGCCACGGTCACGGATGCAGAATTCGGGAATCCGGGGCTGTTCGGCCCGGCTTCCTATCTCGCACAGGTGTATGACTCCCAGGGCAACATCACCGATGTCGCAACATTCGTTTACGACAGCATCGCTCCCGACCTGTCGTATCTGAACTTTTCGGGAATCGGCTCGCAAAGCGGATTCATGTGGTATGCGACCACCTCTGCCGCACTCGCCGCCACCGTCAATACGATCTCGACAACCGATGAACTGTGGCTGACGGCAAGGTCGGCAACGGCCTGGACCGGCGTCACCGGGATTGCGGCAGGGGCGACCGCGACCTTCCCCCTCACGCAGACTCAGCCCGGAACCTATTCCGGAAACATCACCGGCTCATCCGGTTTCGAGGAAGGCGACTTCACGCTCAATGTCACGGACAGAGCCGGCAATATCGCCGCTCTCCCGGCCGAACTGACTCTGCGCATCGATCGGACAAAACCCACGGTCACTTCTCTCACGCCGAGTGGTTCCCAGATTGGCGTCACTCCGGCCGGCACCGGCATTTTCACGGTGACATTCAATGAACCGATGAACGGGAATCCGTCCTTTATCCCCTCGTTGTCTCTCGCGACGGCGACGGCATTGAGCGGCACATACACCAGCTCGACCATCTTCCTGGAATTCACCGGCTGGACCGCGAGTGACACGGCAGGCTTCCGCAATGTCGCCAACATCGATTCCGCCTACAGACCCGGAAATTACCGGTATGCTCTTTCGAACGGCCGGGATCTCGCCGGCAACACCGCATCCTTCACTCCAGGCAGCTTCCTGCTCGATATCCAGGGACAGGGCCCCGCTCCGGATATCGGCGTGTGGACGGCGCAGAACAGTCTTTTCGGAAACACGCTTCTATCCGGCCTGCCGTTCAGCGCTGCAGTGAATCCGGGCATGGCAACGGTCAGCCTGGCCTATTACAATATCAACCCGCCGAATCCTCAGCATTCGCTTCTGGTTTACGATTCCAGCGATGCTCAGGTCGCCAGTTACGCGGTTCCCATGGGCATGTCGAACGCCTCGATCAGTATCGATGTTTCTGCCTGGGTCCCGGCTCCGGGAGCCGGCATCGCTTCGGCGACATATCATTTCCGGCTCATCGACGGCCTTGGCAACATCTCGGATATCAGGCCCACCCGCCTGTATTACGATTCGCTGGCCGCGACGATAGCAACGTATTCATTCACCGGCATCATGGGAATCGCCACCGATGGATACCAGTATTTTTCGCCGATTCTCGGCAGTTTCACGCTCATCGCTTCGACAACCAATGCAACCGACCAACAGCGGCTCGTGATGTTCAATGAAGGGACGGGCGCAACGACGACGGTTCTGATGACGCCGAACAGCCCGATCTTGCAATCGCATACGGTGACGGGCGGCGCAACGCTGACGAATGGAACGTATACCTTCACATTCGCCGATCTGGCCGGCAACTTCGCCGACGGCGCGGCTTCGGCCGTGCGCGTCATCGCGGATTCGACGGCCCCCACGCTGGCGAGCGCAACGCCGATCTCTCTCGGATCCCTGGCTGCCAGAGCAGCAACATTCACCCTGATCTTTTCTGAACCGATGAATCCGGCCTATATCCCAACCGTCTCCCTGGCCACGGCAGGTGCGACAAGCATTTCTCTCGAGCCCACCCCTTCCCCGGCCGGCTGCTGGCTCAGCTCCACCACCTGCCAGTTTACCAATACGTCCCCTGTTGCCTCCACCGTGGTCCCGCAGGGGAACTACGATTACGTCGTCAGCAACGCCCGCGACTTTGCCGGCAATCCCGCGACCTCATCGAAACAGATCAGCATCTATTCCAAGGCTCCGGCGGCCACCCTGAGCGTTTCGTCACAGCAGCCGCTGCTTACCGGCACGACCCTCCTCACGAACCAGCCGTTCAGCGACCCGGTCAGCGGTGTCGCCACGCTGACGATCGATTACGCCGTCGGACCGTTCAACACGCCTCAACAGCTTCTCATGTTCGATCCCGCAGGCGTGAACGTGGCAACGTTCTCCGTGGCGGCAACCGACCCGGCCCAGATCACCTTCGACCTTGACGACCCGGCAACCCCCTGGCCCGGTCATCCCGACCCGGCGGACAGAACGAGCGGCCCGATCCCGTACACCTTCAAACTGATCGACAATCTGGGAAACGTGAACGCAACCTCGCTGCTCACGCCTTCAAATGTGACGGCATCGCTTGTCTACGACAGCCGCCCGGCCTCCATCACCGGCTTCGTGTTCAGCGACACCGGCATCGCCAGCGGCGGCATCAAGTATTACTCGCCGATATCGGGCAATACGACGATCACGCTGACCACGAACGCGACCGATCCGCAGCGGCTGATCATCACGAATCCGACCGCCGTGACACCGGCAACCTGGATCGTGTCTCTTGCGCAGAGCACACCGGCGACGACGCATACCATCGCCACGGGAAGCAGTCTGCCGGAAGGGCTCTACACTCTCACAGCAGCCGATTTGGCCGGGAACTTCGCAAGCGGCCCCGAGTGCATCAAGTTCATGCAGGTCGATGCTTCGCAGCCTGTCGTCATAAGCGTTACCAGCGGTTCGCCGATTCATACGACCGCGGCCGGCGCGGCAGTGTTCACCGTCACCTTCTCGGAACCGATGAGCTCCGCGACGGTTGCTGTTCCGGTCGTCACGCTCACGAACGGAGCCTTTTCGACCTCTCTCGTCGCTTCGCCCACGGCCCCGGACTGCTGGACGAGCTCGGCCACCTGCCGGTTCGTCAATGCCTCACCCATCGTCGCCACGTTCCCCCAGGGCATCTACGGGTTCAACATCAGCGGCGGTCGCGACTATGCGGGAAATGCGGCCGTCACCTCGAACGGCGCATTCCCGGTTGAAATTCAGACGCGCGGCCCGACCGTCACCTCCTTCGTCACCAGTTCGCAGCAGTTCACGACGGCCAGCGGAACCGAGATTCTCACCAATCAGCCGTTCAGCCATCTCGTGGCACCGAATGCCGCCACTTTGACCGTGACTCTTTCCACGGCGTCCGGAAGCGGGACCTTCCTGCAGTTCGTCCAGAGCAATGTCACCGTCGCCTCCGTCACGCTCGACTGGATTGGCGCCATCGGCACATTCAGATGGGATATCGCAACCGGTCCGGTTCCCGCGAACGGAACCCCCTACACCCTGCGCCTCGTCGATCAGTTCGGAAATCCATCTCTGGAGACAGGCGTCTGGACCATGGATGCAACGGCCCCTGTTGTGCTCAGCACCCCAACGGTCATCGGCGGCCGAACCGCGACCGGAACCGTTTTCACGGGTTCCCCGCTGACGTTCAAGTTCCAGGCCGCGGAACCCCAGGCGCCAAGGCTGCGCGTGCGCTCTGACATGGCAACAGATACCTATTCCATGATTGCCACTTCCGGCGTCACGATGTGGAGCGGCTCCTGGAATCTGTATCACAGCCGGAATACGGCTTTGAAGGCGACAGACGGCGTTTACCTCGTTGACCTCGTGGATGCGGCTGGAAACGTCGGGACGCCAACGGCAGGCCTCGCGACCTGGTCTTGCCGCGTCATTCTCGACTCGGTGGCGCCGGTCGTTTCGACGTATACGCTGAAACTCAACGGCAACCCGGTCACCCGGTTCGCGCCGGCTGCCGCCAGTCTGACCATCGAAGTTTCGGCCCCATCCGAAACTCTGACCGAAACAGGCATTTACGGGGTGGACGTGACGGATCGCTGGGGCAAACTGATCACAAGACTGCCGCTGATCGCCTCGGGCAGTATTTTCGAAGCGAAATGGAACGGCACCAACAGCTCCGGCGCCCTTGTGAATGACGATGAATATATTCTTATCGCTACAGATTACACCGGAAACCGCACGGCGCAAACAACGAGGGTGTTCGTCTCGACGGCCGGGTTCCGCGCGGTCAGCGCGACCGAGATTTCGAGCAGATCCGTCGATCTGAAATTCAGCCTGCCCCTCAATCAGGCATCCGTCCAGATCGGCGACTTCTCGATTCCCGGCCAGATCCTGGCAAGCTTCTCGATGCAGGATCTGACGAGGGTTCGTCTGGTGTTCGATCCGGGTATGCCTCACGGAGCGGATGTGCCCGTCACGGTCAATGTCGGTTCGATCACCAGCGACGAACTCGTCCCGATCGCGGCCCCGGGAAATGTCGCCACGGTGACCGCCGTCGACGCGAACGGGCCTGAGATCTCCCAGATCAAGCTCTCGGGCCTGCCAGGACCGAACTATTTCAAAGTCATCTTCACCGAGCAGGTCACGCTTCCGACCGTTACCCAGTCTGCCCGCTACAGACTGTTCAATGCCTCTGGCTCCGTGGCGGTCTCGAATATCACGCTGCTGCCGGACGGCATCTCCGTCACGGCTTCCGCCGCCGAAACGCTCACGGAAGACCGCGATTACCTGCTCAGAGTGATAGGCGTCGAAGACAGGTATTTCAATCCGAGCACGCCGGCAAGCGCCGCCATCACGTTCCGCGGGGCCGACGTTACGGCGCCGGTCGTCAGCCTGGCCGCTTTCTCGAACCCAGGCAACGAGCGCGACATCATCATCGCGGTGAAAGTCAACGAGGACCTCGTCGACAACAGGTCTCCGTCTCTCACCGTCACCCCGACCACCGGCACAGCGGTTTCGCTGACGCTCAACCCTGCCCAGACCCGCACCTGGACAGCCGGATATCATCTCGATTCCAACACCGGCTCGGTGCAGATCTCGGTGACCGCACAGGATGTCGCCGGCAACTCGAGCACGAAGAACCTCACATTCGCCATCGCGACCGTCAATGCGAACGTTGAAGCCAGCGTACCGTCGGCGGACGGGATGATCACAGCCGCTTTTACCAGCAGGAGCCTGAAGACTCCGACCCTGGTGAAGATCATTCCCCACGAGCTTGAATATAGCAATGCAAATACAAAAGCTTTGGCCGGAATCAGGCCCAGCCTGATCGGTGCCGTACGGCGCTCGGTCGCAGCTTCGGCGGCCAGCCTGGCAAGCCAGGCCGGCGAACTGGTTCCGATCGGGTTCGCCTACGAGATCAGCATGTCGCAGGCAGCCCTGGATACCGGGTTCGACGTGAAGGCAACGTTGCCCGCCGGCATCGCAAAGACCGGCATCGCCCTGTATCGTCAGGCCGACGATCAGACCTGGCAGCCGGTCGGGACGCAGGAATCGAGCGGCGTGATCGGCTCAAGCAACAACAAGCCGGGCATGTTCGCCCTGTTATATGACAAACGTGCTCCGCGCCTCTCGATCACCACGAAGATTTCGCTCGACAAGCCTCTGACGACAGCCAGGCCGCACTTTGAAGGCCGCATCGAGGAATACGGCTCGGGCCTGAAGCAGGACTCGCTGATCGCCCGCATCGACGGGGAGTCAGCTCAGCCCGTAACCCTCCTGGAAGGCGACGGCATCTTCTTCGAGCCGCTCGAAGCTCTGACCGGCGGCGAGCACGAACTCTCGTTCGAGGCTGAAGATCTTGCCGGGAACAAAACGATTGTTCCGACGATCAGGTTCGAGGTCAAGGTTCCTCTCGAGGTCGGTGAAATCTCGATTTACCCGAACCCGGCCAGAATCCGGTCGACGATCCGCATCAGCGCAAACAGACGGGATGTGGATACCGATTTGATCGACATTCATATTTATGACACGGCAGGGCATCATGTCAGAACGCTTTCGGGTGTCAGCGCGGTCCGCGAAGCGGCCGGGGCATCTGCGAGATACCTGTATGACATGGTCTGGGATCTCAGGAACTCAGACGATGTGACCGTAGCGAACGGTGTTTATCTGGCCAAGGTCGTGATCCGCGACCCGGAAAACCCGAACCGCAAGGTGAAGAAGATTCACAAAATCGCGGTTCTCCGCTGAATGCGCGCAATCCCAGGAGATCAACCATGAGTCAGAATGACGATTCAAAAAACGTTCGCCCCGCGCTGACCGGCCCGGCACGAACGGCGACTGTTGCACACGCCAGACTACCGGTTCAGTATATCGTTCTGGCAGTCCTTACCATCGGTATTTTCATATCAGCGGGCTGCGGCGGAGGAGGCGGGGGCGGCAGGCAGGTGCTTCCGGGTGAGAATCCTCTCGGGCCGGGCATCGGGACGGGAACTGGTACGGGAACGGGAACGGGAACAGGCACCGCGACCGACACGACCCCGGTTGTGAAACCTCCTGCTGAGAGCCTCACTGACGGCTGGATCGATATGGGGTATACGAACTACACCAGCGCGGCCGACAAGTTCCAGACGGTCATCAACAATGCATCTTCAACCGCTGCCCAGGTGGCCGAAGCATACAACGGCCTCGGATGGGCCCGCGCCAAGGCCTACGGCATGAGCTCGGGCATCAGCGAATTCCAGCAGGCCGGGAATCTCCCCGAAGCGCTGATCGGGCTCGCGTTTGGGTATGTGCAGGTATCGACGAGCGCCGGATATACGCAGTCTCTGCAGTATTTCTCTGCGGCCGGGGCCAATACGCCGACAGCCGTCATCACGCTTCCCCACACCTCTCTCGGCATCACGAACGGCGAGATCCACGCCATGTATGCCTACGCGCTTGCCATGACGGGCAATACCGCCTCTTCCGCGGCTCAGATCAATGCCGTCTGGACGTCATCAACCCCCGCCGCCTCGCCGGTAGGCCAGATTCACACCCTGCTTGTCTCGCTCGACCTCCCCGGCATCAATCAGTAAACGGGCGAAACAGAACAGACAACGAAACACAGAGACACCGAGACACAGTGGCAAGATATTTTATTTCTTTCCTCTGAGCCTCTGTGACTCTGTGTTTCGTTGATTGTTTTTCCTTCGTCGGTAGCATTTTTCATTCCAGCCCCTCTCAGTTTCCCTCGAAAATGCCGATGTTTTGACCCGGATAATCCTATTTTCGCGGTTTTTTAACCGTGGAGGGGCTGGAAAATGAGAAATAATCGACGAGGCAACGCAAACTTCAGATGGGTGCCGGTTCTGGCGGTCCTGCTGGTCATCGCCGGCACGGCTTTCGCCGTTCCAGTGAACCCGACCATCACTCTCACGTCCGACGTGAACGGTGACGGGATTGCCGGCGTCGGTGACACGATCACCATG
>CAZQYQ010000033.1:0-24924 GCA_964597625.1 uncultured bacterium
CATGAGGGCGTCGCCGATATACTTGTCGAGCGTGCCGCCATATTCGAAGAGCACCCGGGTCATCTCGCCGAGATACTCGTTCATCAGCTGGGTCAGCTCTTCCGGGGTCATCAACTCCGAGATCGATGTGAAGCCGGCGAGATCGGTGAACATTACCGTCAGTTCCTTCTTCACCCCCCCCGGCTTGACGGCATCGGGATGGCGAAGCATTTCTTCAACCATCGGTGCCGCGATAAACCTGCCGAACGTCGCCCGGGTCTCCCGCTCGCGGGTTCTCGCGGCCAGATATGCCTGCGCGCCCCGGACGATGCCGAAGATGAACGAGAGAGACACCGGAAACGCGCTCGGAAAAAGAATGTCGGCCTGAAAGAGCCTGACCGAGGCTGCGATCCAGCAGAACATGACGGCGGAAATCACCCCTACGGCGGAGCCTGCGCGGCCACGGGCGAACAGCATGTCGGCGACGACGAGGAACGGCGCCAGCAGAAGCAGGGTCAGAAGCTGCCAGGCGTGCGGGTGTGCGTCATGATGGAACGGGGTCGGTCTGAGAAACTCACCCCGGGCAAGCGCCGAGCAGAGATTCGCGTGCAGGTTGACGCCCGGCAGCTGCCTGAACTCGGTGTCGAGAAAGTTGATGGGGGTTGTAACGAAATCCTGATCCTCACGGAGCGTCGTGCCGAGAAAAACCGTTCGGCCTGAAAGCGTTGTCGCAAGCCTGTCCGCACGACCTGTGCTCCCATCCGGCCCGCGCGAAAGAAGCAGATACTTCCCGGCCGGAAGCGTGAGAGTGGTTTGCCCGGGAACGGGATGATGCCAGACGCCGTCGTCGCCGAGGAGCCAGAACTCCCCCTGGATGCGACGTGCTGTGTCGGAAAGCGAAAACGTCACATCACGGTGAAGCGTATCCGTCGTGGCCGGCATGCTTGCCGTCACTGCCGCCGTGTCGAGCAGCAGGTCGATATCGATGCTTTTTGGCTCTTCATCATGGTCTGAAGGCCGCGCCAGCATGATTCGGGCGCCCAGCGCCGATGGCAGGTTCGGCATCGAATACGAGGCGGCCCCGGCCGGAATCTCGAGCCGGGCCGTGAATCGGGCGTTCCAGAACGGGTTCGCGTCGAGAACGGCAATCCTGCGGCCGGTAACCGGCGCACCATCCAAAAGCACGACGGCTTCGCTGCCGCTTCCCCAGGCCAGCGTCTGTTCGCCTTCAACCGGCACGGGGCTCATATCTGGTGGTATGGAAACGAGGGGCAGCCTGCCTGCTTCGTCGGTGATGCCGACCCAGACCGGTTCCCCGACGACGACGAGCGTGAGGGGAGAGGAGGCCGGCGCGAGCGTTCCCACGAGCTGGCTGTCTGCCGGCGGAAAGCGCGCCGGGGGAAGTTCGATCGGTTCTGTTCCCACCAGGATTTTTTCAGCCGGCGACAGAATCGTCGAGACCCCGTCTTTGCGGTGCGAGAGGCTGACGTGATACCTGCCGGACGGAAGCTGACGGAGAACGAAGCGGCCGCCTGCGTCACTCGTTGCCGAAGCCCATGCCGCGCCGTCCGCCTGGCGGGCCAGAACATCGACGCCGCTCAGAGGAGAGCCGGCGGCATCCCTGGCTGAACCGGCAATCGAAGCGGAGCCGACGGCTGCCCGGAGAATTTCGAACCCGGGTATGCCGTCTTCGATCTCGATGCTGCCGAGCATTTCCAAAGAGGCTTCTGCAAGCAGAACCCCCATCGAAAGCGTCGGAACCCCGTCGCCCTTGAGCCCGCCTGCGGATTTGGAAAACGGGATTCGCAGACACGGAACGAGTTCGGAGCCGGTGAGCGGCGGCCTTCCGCCCGGAAACCGAAGCCAGGTCCGTGCCGGCAACCCGCTGAGATCGAGCGAGTCGGCGATATCGGCCCATGCGGCTCTGTTGCCGGCAGATGGAGAAGAATGCGTGCCGGATGAGATGTTTCCAGATATATAACGGCACAGCATGCGCGCCTCACGGCGCCGGACGATCTCATCCAGTCCCCGGTGGCCGAACCCCGGGTATGGATAGGGAGCAACATTCCAGAGGCCTCGCAGCTGAACGCGCGCGGCATCTGACGCGGTTGATGGATCCGGCATCCGGCTTCCGATGTCGATGGGCATGGATGCCATCTGCAGTTCGGAGTGGATCCAGGCCGCGAAACCGAGGGTCGGAATGAATGAGGTGGACTCGGACGGCAGAAAGGCGAGAGGCATGACCCGAATCGCCCCGTCGGCATCGGGCACCTGGTTGATCAGGCCCTGATCGGTCGCACCGCCGGTGATTGCCTCGCAAAGAGGTAATGGCTCCGGAGGCCGCTCGGCGGTGGCATCGCTGACCTGCACGGCTTCCGCGCCGCTGAATCCCTGTCTGCCGACAAAATGCCGGGCTGTCACGACCGCCGGAAAACTTGCGATGGCGCCTGCCAGAAGCGAGTCCTCTTCAGGGTTCCGCGGCAGATCATAGATGTAATCGAGCGCGGCAGCTCTGCCGCCAACCCGGGCTATTTCACCCAGTGCCCGCGCCATGTCGGCGCGGTTCGGCTCGCGGCCGAACTGGTTCACGAAAAGCTGATCCTTGGCGACGATTGCGACCGGGTGTGTTGCTGCCGGCGGTCTCACGAACACAAACAGCAGGTCGGTCACCCGGTTTTCGAAAACGGTCAGCAGGTGCCGCGGCACGGGCGCCATGGCGACGAATGCGAACAGCACCGTCGCATACAGCACCCACGGCCGGCTGGTTCTGCCGCTTTCCGCATGCGCCGCGGTGTTCATGCAGGTCGAATCACGGGAAGCGGAACTTGGGCAGCTTGATCTTCGGAGCTTTCTGAAGCACTTTTTGAATCGCGTTTCCCCGTGCCTCGCTGACCTTCGCATCATGCTGCGCACGCTGGGCTTCGATGTCGGTCTCGGCCGTCAGCCGGTACTCAACGACGTTCTTATTGAAAGCCGGGTCCTGGGGCCAGGCAACCTTGCGGCCTGTGCCCGCTGCCGGATCAAACTCGATCGCAAGCGGCTGGGACGGGGTGACTGAGATGGCTGCGGTCTCGCCCGGGATTCGTGCGAGCAGCGTTCCGCTCTTCATCTGGACAAGATGGAGAAGATGATTCCCCACGGTTTTCACGGCGAGAGTGCCGTCGATTCCGGTGACCGGGTTCTTGAGCTTGATCGTGCCGACGCCCTCCTGAAGCATGAGGCCGCCGCGTTCCGGCTGAAGCTTCATCGCCTGACAGCCTGCTTCAGGGCCAATCGCCAGGAACTGGCCATGTCCGAGATGGGCTTCATATAATCCGTTTTCGGGCACCACGAGAGGCCCGACCTGAACGGGGTATTTTCCTTCATCGATCGTGGGTTTGAACTCTTGGCCTTTGAGGTCATCGATGGTTTTCTTTGCCTCATTGGCGGTATCTTTGATGCCTCCGATGGCGCTTTTTACCGTATCGATCTGGCGAAGCTTTTCCATGATCGGTGCGGAAATTCCCTCCGTAAGGGAATTCAGGCGATCCTTGGCGCGTCCGAGGCTGACGGGCATCATCGCGCCTTCGGTGTTGACTCCGGCGATGCCCAGGACCGTCGACGGCACTGCGCCGAGCCTCATGCCCAGCGAGCCGAACCGCTCCTGCAGACGCTGCAGCGGCTGGAAGGCGGAGACCTGGCCGAACCCTTCCGCCAGCGATTTGTCGAGCTGCATGATCTGGCTGCCGAACGCCGCAAGCCGCTCGCCTGCCTTCAATTTGCGCGTTTTTCCGGTGAGAGCGTGCGTCAGCTCGACATCGCCTTCGAAAACGTTGACGACCGTTCCGCCGGCGCCTGCCACGCCGAGCTCGAGGCCGGGCGTGAGCAGCAGTGGAACAATATTGTCATGTATTTCAACTTCGAACAGGGTGCCCTTGACGCCCGCGATGACGTCGGCCGTCTGCACCTTGAAGTCGCTTCCGGAGACGACCTTGAAAAGGAATGAGCCCTGCTGCGCCTTCAGCTTGGTGAGAGCCGCCTGGCCGAGAGTGAGAGGCACTTCAAACAGGCTGCCTTCCTTGACCGCCAGAACGCAGGTGTTCTTCAGCGCAAGCTCGGCACTGCTCTGTGTGCTGGTTTTGACTTTGTCTCCGCCGTCGAGCCGCTTGAGCGCGCCGGCAAGCTTGAGGTTCGCCGGAACGGACTTGAATGCCGGTTCCTGGCCTTTCTTCACTTCCACTTTTCCCGAGACTTTGATCAGCTCCGATGTCGAAAGATCGACGGCGGCATGCGCCGTTCCGCAGATAAAAGCGCTGGCAACAAGCCAGGCGCATACATTCCTGGGTTGAATCATAGTGGCTCCTCTTGCATGGATGAAATGCAGACCCGAATCCTAACGTGCCCGGCCCCCTGTGTCAAACGCCTTTCATGGCCGTGACGATGTCGCGGGCATGGGACAGAAGCCTGAGGTTGCCGGCATGATCCGTGTTGTAGCCACCGCTCGAGTCGGCATACTGGCGCACGACGAGGATGTTGACGTCCTTGCTCTCCTTCTGCTCGAACACCAGCCCTTCTTCGGCCGGGAGCTGCGGAAATGCAAGACCAAGCCTCGCGATGACGACGAAATACAGATACGGCGCTCCCATATTGATTGCTATCTGAGCCTGGATGCCGATCAGTTCTGCGGGCGCATCTGGCGGTCTGAGCATCAGCCGTATATCGACGGGAACGTCTCCCCGCCGGGTTTCACAAAGCTCGAGCTGGAAGGTGACCTTCCAGTCGCCCATATCCTCTGCGGGAAGCGCCGAAACGAGCCTGTCGTAGACCGGAAGCTTTGTTTCGATCAGATTCGGTTTCCAGAACGAGGTGGCGGGAGAATACAAATAGACGAGAAAGAATATCAGCAGGACATCGCCGAAATACAGGACGCTCATTTCGATTCCCTGCTGATAGCCGAACCCATAATCGCTGATCGTTCCGAACATTCCCCCGACCAGCAGAAAGACGAAAAAATAGCCGGACAAAACGACTGTTCTGTATATGCACCCCGATGCCGTCCGGCTGCTGATCGCTTTGATCTTGTCATGAAGCCTGGCGATTTCAGCGTCGCCGGTTGAGATCCATCGCTTTTCGTTCCCGAACTCGGGTTTGAACTGCAGCTTCGGATCGGCGGTCCACGATTTGAAAATGCTTCTGAAGCCGATGATGATGAACGCAGCGCCGGCCAGCCCTGACCAGAAAAGTTGAATTCCAAGGCCGATGGCTATCAGGAGAAGGGATTTCGTCATTTTCTATTCCCTCCGATATATTCTCCGGACTGCGTTCCGGGACTCGAAAGCTCCCCGCAGCCCATCACATTCCAGTAGAGCGGACATGCACCCTCGCATATGCCAAACTGCTCGCAGTCCCGACAGGCAGCCGGCGCCCGTTCTTTTCTTCTGATTCCTGCGGTCGATGCGGCGTTCCAGACGTCCTCGAAACTGCTTTCCAACAGGGATCCCTGGGGCTCGTAAAAGCTCGAACAGGGAAGCAGCCTGCCCTGCGAATCGATGCTCAGCAGTCCGTCACAGGCGGCGCACCCTTTGCTGCCCAGACGGTGAGCGATCGGATTGAAAAGGCAGTACGGGGTTGGCGAATACCAGAGAAATTTGATGCCGGCGATGCGCGCGGCGTCGCGGACCTTCAGAACGAGAGCGCCGATATCCGAGTATTTGAGCAGAAGCCCCGGGTCATGCTCCCTGATCGCGGCGGAAGGGATCACCATGTTCATCGAAAGCCTCTCCATGCCGATGCTTTTCACGAATGCGGGCATGCGTTCAGCTTTTGAGACGTTCTCGCCCGAAAGGGTGGTGTTCGTGTGAACGAGGATGCCGGCATCCTTCAGGGCCTGTATCCCTCGAAGAGACGCTTCAAATGAGCCTGAAACGGCGGTGAGCGAGTCATGCGTGCCGGCATCGGGCCCCTCGATGCTGACCTGGGCCGAGGCCAGCCCGGCATCACGCAGCTTGGCCGCAAGGATCGTGTCGATGCGGGTTCCATTCGTTATGAGATTTACCCGCAGCCCCTCGTCATGCGCTGCCTGAACGAGCTGCGGCAGATCGGCGCGAAGGGTCGGCTCGCCACCCGTGAAGGATACGGATGGAATCTGCGCATCCCGCCTGATCACATTCAGGAGTTTCAGAACCGATGCCGTGTCGAGATCCGGCGGCGGCGCCGTGCGCGGACCGCTTGCGTAACAGAACCGGCAGGCCAGATTGCACCGGCCTGTGATCGCTATTTCAGACAGGACGGGCAGCAGATGGTGGGGCCGTTCATATGGAATCCGTTCGACGGAACGCCAGCCGCGCCCGTCACCGAGACATCCCTTCATCAGGCCCACGAGACTCGTGAAAAAATCGAACAGATCGCGGCGCTTTGCCGCATCGAGCCGGGTTATGTTGACCAGCTCTGAAAGCCGTTTTCCACCCAGCAAGGCCTCGAGAAGTCTCAGCCCGCTGGCGTTGAGATGATACGACTGGTTTGGAAGGACGATCAGAAGCCGGTCCACCGCCCGCACGGAGATGTGGGCTCTGATCTGCGAGATGAACTCGTCAACCCAGTCGAGAGGGAGCCGGACTTCGGCTTCCTGCCCCGTCATCGTGCGTTGCCCGAAACGCAGGCGCTGTGACAGGCATCATGACAGGCCGAGTGGCAGGCTGAATGGCAGGCATCATGGCAGGCCGAGTGGCAGGCATCGTGACATGCCGAATGACACGCGTCATGGCACGCCGAATGGCATGCGGAATTTGCCAAAGAATCCATCCCGGGTGGCATCTCGGCCGGCAGTTCGCGCGGAATCGCGGGCAGGTCACTGATGACCGGAAGAGAGTTGGATACGTCATCCCAGCGCTGGTCGAACGGGGTGTCGTCCCAGCTGGTTCTGGAGGATGGATAATTGAGGAAATACCATGAACGCAGATAGGTTCTGCCGTAGCGTGGATAGGGATCCCGTTCCACCTGCGGATCCGGCTTGGGGCTGTACTGCCGGGCAGCCTGCTCGAATGCCGATCGGTAATGGGCTGCCGTGGCGTCAGGGTCGCAGTCCCACATCTTTGAGCCGACTTCGTCCGACAGCTTCGTGAGAAGCTGTCGGATCGCTTCCTCTTCGACCGTGCCATCCCTGCGGACAGAGGCGAGAAAAAGCTTTTCATACGGGTCTTCGCTCGAGGCGCTTTCTGAAATCTTTACGCAAAGGGGTTTGCAGGTCAGGATCTTCAGCTGTCCGCCGGCTTCGAGACTTGCCACGATGCACGCCACAAGCTTGTTTGCCGGATACCCGAGCAGCAGCATCGCTTCGGGAACCGTGAGTGTCGCGACCTTGCCGTTCTTCCTGAATGTCGAAACCTGTACGCGGGGTGCTTCCCATGTTTCGCCGGACCAGCTCAGGTTCGACAAATCCGTTTCGCCGCGTAACCGGAGATACCGTTTCTGCACCAGTGCCAGCATGAGGCCCGCGAAGACGAAAAGCAGAGCGAAAAGCCCGGCCAGAGCTGCCGCCTGCGTGGTGGGAGGCGGGTCCGGCCTCGTGACTGTCGTCTCGTCTGGTTCCGCTGCCGCGTATGAATCGGAATCCTGCTCCAAAGGCGCTTCTCCCTGCTGAACGGGTGTGGAGACAGGCTGCGGGGGCGCAATGGTGAATTCGGGAAATGCCGTGAGCGGAAAATACTCTTTCACGCGCATTTCCGCCATGGCGGGCACGTTTTCGCGGTGCAGAAGCTGTTCGAGCCAGAATGTCCGGCCGCTCTCGTCGCGCTTTCTGCGATAATCGATGCGGTAGGTCGCATTCATGAATGGCTCGGTAAGAATCGCTTTACGCCATGATTCTGTATTGGGCAGAGCCTCTGCGAGTTTTTTCGGGAGCGTCACCCGGATCGTGCGATGCTCCATACGCTCGTTCCAGACAGTATCCGCCCAGTCCAGAAAAATCATTTCCGTGGCAGAGCCGGCCCCTTCCTGTCTCGTCGTGCGCCCGATGAACCCGTCTGCAACCAGGTCGACGTCATACACGAGAATGAACGTCGCTTCCTCCCCCTGGGAAATGCGCCGCGTGCCGTCGATGTCGACTGCAAGAGTATTTTCGTTGCTGCGAACGACTTTCAAGGGCTGGCTGCTGGTATCCTTGTAAACGACGACGCACCGGTCGGCGCGCGGCTGAGGATCGCCGGCGAACCCCTGGTAATCGAAGCCGCCCATGCTGCCGGATTTCACCGCTACCCGGATTTTCGAGGTGACCGTCGCCCTGCCGTCCTGCTTCAGCACCAGGTCCGTTTCGTGCCATCGATAATCGACGTTGACTGCCGCGCCTTCGCAGAGCGCGCACCAGAACAAAAGCGCAAGCACGCCACAGATGTTCCGGACCAGTGCTGAAGCGCCCGCTGTGCCAGAATTCCCGTTCTTCATCCTCTTACATCCTTTGCTCCGGATGCGGCGGCATCACCGCTTTAAGCGTCTTCCAGGTAAGGAAGAGCGCGATCACCAGCCAGCCGATACCGACGAGCATGGGCGGGAGATGCCACATCTCGGCAAGTTTGTAGGCATCCGATATGGGAATCGACCTGTCGATAAGGTCTGATTTAATATCTATAAGTACATAATAACTCGATGTCAGGCCCATATACCGGAGAAACTGGTCACAGAACGCCTCGCTGCCCCGTTGCCCGAGATACAGCAGGGCGAATCCGGATGCGGCACAGAAAACGAAGCCGAACAGGCTGCGAATGTAGATCAGTGTGATCAGGAGCATGCCGACGCCCAGCAGTTGTGTGAGGAGCCGGTCGTGCCGTGTCCGGGCCGCCAGCAGAAGCAGGGTTGATCCCCAGATGAGACTGCCCAGATATCCGGCCGTGAGAATGAGCCAGTAACTTCCACCACGGGTGATACAGAATCCGCTCTGGTCGGGGGAAAGTGAAATGCCTTCTATCGAGCCGCCCGTGGCGATTGCTGCAAGGCCGTGCGAAAGCTCATGAAAGAACACCGTCAGGATTTTGAACGGGAAAAGGAGCATGCTGTCCCACATCCAGAGCGACAGGAAAAACAGCAGAATGGGAATTCCCATACCCGCCATCGGCAGCCGCCCGGCCGGATCAGCTCCGGTCGGGCCGCCGCCCGGGTTCAGCAGTTCGGCTGCCATACGTTCGTCCGGATTCATTTTTTCGGCTCGGCGGGGCGCCACTGATAGAGCGCGTGCAGCGCACCGGAGATGAACGTCAGCATGAAACCGATCTTGAATGCCTGATCGGCCTGGTACAGCTTCAGCATGACCGCCGCCGCGACGAGTGCGGCGAAGATCGCCAGCACGATGACAGCCATCATCGGCTTCTTCCCGCTCAGAAGCATCAGCAGCATGACTCCGGCGATGCCGCCCAGAACCATCATGGTCCAGCCCAGCAGCCGGCCGGCACCGCGCCGTGGCGTCATCAGGGTGCCGGTGATATACGGTGGATCGCGGGTCGGCTCGATCTGCTGCATGATGAAGCCGGTCGACCAGTTGGTGGTCGGTATTCTGAACTTGACCGGAAGCAGACCCATGATGCCGAATATCCGCTCGTCAGCGTTCGCACCGCTCATTCCCGGCGTGCGGGATGTCGTGAGAACATCGGCGTTGATGCCGGCAAACGTCTTTTCCCCCTCCAGCATCGGCTGATGCGGCTTTTCCATCAGCCGGTCGACATTGCCGTCACCGCGCATCAGTTCATAGCCTTCAGGCAGATACAATGTCCAGCTCAGCTCGCTGACCGCCAGATGAACTCTCGGAAGCTCGAGCTTCACCCGGGTGACCGGTGCCAGTTCCGCATTGAGCCTGATCGCATAGACGAGCTCGACCGGGAACGGCTGCGCCTGCTTTTCAACCAGCGGCGACCGGATGATCGGAATGTTGAACACCCCGTGTTCCTGATCGTAACCCGCCTTCACGGCCATTCCCGCGACTTCGCTGCTCCACAGCTCGGCCGGCCGGCTGGCGATCGAAGGCAGCTGAACTTTCAGAAACTGCTCCGAGTTGTTCTTCACTTCATACACGAGGCGCGTCAGCAGCCAGCCTTCCTCATTCAACACCGACATGGCCTCGGCGGTATCGATGGTGGCCGATCGCTGCTCGATGCTCTTGGGCCGGCTCACGGTGAGCGTCAGGGCGTTCTGCGTGTGCCCCGTGAAATTGAACGCGAACGGCATCTTTTCCGGCGCCTGACTCGGGTGTTCGGCCAGGAATGCCGACACGTCGATGGTTCCGTATCCCTTCGGGGTCTCTTCGACCGCCAGGGCCAGGGTCGGAAGGCAGGCAATGCCGAGAAGTCCGAACACCCTGTCAATGCCCATCGGAATGAGTTCTGGAACCTTGTATGGCTTTTCCTGCAGATTCTGGGCGACTTCCTCGAACTCGACGGCGAATCCGAACCGGCCACGCATCTGAGAGGTAAAGGCAATGTTCAGGCGGTTCATCTTCGTTTCGCCCGACTCCTCGACCTTCCAGTCATCGATGTTCCGATCCTCGACCTTCAGAACGCGAAGCTGCGGCGGAACCATGAAAGAGAACGTGCTGATACCGTTCTGGCCGGTGACATCGAGGGTGTAGGCGTTGCGGCCCTTGATGAAGCCCTCCTCGAAGAACAGCAGATCATGCTCCCGGACCGTGACCCGGGTTTCTTCGGTAATGGCCTGAGGGGCGGTCGCGGGCTCCACGACGGGCGCCGAGGCCGTCTGAACCGGCTCGGGCTGGGGAACCGGCTGCGGCTCTTCCGGGGCGGCCGTTCCCAGACGTCGGTAGATCTCGAACTTCACTCGCCGTGCCGGCGGCACCTGCGCCCTGAACAGAGTTCCGCCCGTGCCGGAAGCGGTCGTCAGCAGCACGCCCGGGTCTATCCATGCTTCGGCCGCCGCATCGGATGTCTGTATCTCGAGCCCCGTTATCGCGCTGGGAACCATGGGCAGTTCGAACGTGCGCGCGCCGAATTCGCTCGGTTTCATGGCCACGAAGAACTCGAGCTCGACTCGGTGGGCACCGGTGGCATTGGTTATGATGCCGTAGCCGGAATCCTCCGGCCTGCCTGCGTTCAGCAGGTCCAGGGCCGTCTGTTCGCCGTCCAGAAGCGCTTTCGAGGGCACGACTTCGTTCGACAGCAGCGGAATCGTCTTCCAGCCTGGGTTGAACAGCTCGAGATCGAAGATGCCGGTGAACCGGACGCCTTTTTCCTCGACCTTTCCACGGTAAGCCGTGGAACGAAGAACGGAATCGAATGGTGCCCGGACCGGCATGGTCGCGACGGGAGCGCCGATGTCGAGCAGATACCGGTAATCGCTTTCCGGAAGGATCACCACGCGGTCTGAGGTCTCGACGACCTTCGACAGATCATTGAAAGGAACCAGGACACGCACTTCATGCGGTTCTGACAGTGTTCCCTGATCCGCGCGTGCCGCCGCCGGAGTAAACAGGCCGGAAAGGCCGATCGTCAACGCCAGTATGGCGAGCGGCGCTCCGGATGAGCCGCTTCCGGCCGCGGGTGAATTCACTCCTGAACTGCTCATGATCGGAAGCCCTTTCGACGGGCCGGTCGTGGGCGTATCTCCGGAACCCGGCTCTTCGGGCTCGCTGCCCACGCGCATGCTTGCCATGAGAACCAGCTTCCAGATGATGCCGCCGACAAGAGCCAGCCACAGACCGAGATTCGTCCAGTCTCCGACGACCTGGAACATGTTGTCCCAGAGCGATGTGATTGCAAGCAGCGCCACTGCGGCAACCAGTTTCTCCCACGAAACGTTCCAGGCCCCGGCGATGAAATACAGGCCTGCGAACAGTCCGAGAATGAACCCGGCGATCTTCATGCCGAGCAGGATTTCCCACCGCATATAGCTCGTCGTGACGCGCGGGCAGGTGCTGTCCGCGACCAGAATGCTGCCTGAGGCTTCGGCCAGCACGAGATCTCTTTCCAGCTGATAGAAATTCGGCGTAATGACGAACTTCGTGTCGATCGGCAGATTGGCGGTTCCTTTCGCGCCCGCGAAAGGCGCGCCGACCGTGGGGCCCTCGGTTTTCATGCGCTCGTATTCCTGACCGGCAATCTCGGAGGAGGATACGCGGGGTTTCTTCATGGCGTGCGGAGCACCCGGCGCGGGAGCGTTCCGGGCGTAATCAAGCTTATTTGGCGTTTCGCTGTCGTTGATGTTGCCTTCGACGGGGCCGTGCAGCGTGCAGTAAATTTTTCCCTGCGACGTCAGATCCCCGCTGTTCGTATACGAACAGTTGACTTCGGGTTTCGAAATGCCGCCCTTGAGATATTTTCCCTTCACGAGCAGAGGAATGTTCAGATTCGTCATCAGTACGTTATTGTCCATGTTATACATTTCCACTGCACCCAGGAGAACGCGCTGATTGGCATAGCACGCTTTGTCGCGTGCCTGTTCCCTGGCTTTTCTGAAGTTCGGCACGGCCATCGCTGCCAGAATAGAGATAACCATGATGACGATCATCAGCTCCACGAGGCGAAACCCGTGGCCGCCGAAAACCCAGCCGAAGATCCCGCAGATGACCTCCCAGGCCCCGTGAACGATTCTGAACAGCAGTTCGCGCGAAAGGAACACGAGTACGAGAAACAGACCCAGGATGGCCAGAAACGCCGCCGTCGGGTCGCTGACGATCATCCAGACCATGTCGTAGATGCGGAGCAGACCCCGGAAAAGATACGGCTCGCGCGGCGTATCGGTCTGCTGCACCGTGCCTTTGAAATCATACAGGGCATATTGGATCGGCGCATGCAGCGTCCAGGCAAAATGAGAAACGGGAATATCCACCAGAGGCGGTTCGAACGACATTCTGCCCATGGAGGTCATCGCCGGTACCGAGTCCTGGATCAGCAGCCGCAGGTCGACCTGTTCGGGATGCCCGATCGAACGGCTCATCACCAGGGGAATCTGGACTCTGCCGTTGCTTCGCCCCTCGACGATCTCGATCGCCTCGGAGTTGCGGAACGTGCTCAGCACCTTCGCGCCGCTGGCAAGCTGCAAAGTCATATATTGTTTATTATTATTCCGGATGCGCAGCGTCAGCAGCGTCTGGCTGCTCTTGTTCGTCGTGAACGTCGTCTTCACATCCATCGTGTCGGCGACGACAGTCTGCTGAGGAGTGTCGGCATACCGCTTGACGGACATGGAGAGTCCGGCCGGCCGTGCTGCAAGCCGGTAAGCGAGAAGAATCGGTCGGCTGGTCTTCTGTCGGAGGGTTTCCGGAAGCTGCTGCGGAGCCTGGGAGTAAACCTGTGCGCCGGTGACGCCGGAAGGCTGGACCTCGACCGATGTCAGTGCCTGTACCGCCAGCGAACCCATTTCCCGCTCGACGCCGACCGGATACACCTCGGGAATCTCGATGTTCCCGATGGTCTCATCCAGCCGCGATTCGAATGCGACACTGAGCGTGCATGAATCCTCACGCCCGGTCATGAAATCGATCATGAGCCGTTTCTGGCCGCCTTCGCGAATGATCTGGTAGTTCTGGGGCCTGTCGGCGGTGACGCCGAGCACATTCACCGTTTCGGGCAGAATCAGCGCAAAGCTCGAAACCGGAGCCTTGGTGATCGAGTATTCAATGTCGATCCGGCCCTGCAGCGCTGTTTCCCCAAGCGTGATCAGCGTTTCGGTACGGGCATATACGAGCGGCCGCACCGGCTGTCTGACTGGCTTTTTCGATTCCACGGCAACGGACGCGGAGGCCTGCTCCGGGACCGGGCTGGTGACGGGAACCACGTCGGGAATCGCTTCGTCAGGCTGCTTTGCAAGCCTGGCCCGCCACTGGAGCCGGACTTCCGGAGTGGCGCCCAGCCATCCGGTTACGAAACATCCCTGCTCCGGATGCGCGAGGTCGGCTTCCACAGCGTAATCCCGCATGCTCGACTCCTCGACGGCGACGACCGAGTCAGGAATCGCCACGCGCATGAAGGTCAGCGGAACCTGCGGCATCGTAAACTCGAGCCGCGCCAGATCATCGATCTTCTCGATCGGAACCCGGACCTGAATCGTGCATCGATGCCTCCCCGGCCCCTGCAGCGAAAGCGAATACGCCGTCGTGGTCCAGTGTTCCTGTTTCAGCACTTCTCCCGCAAGCGGCGAGTGCCTGAAACCGATGTCTACAAGCCCTTTGGTATTGCGACCGAAGCGCAGAATACGCTCATCAGCCGTTTCCCATTTCGGCGTCAGACTGACCGGCTTCCCGTCCAGAGTTGCGGAGGCGATGGCAAGCGGTCCGCGCAGCAGCCGGACTTCCTGCCAGTCATCCGTGAAACTTTCGATGATGAACTCAATTCTCAAGTCAGCGAACGAGCCTTCGAGCCGCCCTTCAATGCGAGCCGAGGCAAACCTCAACGCCTTCGGAGGAGTGTCGATGGACGGCGCGGTCGATGAGGCGAGCCAGGCATCCTTGGCCGCCCGCATCCTCTCATACTCGCTCACCGGCACGATCAGATACTTCGCCGCCCTGTCCTCGAGCATCTCGCCGAGATCTTTATACGGCATCAGCGTTCGCACCGTTCGCACCGTCTGCGATACCCCGGCGCCGGCCTCGGCGTAAAGCGGGGGAACCCATGCGGACAACATGACCGCTAGTAGTATAGTGAAAAGAATATAACAATTTCCGGGCAGGCGGAAGGCCAAGGGGTGTCGTGTCCTCATCATCTTATCCTCCAGGAACGGTTGTCAGGCTTTGTCAGGTAAGGTCGCCAGTTCGCCGATTCTCGTGACCTGTTCGACGGTGCCAAGCGCCACCAGGATGTCGTTGGTCTCGAAAACATAGTTGGGCTCCGGATTGATCATTGTTTTGTCGCCTCTGCGGACGGAAACGATGATGGCGCCCGAGCGCTTGCGCAGATCGGCATCTTTGAGCGCCTTCTGTGCGAGAAATGAGTCATCTCTGATTTTGAACTCTTCCATCTGCAGCCCCTGGTCATCGCCGGCCATGGTGGCGTCGACAAAATCAACGACCGAAGGCCGCATCAGCACGGCTGCCATGCGGGCACCGGCAATGATTGCCGGCGTCACCACGTAGTTCGAGCCGGCCCGTTTCAGCTTCTGTACCGACTCGACCGCTTCTGCCGTTGAAACCACGAACACATCCGGGTTGATCCCCTTGGCGGTCAACGTCACGAAAACATTGTCGGCGTCGTAGGGCAGGGCGGTGACGAGACCCGATGCATGCTTCAGCCCTGCGTCAATGAGGGTCTCGTCTGCAGTCGCATCGCCCTCTATTGCCGGAATCTGCTGCTCGACAAGCTCTTCCACCACTTTGGGATTCGAGTCGATCACAACGAGCGGAATCTGCTTCGTCTGAAGATTGTGAATCACGACAAGGCCGGTATTACCGGCACCGCAGACTATGTAATGATGCTTGAGAGCCAGGATACGATCCTTCATTCGCCGCTTCCCCCAGAGTTCCCGTAACTTGCCTTCGACAACGAACTGACCGAGCGCCGTAACGGTATAGGCCATCAGACCGGCGCCCGTAATGAGAAGCAGAATCGTGAACACGCGACCGGCGGGACTCAGCGGGTGAACCTCGCCGTATCCTACGGTTGCGAGAGTGATCACCGTCATAAAGAGACCGTCCAGAGCAGACCAGTGCGGACCCTCAATAATCCTGTATCCGAGCGTGCCGAACCCCAGCAGGATGACGAACAACATGAGAGTGGTTAAAAACCTTCTGTTCTCCATAGGCGCGATATCAAGTGTAATGCCGAATCGGCCCGCGCGCAACTTTCATGTACCCGTTGGGAAACAGGATCCATGGGGCCTGCAGCGGAGTCAGAAGAAAAGGTGTACCGGGTGTTCAACATGGCCGGAACGGGGACACGCCAGGCCTCAGCCGGCCATGACGGCTCAGGGGCGCGCAGCGACTTCCGATGCGGCTTCTTCCACCGGCGGCGGATACGGGCCTGGTTCATCCGCGCGCATCTCTCCCGTGTTCGCAGTCTCTGACCGGACTGCCGATTCGTCGGCGACTTCATCGTCCTGTCCGGGTGAGCCGGGTGCTTCTTCGGGCACGAAAACCGGTTTCACGACAAGGGAGTTCTGCCGCTTGTGAACCTCGGAGTCATACCGTCGCTTGATCGTCTTCCAGTCAGCGAAAGAAAGAATATCCTGGATCAGATTCAACACGCGGCGGTTGTCATACAGATTGAAAACCGGATACTCGACAAGAACCAGGTCGGAAACCGCGCCGCTTTCGCGAAACCTGCGCGACCAGCTTTCCCGGAAATGCGCTTCCGAATCACAGCAGTTGAGTACGATGATCCGGTAGGAGTTCGGAAACTGCGTGTCGTCGAGATCCTCGCTCGAAGCCTTGAAATACCTGTAGGGCTTCGTGTGCCTGTCCTCGATCATTTCGCCGTTGCCGCTGCGGAAGATGTCATCCCTGTCGGAAAACGCCATGCCGCCGCCATACCGCCCATGACCGCTGTAAATGACCACGTCGATGCTCGGATCCTCGAGGGCTGCTTTGAACAGCGATTTCGGATTCGGTGAAACCTGCGTAATCACGCCGATCTCGATACGGGCCTTGCGGCCGCGATAATACACATATTTGCCGTTGAGTGTTTCGAAGGCCGGGAACGTCGCTTCCACGGCTTCACGGGGGTGGTCCCAGCCCCAGAAAACGGCGATGCGCAGGATATTGTCGCCGAACATACTCTCATACCAGGGGCGGCCGGGCGGAATATCGTTCTGATGGCTGCGGGGAGGATCCTTGGCGGGCGCATGTTCGTCCCGGACGACGGATTTCTTCTTGACCACACGTGTTTTTGTGGTCTGAACCTTTTTCTTCTTGGCCGGTGTCTTGGCTTTCGTCGTCGCTCCCATGAGCAGCACAACCATTGCCACCGCGCAAAGGACAGTGACAAAGCGTGAAAACAACGTCGGTTTATGTGTCATCCTCTATCGGCTCCAGGCTTCTCCATCGGCAAAAATGAAAGAAAACCTGAGTTCGCGATGCTTTCAAGGGATTGCCGAGATCAATCCGAGGCCCCCCTGGACTCGCTGGCCCGAAACCGTTGCAAGGGATCCCTGTATCGTCAGGCCTGGTGGGGCGTTTGCGAATCGGTATCCGAATCGGTTTCGACTTCACCCGTCAGGGGCAGATCCTTGTCGATTTTGAACCCCGCCGTAACCTGGCGAAGCTCCTCGATAACTCCATACAGATCGCGCGCGACCGCCTCGATCGATTCGGCATCGTGCTTTTTCTTCTGAAGCTGCTCATTCAGACGATTCCCGGCAGTCACCAGCCTCGATATGACCTCGCGGTCCTTTGCCACCATGCGCCTGAGCGACTCGCTCATCGTGTTGAACGCATCCTGCAGGTCCGCCAGTTCGTCGCCGTACCGCAGTTTGACACTCTGGGTCAGGTCGCCTGACGCGATGGCCTTGGCGGATCGTTCGAGCCGGTATACGGGACCTGCAATCTTGTGCGAAACGAAGACCGAAAGCGTCGCAATTCCCACCGCGAACACGGCAACCCACTTCAGCAGCGACGAATTGACCCCGTCGAAGATATCGGCGAGCCTGTCGATCGTCAGATCGGGCGTCGTAATGATGCGGTTCCAGGAGGTGTAATAGATAATCCAGCCGACCCCGAACGCCACCAGCAGCATCGTCGAGACGATGATGCCCATGTAGCGCAGCTGCAGCCCGGATTTTATGAGATAGATACGCCTTCGATGCTTGCTCATTGGTCCTCCATTGATGTTCCGCCGGCGCTCATCCTGCCGCTCAGAAGCCCTTGTCGCTGTCCGCGGGCTGTTTTGCGGTGGGCCGGTGAATCGTGCAGAGCACTTCACCCTGCGGTCCGAACAGAAACCTGCCGCTTTCGGGGCAGTTCTGGACTTCGCTCAGGAAGCCGGTTGCCTTGAGATGATCGATATCGATCGGCTTGCCGGGCTGCACGATGCTTCGGGTATTGTTCGAGTCGTAGTTCGTGACGGCTACTTCGATCTTCCGGCGGATTTCCTTGCAGGAAAGACGGTAAATCCCCGATTTCATGCGGAAAAACTGCGGAAAGAAAAACGCCAGGACAAGAAACAGCGTTACGAGCCCCATCGACATGGCATACAGTCCCAGACTGCCCCGGCGCGGGCTTGCCCCGCCGATGCCGTCAATCGTCTGATGCAATGGAAGATTCCTCCTCACGCCGTGATTTCCTGGTGCACGCAAAAAGTACCATGCCCTTCTCCTGCTGTCAACGCAACTCCCGTATCCGCTCGTTCCCGGATGTGTCTGTGCGGATTGAACGTTCAAACAGGAAAAATAATTTACAATACTATATTGTATTCTTTAACACTTTCGTGGCTTTTCGCCTTTGCGGTGATTTCTTCGTTGTCGCGGCGATGCTGCCGCGGAATGACTCGACGGCGGCGGCAAACGATGCCGGAAGAGGGCTTTCCCAGACGACCGGTTTCCCGGTGATCGGGTGGGTCATCGACAGTTTCGCGCTGTGAAGGTGATGGATCGCCTTCCCGTCGATACGTCGTCCACCGTATGTGACGTCACCCAGCAGGGGATGACCGAGAAACGCCATGTGCACGCGGATCTGGTGTGTGCGCCCCGTCTCGATGCGCACTCTGACCAGTGTTGCCCCCCTGAGGCGTTCGATGACTTCAAAGCTGCTTACCGACATGCGGCCTCGATCGCTGTACGTCGCTTTCATCCGCTTGCGCTGAACCCTGTCGCGCTCGATGGCTACTTCGATCCGGCCACGGTCGTCAGAGATGCGGCCCTGGACAAGCGCCAGATACTCTTTTGCGATCGTCCGGCCGGAAAATGCCTTCGCGAGTTTCTTGTGCGTTTTCTCGTTCTTCGCAAGAATCAGAAGGCCGCTGGTTCCCTTGTCGAGGCGGTGAACGACACCCGGGCGCAGGGGCGCCCCAACCGGACTGAGCTGCGTGTGGCTCAGCAGCGCCGAAACCACGCTCTCGCTTTCCCGTCCGGCGCCCGGATGAACCACGAGGCCGGCTGGCTTGTCGACCACGATGATATGCTCGTCCTCGAAGACGATCGGAAATCGCAACGGCGTCGCTGAAATCGTTTCCGGAGCGGTATCGTCGGGCAACTCCATCCTGATGGACTCGCCGCCCTTCATCTTCTGGCTCGGCTTGCCGGCCTTGCCGTCGACCATGACGGCTCCGTTTTTGATCAGTTCCTGCAGGACCGTTCTCGACTGATCGCCTGCCTTGCCGGCCAGCGCCGCGTCAAGACGTTCGCCCTTCGCTTCGGGGCCGAGAATGAATTCGAGTATGGGGGTCATTTCGTGAGTGCTCCATTCCTGAGGGGTACGTTGAATAAAACTGCCGGCTGCGCCCGTCTTGAACAGAGAATCAGCCACACGACTGCGGCCGCCATGGCACCGAGACCGACCAGCTGCGAAATGGAAAGATGCAGCGGGGTGAAGAAGCCGCCCCTGTCATCGTCCCGCAGAAATTCTATCATGAATCGGAACAAACCATAAGATGCGACATATCCCCCCCAGATGAATCCTGCCGGCGGATGACCTGTCGATGCGCGTCTAACGAGAAGTGTATAGGTGACGGTCATTGCCGCGAAAAGAAATGCCGCTTCATACAACTGTGTCGGATGACGGAGAACCGAGTCGCCCGCGGATGAAAACCGGCATGCCCAGGGCAGATCCGATGCCGCTCCGTAACAGCAGCCGTTCGCGAAACATCCGAGCCGGCCGATCATGTGCCCGAGCGCGAGAGAAGGCGCAATCAGATCTCCCAGGACTCGAAGACTGATGTGGTGCCACTTTCCGAAGAGTACGACGGCGGCGACCGTGGCGAGAAATCCCCCGAAAAAGACCAGCCCGCCGCGATTCAGAGCGAACCATGACCAGGCATCCTGAAACTGCTGCGGGTAAAGAAAAATGTAGAGCAGTCGCGAACCGAGCATGGCAGAAAACATGAAAACGATCGCCAGATCGATGATCTGATCGGTTGTGATTCCGAAACGACCGGAAAGATGAATTCCCATGCCGATTCCGCCGGCAAAGGCCAGGGCCAGCAGGACACCGTAGACATGGATCTGCAGCGGCAGGATGCCGGCCAGTTCACTCATGGGATTCCGTCGTTTCGGATGTTGCTTTCTTTTCAGCCGTCTCCGGTGAAGCCGGGGCTTGTGAAGCCGGGGCCGGTGCCGCCTTGGTTTCGACGGGTGTGGCGGCAGGAATGATTTTCAGCCGGGGATACTGTCTCAGCAGAAACACCCCCGCCACCGCCGCAACCGCGATGACGGCCCCGAGAAGTTGCGACAGGGTGAATCCATACGCAAAAAGAGGGTTGTCGCCCCGCCAGAACTCGATAACGAACCGGAGCGCCCCATATCCGCCCAGAGCCGTGAGAATAACCTCTCCATAGGCCTGCCGGCGTTTCCTCAACATCTGAAGCGCAATGAAGAGCCCGAGGCAGGCGATGGCTTCATACAGCTGCGTGGGATGCACGGGAGTATAGCCGACCCGTGGGAAAACGATACCCCACGGCTGACTGCATTCAATCCCGTGACAGCAGCCGTTCAGAAAACAGCCGATTCTCGCGATGGCCGTTCCGAGGGGAAGCCCGAAGCCGACCGCATCCATGACCCGCCAGAAGGGCAGCCGGCGATATTTCAAATACACGATATCGAACAGAAAACTGCTGATGACGGCGCCGTAAAAGGTCAGTCCACCTCGCTCGAAAGCGAAAAATCCGGCTCCGGGACCCGTGCCGGCACCGTATTCCGAGACATACAGCCACCGGGCGCCGAGGATGCCGACGACGAGCTGCATGAGCAGCATGTCGAAAACCGCTTCCCCGGGAAGCCCGTTCCTGACTGCCTCACGGATGATCCAGAGCGTCGCGATCGTGTATCCGATCGATAGAAACAACCCGTAGCTGTAGACGTTGAACCATTGGGTCGAGAGGAGGATCGGATACATCGGCGATCAGGCGACAAGCGGGACCGGGTCAGCCTCGGCAGCTTCATCCTGGTCATCCTGGCTGAGCAGGAAAATATCGACGAAGAGCAGGAATACGCCCACATCAATGGCGACATCGGCTACGTTGAATACCGGAAAATCATATTTCCCGAAATGGAACAGGAAAAAATCAACGACGAAACCGTAAATCACACGGTCATACAGATTGCCCAGAGCGCCGCCCACAAGCAGGGCCAGCGACCAGCGCGTCAGTTTCTCCCGCGCAGGCAGCTGGAAACTGTAATACGTGATGATCACGATCATGACCAGTGCCATCAGAATCGGCGGCAGCTTCCAGTCGGGAAACCAGCCGAAGGCGACACCGGGATTCTTGACATAGGTGAGCGTGAAAAACCGCTTGATGATCGGAATCGGCAGTTCGCCCGTGTTCGCCAGAATGGCCAGCTTCGTTATACGGTCCAATATGAAAAAGGCTGTGGCGTACAACAGAACGGATGGCGCTTTGAGATAATATCCCAGATTCTTCAGAATGAAGAATGGATACATTACGGCAACCAGCAGCGCTGTTCCGCCTGTTGCCAGACACCACAGGGTCATGTCTGCAATTTTCTTCATGGCTCGGTCATCCCCGGCGTGAAGGTTAGTATACCAGATTCTGCTTTCGACACGAAAAGCTGAATCGTGAACGGTTTTTGGAAAAATAGTTTTCTGCCTTTTTTTTGCACGCCCCCAGATTTGAGGCCGGGCAGGTCGTGATGGGCTTTCCTGTCATCATTTCCCCGAACCCGGCCGGCTCAAATTGTTTCCGCGGGAATCATGCGGAATATCAGATGGAGCGAAACGACTCAATTTTCTGCTTCTTTGTGACGATACACCGAAGAACAAAATCATTTTCAGATCTCTGCATGGGAGGTCCTATCCCGCATGAAGTTCTTCAAAACGCTACCAACGCGATCTGCTGCCTTCTTCGGGCTTGTGTTGATGGCAGCGCTGATGTCCGTCGGCTGTTCTGACAGCAACAACGACGGGAGTTCCACGGGGAATCCCCTCAGCGCTTACCAGCCGACCAGCACCACCACCACGCTGCCGACGACCGGGCAGACAACCGGAGTTGGAGCGATCGACACGCCGATCGTCAATGTTCCAACAGATTCCGACGGGCGCAGCGATCATACGAATGCCCCGCTCCTCGACAACTGGCACCCGGGCTGGCAGCAGGCTGACTGCTTCGGCTGCCATACCGACCAGAGCAGAATTCCCGACCACAGCTACCCTGACACGAGTCTTTGCTATCTCTGCCATGGAACGAATGGACTTCCCGGCTTTGGGGACAATATTGCTCCGCTCATCAAGGGAATCATCGCCCATCCGACCCTCAATACCGTAATGATCAACTGGACGACCGACGAACCCTGTATCAGCCGCCTCATTCTCAGGACCAAGGAAGGCGACCGGCTCGAGTTCCCCGTCAGCACCGATTATGCAACGTCCCACAAGTATACCGTGAGCGGACTCCTGTCCAACACGACATATACGTATGAAATCGTTGCCACCGACAAAAACCGGAATGTGACCAGCACCTCTTCCTGCGCCACCCTCAGTTTCACCACGCTCGTCGCGACCACGACGACCACGACGACCGGAACGACTACGGGAACCACTCCCCAGGAGTTCTTCAGCGAAATAACCGTCTCTGATGTCGAAACATACACCGCAAAATTCAAATGGACGACGAAATCCGCGGCGAAATGCGTTCTTCACATCGAACTGCTTGATCTCGGTACGGAGCGGGTTTACAACATGGGCGCAGCGGCCACCTCGTTTGATTATCAGGTCGTCGAGCTTTACGCAAACCAGAACTACAAAGCGTTTGTCGTTGCCCTCGATGGCACGAATACCGAATACACCTCGAAAAAAGTCAGCTTTAAAACAACGGCTCCCTGAGAAGAACTGAACGCAAGTCTTGAGCGGCCGGCAGATAAAACTCTGTCGGCCGCTCTGTTTTCTGATGATTGATTCGGCTTCCGGTCGGCAGGCGGTTGAAATGAAGCGGAAAATCTGCTATAACCTCTGCTCATGACGCTTGAATGCCCGTCAGAACAAAAGAGCAGAGGATGAACTTTCTCGAGAGGCTGATCGGCCCGCGAAAGGCGGATGTTCCATCCGAGCTGTGGGAAAAATGTCCTTCATGCGGCGCAGTGCTCATCACCAAAGACCTTGCGCGCGCCCTGTTCATCTGCTCGAAATGCGATCATCACCTGCGGATGCCCATCTGGGACCGCATTGCCCTGCTCACCGACGGATCGTCCTTCGTCGAAACGGATCGTGAGATCGAGTCCGTTGACCCGCTCTCCTTCGTTGATACGGCGCCGTATCCGGAACGGCTCGCAAAGGCGTTCAAAAAAACGGACTCATTCGATGCCGTCACGTGCGGTGAAGGCCGCCTCGAAGGCCGTCCGATTCTGCTCGGCGTCATGGACTTCGAGTTCATGGGCGGCAGCATGGGCTCCGTCGTCGGCGAGAAAATCGCGCGGCTGCTCGAAAAGGCGGCGCAGACCCACATTCCGGCAATCGTTGTTTCCGCATCCGGTGGGGCGCGCATGCAGGAAGGCATCTTTTCCCTGATGCAGATGGCGAAAACATCGGCGGCCGTCGCACGCCTGAATGAGGCAAAGGTGCCGTTCATCTCGATTCTCACCGATCCCACGACCGGCGGCGTCTCGGCCAGCTTTGCGAGTCTGGGCGACATCAACATCGCGGAGCCCGGTGCGCTGATCGGCTTTGCAGGCCCGCGGGTCATCGAACAGACGATCCGGCAGAAACTGCCTGAAGGGTTCCAGCGTTCTGAGTTCCTGGTCAGTCATGGCATGGTTGACATGGTGATCCACAGACGCACCATGAAACAGACGCTGGCACGACTGCTGAACCTCATCATGGGCCCTCTGGAGGAACCGCATGTCGCATGATTTCGAGTTCGAGCGGCCGATTCTGGAGCTTGAAAAGAGGCTCAATGAGCTTCAGTCCCTTTCCGAAGATGGGCATATCGATCTTTCCAAGGAAATCAATGCCATCTCGGACAAGATACAGACCCTCAAAGCCGAGATTTTCAAAGGCCTTGAGCCGTGGCAGGTCACTCAGGTGGCCCGCCATATCGACAGACCATCAACGCTTGATTACGTGAAGCTGCTCTGTGGCGAAGAGTTTGTGGAGATGCACGGAGACCGCCTTTTTGGCGATGATCCCGCGATCGTCGGCGGCCCCGCTGTTATCGGCGGTTATCGCGTCATGCTGATCGGCCACCAGAAAGGCCATGATACCGATGAAAACCTGCTTCGCAATTTCGGAATGCCGCACCCGGAGGGATACCGCAAAGCCCTGCGGCTGATGAAGTTTGCCGAACGGTTCCGTCTGCCCATCGTCGTATTCATCGATACTCCCGGTGCCTTTCCCGGAATCGGGGCGGAAGAGCGTGGCCAGAGCGAAGCGATCGCCCGCAACCTCGCGGAAATGTCGCGGATCTCCGTGCCGATTCTCTGCTTTGTCATCGGCGAAGGGGGAAGCGGCGGAGCTCTTGCCCTGGGTATTGGAGACCGTGTCTTCATGCTCGAATACGCGATCTACTCGGTCATTTCCGCTGAGGGTTGTGCTGCGATTCTCTGGAAAGATGCGGCAAAAGCGAAAGAAGCTGCGGCTGCTCTGAAAATTAGATCTGCAAATCTTCAGGAATTAGGTATAATAGACGGCGTTCTCCCTGAACCGATGGGTGGCGCGCATCGAGATCATGCGGTTACGGCGGATGCGGTGCGCAAAAGCATCGAAGAGCATCTGCCGGCCCTCCTGGCGATGCCGGGGACCGAGTTGTTGGAAAAACGATATGCGAAATTCCGTGCCATGGGACAATTCCGTTATGCACAGGATGCAATAGATGGTTGAGAAAAAAACGAAAAAGCGCTCCGATCTTCCCGAACCGGACTCGACGGAGGCGGGAAAGCGCCGTC
>CAZQYQ010000034.1:0-24261 GCA_964597625.1 uncultured bacterium
TGCCAGGACGGCATCCTGCCTGCACATGCCGACGCCGTCATCGGTGATCTCGATCAGCTTCTGCCCGCCTTCCTTTATTTCGATCTCGACCCGGCGTGCGCGGGCATCGATCGAGTTCTCGACGAGTTCCTTCACCACCGATGCGGGCCGTTCGACCACCTCGCCGGCGGCGATGCGGCCCACAACCTCTTCGGAAAGGATTCTGACGATGCCGGTCGTGCCGGTGGCGTTTTCCGCCGCGCTGTCTGTACTCATAGCGGAAAAGCGGTTCCCATCGGCCAGTCGGCGCGGGCATTGACCAGCAGCGGATCGATGTCGACGGTTGCGGCCGAGAAATACCCCTGAGCGGCCACCATGGCGGCGTTGTCGGTGCAGAGCGCCGGAGGGGGCACCAGAAACTCGATTCCGGATTTTTCGCACATTGCTGCCATCGCCTCGCGGAGAGGCTTGTTCGCGGCGACGCCGCCGGCCATGACAAATCGTTTCGCCTGGGCTCCGGCCAGAGCCGCGGAGGCTTTTCCGACAAGGGTGTCGGCGACGGCGGCCTGGAGGCTGGCGCAGACGTCGGGAAGCGAGAGCCGGTCGCCTTCCTTTTCGAACAGGTGGAGAACGGCCGTTTTGAGGCCGCTGAAGCTGAATCCGAGGCCTTTGCCGGCCATCGGACGCGGCAGCTTGTACCGCTTTGGATCGCCGGTCAGTCCGGTTTTTTGAATCGCCGGACCGCCCGGATATCCAAGCCCGAGCAGGCGCGCGGCCTTGTCGAAAAGTTCGCCCGGCGCATCGTCGGCCGTGCGGCCAAGCGTGGTGAACCGGTGGGGCCCTTCAGCCAGGACCAGGTTGGCATGGCCGCCCGAGACGATCAGACCGACGTATGGGAAGCGGGGATGCTTGTGAATGGCGAGAAACGCGGCCGCGAGATGCGCCTCGAGATGGTTGACGGGAATCAGCGGCAGATTGAACCGCCATGCCAGCGCTTTGGCGGTTGACAAACCAATCAGCAGCGGACCGAGCAGGCCGGGGCCCACCGTAACCGCGATCTGACCGATATCCGCGAAGCCGGATCCGGCCTGGCCCATGACCTGCTGAAGCAGGGGAAGCATGGCTTCGAGATGCTTTCTTGACGCGACTTCCGGAACGACGCCGCCGAACCGCTGATGGATTTCGACCTGCGAAGAGACGAGGCTGGATACGATTCTGGTCCCGTCTTCGACGAGAGCGACGGAGGTATCATCACAGGAACTTTCTATCCCTAGTGTTATCATTGCTTCGAGCTCCGTCTCTTTTCGAGGTTCAGTTCTGCCTGTGACGGAACGACATACAGCGGCAGGGCTTTCAGCAGTGCGTCGAAACCGGTCGGTGCCGCGGTCTGCATGAGATCGTGCAGAATGGCCGGGCTGGGGTCGACACGATGCACGCCGGGCGATTCGCACCGGATGCCGAATGTGGGAATCCCGTTTGACGAGGGGCCCGGAAGGTCGAGGCGGGGTGAAAGCCGGATGAACGGCATTTCCAGGGGAAGATCAAGTTCGACGACGAATGCCTGATTCAGCAGCGCGGGCACCGTAAGCCGCACCGGACCGGTAACGCCGGCCGCAGCGAGCGTGTGCGCGGACCAGGTGAAAAGATCGATCGGCGTCAGGGGGGAGTCCGTCGCCAGAGCCAGGGTGCGCATGAACGAGGCCGCGACGCGCAGACCGGTCAGGCTTCCCGGGCCTGTACCAAGGCCGAATCTGGCGATGTCATACGGCCGCAGTCCGGCCCGGTCGAGCATTTCCTCGCACAGTCTGGTCAGCCGCGAAGCCAGGTTCCGCTCCGTGTTCCACTGGAACGGAAAAAAGTCGTGTGCCGTGCCAACCTGGCCGTAGACTTCGGTCGATGAAGCATCGAGGAAAAGATAATTCACTCCGGCTTGCCCCCTTCGTGCCTGTTCCAGCGCAGAACCCTCCGGTCGCCTTCTCCGGCCGTCTCCAGCCTGATCTCGATGTGCGGCAGGCCGAACAGGGCCGGAACTCTCTCCGGCCATTCTATCACGCATGGGTGGCCCGCATCGAGAATCTCGAACAGCCCGAGATCGACGACCTCTTCGAAGCAGCCGATGCGATAGAGATCGAGATGGTAGAGGCTGACCTCCCCGTGATGATATATATTCATTATTGTATATGTAGGACTGTATATGTCTTCCGTGAAGCCGAGGCCTGCGGCATACCCTTTTGCCCAGAGCGTTTTGCCGGTGCCCAGGTTGCCATTCAGCAGCACAAGCGCGTGTGGAAACGCCGCGGCGATGCGCGCGGCATGCTCCATGGTATCTTCCGGAGAGCTGCTCTGGAAGACCGTTTCTGGAAGTGTCAGCGGCAATGCGGCTTCCCTTTCGCGTGCGGACTCAATCGCGCAGCTCGGTCGCGAGGACGATATCGCGGTTGATCGCGTTGAGGCAGGTGTCGAATTTCTCGCGCAGGCTCCGGTCGTCGGTGGCTTCCCGAACCTGTCTGATCACGTCGATGGCCTGCCGGAATGCCCGGATCAGGTCCCCTTCGGGAACATCCGACATCTGCGAAATCTCGGTGAACTCGGCCCCCTTGCTCCAGGCGAAAATGACGTCGGCAAGCGTGGTATCGAGCGGCTTCACAAACGGCAGCCGGCGGGAAAGCGCGGCAACGAAACTTTTCGTTTCGCGCAGTCTCGGAAACAGCTTGGCATGAGGCTTGCCGCTGTCGACGCCGCCGCGCTTCCGGTGCTCATACGTGAGCGAAAGCGCCAGCGCGCTGATCTCATCCGGTGCCCACTCGTGGAACACGCCCTTGAAATACAGCTCTGTGACGGTGATTTCTTCGGTGTGGATCTTGGCCGCGAATTCGCCGCGCGGCAGCAGGCCCTTCTCGTTGATGTATCCGAGATCCTTGAGGATCGCGACTTTCTTTTCGTAGATCGGCAGCTGCAACTGTTCCTGCTTTTCGAGCTGTTCCCGCCAGTGGTCGAGTTTCTTGTGAATTTTCGATGCCTGCAGGTATGCGTTGGAACACCGGTTTCGGCTCTGGCACCTGCCGCAGATATACTGCATCTCTTCCGCTTCGAGGAGTGCGATTTTTTCCGCAAAATCTTTTTTGACACGCTCTTCGATTGGCCGGTTGCGCCTTCCGCGGAGGCCGCTGGATATGCCCGACATCTGCTGGTTGATCGTATTATGGACATCGCGCATTTTCTGGTGGAATTTCATATAGGGCTCGAGATCGTTTTCTTTCTCGTGGCATCGCGGCAGGACGCGGTCGAGTTCGGTTCTGAAGGAGGCAACGCGTTCGGCCAGCTTCGGCAGATGCGTGTTCGCCTGGAACTGAGCGAAGTTGCGCTTCAGGATCGTCTTGACTTCGTCGTCCTCGTGGCCGGCAAACAGGTTGAGAACGCTGTTGAACGAAAGATCGAACTGGCTCATCAGCGGCTCAATGTCCCCGTAGACGAGCCGTTCCGTCTCGTCGATATCCAGATCGCGCGGCAGATACGGTACAACGACCCAGCCCATCGGATCGATGCCACGCCGGCCGGCCCGGCCTGAAATCTGGCAGAACTCGAGCGCCTTCATCGATCTGAAACTGCGGCCGTCGAATTTTTTGAGCGCATCGAACGCGACCGTCCTGGCCGGCATGTTGACGCCGACCGCGAACGTCTCGGTGACGAACAGCACGCGCACGATACGTTCGGCGAAAAGGACCTCGACCAGCTCTTTCAGCTGCGGAAGGAGTCCCGCATGGTGGACGCCGACTCCGCGAATCAGCTGTTCCCGGATGTCATTGGCGCTTTCCAGCATCCAGAGAGAGTATTTTTCGATCGTTGCATCAACCATCGACGAGATGCGTTCTTTCTCGGCGTTGCTCGTAAAATCGAAATGCCGTGCCGTCTCTTTCGCCATCTTGTTCGCCGTCGCGCGGGAAAACACGAAATACAGCACCGGCAGCCGATCCTGGGATTGCAGCGAGCGGACGATATCGAAATGCCGGAGTTCCGTTTTTTCCTCGCCGCGCCGTCTGCGCTGAGGTTCTTCAGCCTCGCCGGATTTCCTGACCCGCTTGTTCAGCTCCTTGAACGTCAGCAGCGATTTTTTATAGTAGAACATATATGATAGAGGCACTGCGCGTTCGTTATGGGAGATCACCGAAACTTTGTGATCGAGTACGGACTCGATCCAGTGGGCGAGCTCGGCATAGTTTGGAATCGTCGCCGAAAGCGCCAGGAACCGGACCGTCTTCGGCGAGAAAATGATCGACTCCTCCCAGACCGTGCCGCGCTCGATATCGCCCAAATAATGTATTTCATCAAATATAACATAAGCGACGTCGGCGATGGCCGCCGGGTCCTCGACCGCCATGTTGCGATACACTTCCGTCGTCATGATCAACGCCTGGGCGTCACGGTTGATCACGACGTCGCCGGTCAGGATGCCGACCTTATCGCCATACAGCCGCGAAAAATCGCGATACTTCTGGTTTGAAAGGGCCTTGATGGGCGAGGTGTAGATGATCCGCTTGTCGGTCTGCAGGATCTTTTCAATGAGATACTCGGCGACAAGCGTCTTTCCGGAGCCGGTGGGTGCCGCGAGGACCAGGGAATGACCGTTTTCGATCTCCGTGATGGCCTGAATCTGGAAATTGTCGAGGATGAAGCCGCGATAGGTGATGTTCAGTTCCATATTATTCCGATGTTGCCGCTTTCGTTTCAGTATTGTATCTGATGATCTGCCCAGTCAGTATTCGTTTTACCATGCGCTGTTCCTTCGGACTCCATTCCTCGCTTTCAACTTTCGCGTCACCGGTCAGCGTCACCGTCGAGCTTGCCCGGTCATAATCAAGATGCCTGGACTGGCCGAAGTGTTCCCGGTCCTTGAGTTTCACGTTGCCGTCGAACTGCAGCCGCCTGCTCCCTGTTTCCCCTTCCATGGCGTCGGCCGAGATGAGCAGCCACGAATAGGTCGCCAGGTCCCAGGTGCGCTCTTCAAGCCGGACTGTCACCGAAGAGGAGGCGTTCACGGTGCCGGAAGCGTCGTTCCAGACGATGTCCGTCGCGTCGAGAGTCATTTCGCGCGTCGAACATTTTTCCGGCAGGCTCTCCTTGCGGAACAGCCTCGGAGCCTGCGTCGCGTGCATTCTGCGCGGATTCTGATACAGATTGGCCCGGCCGCATGTCAGCAGATCGGGGCCGCGCACGGAACGCACATTTCCCTCGAGAACGACGGTTCCGCTCGCGAACCTCATGGATGCCGCCGTGATCGTGACGCTTGGGGGGAGATCCGGGATGATGAAGGGATCAGAGGCAATGGGTGCCGGAGATGTGCGGTGTGCGCCGAAATCTCCCCCGGTCGATGCACATGCCGGGAGACCGGTAAGGATGATGATCAGAAGTGGTATCAGACGCTGCATTTCGAAAACAGGCTCAGTATACCCATGTCCTGCACCGGTTTACAAGCCTTGCCCGCGCGATACTGAGACATGTCATATCACGGGCGGGATTGCATGAGAGAGGTGAGCATGGTATATCATGAGCGTATTTTTTCCCATAAATCCTCTTATCAGGAGATCATCAGCAGATGAAGCCGATCCGAACGTTCGTTGTGGTTCCAAGCCTGCCCGAGCCCCTCAAACGACTGAAAGACCTGGCAATGAACCTCTGGTGGTGCTGGAATCCCGAAGCTATCGCGCTTTTCCGCCGGCTCGATCCGGTGGAGTGGGAACGCACCTATCACAATCCCGTCAAAATGCTCGGCTGCATATCGCAGGAGCGCCTGGCTCTGAAATCGCAGGATGACGGTTTCCTCGCTCATCTCGAACGTGCCTGGACCCTCTTCCAGGCCTACATGAACGATCGTCAGACCTGGTTTGCAAAGAAATACAGCTATTCCGACAAGCCGATCATCGCGTATTTCTCTGCTGAATTCGGCATTGCGGAAAGTCTGCCCCTCTACTCCGGCGGCCTCGGCATGCTGGCCGGCGATCATCTGAAGTCATCTTCGGATATGGGGTTACCGCTGGCCGGCGTCGGTCTGCTGTATCGCGTGGGATACTTCCAGCAGGCGCTCGATGCGAACGGCTGGCAGAAGGAAAGTTACCCGGAAAACGACTTCCACAACATGGCCGTTCAGCCGTGCCTCGATAAATCCGGCCACCAGTTGTCCGTCGAGGTTGCGCTGCCCGGGCGCAGTCTCAAGGTGCAGATCTGGAAAGCCCAGATCGGTCGCGTGCCCCTGCTGCTGCTCGATACCGACACCCCGGCCAATACGCCGGCCGATCGGCGCATTACGCGTGAGCTGTACGGCGGTGACATCGAAACCCGCATCCAGCAGGAGATCGTTCTCGGCATCGGCGGATTGCGCGCCCTGCACGAACTGGACATGCACCCGACCGTCTACCACATGAATGAAGGGCACTCTGCATTCCTCGCTCTCGAGAGAATCGTTGTTGCGATGGAACGTCACCAGCTCAACTTCCGTGAGGCTCTCGAACTCACCCGCGCCAGCAATGTGTTCACGACGCACACACCGGTTCCGGCCGGAATCGACGTGTTCACGAAGGAGCTGATGGAAAGATACTTCTCGATGTATTATCCGAAGCTCGGCGTCAACTGGCAGGAATTCCTTGATCTCGGCTGGCAGAATAATACGCCGAAGGGCGATGGCTTCTCGATGGCCGTTCTCGCTCTCAATCTCTGCGGTCACGCAAACGGCGTCAGCAAGCTGCACGGACTCGTTTCTCGCAAAATGTGGGGCAGTCTGTATCCGAATGTGCCATTCCAGGAAATTCCGATCGATTCCGTGACGAACGGCGTCCATATCCGTTCCTATATGTCCCAGGAACTGACGGCGCTCATGGATCGCTACCTGGGTCCCAGGTGGATCAACTCGCCCGGCGATCATACCGTCTGGCAGAAGATCGACTCGATTCCGCCCGAAGAGCTGTG
The DNA here is from genome assembly GCA_964597625.1 of uncultured bacterium. Lineage (GTDB taxonomy): Bacteria > Muiribacteriota > Ozemobacteria > Ozemobacterales > Ozemobacteraceae > MWAR01. The sequence goes on from CAZQYQ010000034.1 coordinate 6,940, forward strand.
GCGCACGCACGAACGCCGCCGTGAACGGCTTGTGGCTTTTGCCCGGCAGCGCCTCCAGAACCAGCTCTCGGCACGCGGCGCACCGCCTGCCGAGATCGCCGCGGCCGGGGAAGTGCTCAATCCAGAAACACTCACGATCGGCTTCGCACGCAGGTTTGCGACCTATAAGCGCGCGACGCTGCTGTTCCGCGACAAGGAACGTCTCATCCGCATTCTGACCAACAAGGAACGGCCCGTTCAGATCATCATCGCGGGCAAGGCTCATCCGAAGGACGAACCCGGCAAGCAGTTCATCAAGGATATCGTCCAGCACTGCAAGGACGAGCGGATCCGCCGGCATGTCGTATTCATCGAGAATTACGACGTCGTTGTCGCCCGCTACCTGGTCCAGGGCGTCGATATCTGGCTCAATAATCCGCTCCGGCCGCAGGAAGCGAGCGGAACGAGCGGTATGAAGGCCGCCGCCAACGGCGCGATGAACCTTTCCGTGCTCGACGGCTGGTGGGATGAATGCTTCAACCCCGAAGTCGGCTGGGCGATCGGGGGCCGCGAGGAAATTTCCGACCTCAACTATCAGGACGAGGTCGATGCGAATTCTCTCTACGAGCAGCTCGAGAAGGATATCGTTCCGAAGCACTACGAACGGAGCAGCGACGATCTGCCCCGCCGCTGGATCGCCATGATGAAAAACTGCATGTCCCAGATCTGCCCGTTCTTCAATACCAACCGGATGGTGGGCGAGTATAACGACCGGTTCTACATGCCCGGGAACCAACGCTACAAAGCACTTTCCGGAAATGATTACAGCCGTGCGCGGGATCTCGCGGCCTGGCTCGGCAATCTGCGCGGCTGCTGGAACAATATTCGCATCGAAAACGTTGAAACGGCCGGCGGTGATGAACAGAAAGTCGGTCAGCCTGTGGATGTGAAGGTTCGCCTCTATCTCGATCGCCTGCAGGGAAAAGATGTATTGGTGCAGGTCTACTACGGGACCGTCGGTGCCGACGGCATGATCGGAGAAGGCACGTTCACCGATCTCAAACCGGCGGAAGAGAAGGACGGCAGGGGCCTGTTCACCGGCGCGATCACGCTCACTCAGAGCGGCCGTCAGGGGATTTCAGTGCGCGTTCTCCCGCACCACCCCGACCTGATTCATCCGATTCTCACGGGGCATATCCTCTGGGCCTGAAATAAATCGGCAACAATAAAACCGGGGGCGGCATCTGCCGTCCCCGGTTTGGTTTCTGAAAATCGAATGGAGGGTCTCAGCTCCGGTACAGAGCCAGAATCGATGCGCGGCTGGGGTGGCGGAGCTTCTGGAGGGCCTGTGACTCGATCTGCCTGACCCGTTCACGCGTCAGGCCGAGCAGTTTGCCGATTTCTTCCAGGGTGTGCGACCTGTCGGTCTGAAACCCGAATCGCTGCTGCAGGACGATACGTTCCCGGTCGGACAGCGCCTGTAACTGTTTCTGAACATCCTCTTTGAGGGCGTTTTCCGTTGCCAGCACTTCGGGATCGCCCAGCGGATCCGTGACCATATCGCCGAGTACCAGGTCCTCTTCATTATCCACCACGGTGGTATCCAGGGAAATGACGTTCGGTGTGTCGGTGAGAAACTTCCGCAGCTCTTCCGGATTCATTCCGACCGATTTGGCGAGCTCCTCGATGGTGGGCTGCCGGTTCAGCAGCTTGCGCAGGGATTCCTCTTCCTTCTTCAGCCGAAGCCCGGTATGAATCCGGTTCAGCGGAATGCGGATCGTATTCGAATGCATCGACACGGCCTGAATCATCGCCTGCCTGATCCACCAGACGGCGTAGGAGATGAACCGGACATTGCGCTTGTTATCGAACCGTTTGGCGGCTCGAAGAAGTCCAAGATTCCCGACGGCGATCAGATCCTCGAACGGAACGTCGTTGATGAATTTATACCGTTTCGCCACGGAGACGACAAAGCGCAGATTGGCCATGATCAGGCGCTTTTCAGCCTGTCTTGCTGACATGCCGCCGCTCTTGACCTTCTTGAGCAGCATCTCTTCCTCATGCCGGGTGAGCGGAGGGTATCGCTTCAGCTCGCGGAAATACTGCCGCAGGAGCTGATCAGTTGCCATATTGCGCCTGTATCCGCTCACCATCGGTCATCCCTCCGGTCTGAAATGATCCGCACGCTCGCCTTCATCGAGTACACCTCAAGATCCCTTTTCGGCAGTTTACCAAAAATCATTGAGAAATTTGTTCCGGGAGACCGATCCCGGGGCGCAACGGGAATGGGCGTCATAAATGCCCGTGATGCGCGGCAACGTCGTATTTGATGCTCTCTCTCTTTTGAACGGTACCTCTCGCCGCCGCGGCCGGCGTCAGAGCCCTGGGCTGGACTCCGTTTGAGCGGTGTCCTCCGGGGTGTTTAGAAAAGCGGATATCCCTTTCATGCTGAGGAGATCAGGAAGCGGACTTTCTGCCGGGCTTGAAATGGCGGACCAGCAATGAGAGCACTCCGGATGTGCCGCGTCTTGAAGAATACAGGAGCGGAATCGCCAGACCGCGGATGGCGGACGTGAGCTCGCGGAGCATCGTGTGCGACACCTGCTTCAGAATGACGACGATGGCAGAAACGTCGCCGAAGCCCTGTCTGGCACCGCCGAGGCTGACGAACCCGCTCAGCCATTCGATATTCAGATTGTGTCGGGCGAGCAGTTCACGATATGCCGTCCCGACGGCATCTCCGCCGATAATCAGAACTCGTTGGCCGCCAAAATCATACGTTTCCGTCGCCGGAACCGGTGCTGAAGGAGCCCCGATCTCTTCCCGGCAGAGGCCGCAGACTTCTTCCACGCGGGCGGCTCTGGGAAACGGGAAAGTCGGCTGATGCTCCCGGCAGATATCGCGTTCACAGACCGGCGTCGTCGGAAGCCGGGGACGCAGCGAGGCGAGCAGTCCGTGATACGGCTGTTCAAATCTGATGGCATCGGGCTCGAGAACGAACGGAATCTCCTGCTGTTTGAGCCAGCGGGTGAACTCCGGCGGATCCAGGCTCAGCAGGCCGAGCTTGCGCTGAATCGTGGAAAAACCCGCTCTGAGCTCGCTTCCGGGGGGGGCTCCGGGGCCTTGCGGCGCAGAAAGACGCTTCAGCGACACCGCGACCCGTTTGCGCTCAGCAAACTCAGGCAGAACAAGAGCGCTGACAACGTCGCCTTGAGTGAACCCCGGACATGGGCGCAGGAGGGGAAGAGCCTCCGGCATGTCGTCACAATGAATGGACCAGCCGAAATCATCGCTTCGGAGAATCCCGATGAACTCGCGCTTCCACTCGGTCTCAATCGGCAGAGCCGAGGCAGCCTCGCCGGTTTCATCCCTTGTCACCAGAATCCATTCCGTCTCGACCGGATTGAATGCTGCGGTGAGCCGCCCCGGAACGATAATCCGGCCGAGCCCCGGTGCCTCCGCGATCCAGAGGGATGCGCCCGGGGTTTCAGGATCGGGGCCGAGCGTCAGCAGCCTGGCCGGAACGGCGCGTTGGTAGGAATTGAGAAGCTTTTCAAGCCTGCGGTGGTCATCCCGAAGCCGGTCGAACTGTTTGGCCAGCGTATCCGAATCGGTTCGTGTTCGGCGCGTTTCCTCGAGTTCGCTTTCAAGCCGTTCCCCCGTGGCGGTGCGGCGCGCGAGAGCTTCTTCAAGCTCCCTGCAGCGGGTTTCGAGTGCCGAGATGCGGTCGCGAAGCTCCGAGGCAGAGTGTTCATCCGGGATGGCCGGACTGTGCGGCGCTTGAGGTGCCGTCTGAGCGGCAAGAGCGGCGGTCAGGGATTCAAGCCGGACAGTCAGGGCGGCGGCGGTCGTCCTGTCGTCCCGCGACGTTTTTTCGAGCTCGGCCAGCCGTTCGCCCCGTTCACTGAGCTTTGCGTGCAGGACGGACTCGCGGTCTTCCCCCTCTTTCAGCTTTTTCCGGACTTCTCTCAGTTCTTCGCGGAGCTTCTGAGCCGTGTCGGAAGGTATTTCAGGAGACAACGCCCCGGGAACCGGGGGGGCGGGCTTGTTATATATTGAAAGGTATTCATCAAGCACCGGTTTCGCGCTTTCGCGCGGATCAATGCGGGCAAGAATCGCAATTTTCAGAGGCGTTCCGAATTCTCCTGACTCCAATCTGGAGCGGGTTTCGGCAGTCACTGGCAGCGTCGGGAACTCGAGCGTTCGCGGATTGGCATGCACCCATTCGTAAAAGAGAACCTTTCGCAATGCCGCTTCCCGCTGGGCAAAATCGGAAATGGCGCCCAGAAAACGTTCGTGGCTGGTGATCGTCTTGCCCTTCACGAGCGGGTTGCAGACGCGCCAGAGCGCGGGGTTTTTCCGGGCAAGGCCGATCAGAACGGGATCAGGCGTGTCGCGGATGATGTCGACGAGAACGGCGGGATCATCGATCAGCCGGGAAAAAATCGGTTCCCAGAATGCGTCAGCCATTGGTCATTTTCTTGAGCCGGGCGAGAAGATTCAGTGCCTCGAGGGGGGTCGTGTTCTCGAGATCGATCGCCTGAATCGTTTCGGCCAGTTCGTTGCCCGGCGTGAAAAGCGACAGCTGTTGCGGCTGCTGCGCCTTTACCGTGCGAACAGCCATGGTCATGCGGCCCACTTCGTCCTCCTCCGTTTTTTCAAGCTCGAAAAGGATCTCCCGGGCGCGGTCGATGACGGCAGGCGGCACGCCGGCCAGCCGGGCGACTTCGATTCCGTAGGATTTGCTTGAAGGACCTTCCTGGATCTTGTGAAGAAAAACCATTTCGCCGCTTTTCTCGTCATGCAGGACGCCGACGTTCAGGTTGAAGATCCCCGGCAGAATCGGCTCCAGATCGGTCAGTTCATGGTAATGGGTTGCAAACAGCGTGCGGGCGCCGAGCTGTCGATGGATATACTCGAGAATGGACCAGGCAAGCGACAGGCCGTCGAAGGTGGATGTGCCGCGTCCGATCTCATCGAGCACAAGCAGGCTTCGCTGCGTGGCCTGGCGCAGGATGGCCGCCGCCTCCATCATCTCGACCATGAAGGTCGACTGGCCCCGGATCAGATTGTCGGAAGCCCCGACCCGGGTGAAAATTCTGTCCACGAGGCCGATCTCGGCCTCGCGTGCCGGAACGAACGATCCGATCTGGGCGAGCAGCACGATCAGGGCATTCTGACGCAGATACGTTGATTTACCCGCCATGTTCGGGCCGGTGATGACCGCCTGGCGCCGATCCGAGTCGAAACGTGCATCGTTCGAATGAAATTCACCTGCGCCGAGAAAGGCCTCCACAACCGGGTGCCTGCCTCCGCTTATGCGCAGAACCGGTTCGTCGAGCAGTTTCGGCCGGACATATCCGCGCTCGCGGGCAAGCTGGGCCAGCGAGCAGAGCGTATCTGCATGTGCCAGGCCGGCCGCCGCGCGCTGGATCGGCACGATCTTTCCCTGCACGGCCGCGATCAGTTTTTCGAAGAGTTCCTTTTCCAGGGCAACCGATTTTTCAACGGCGCTGAACACCTTGGTTTCATAGTCTTTTAATTCTGCTGTTATATAACGTTCGCCATTTGTCAGCGTCTGTTTGCGCACGTAATGGGCGGGAGCCTTGTCGGTGAGCCCTTTGGAAATTTCGATGAAATATCCGAACACGCTGTTCTTGCGGACTTTCAGGGTTTTAATTCCGGTCTGGTTCTTTTCCTGTTCTTCATACGTGGTCAGCCAGCTGTCTCCGTCGCGGCGAAGCCTGCGCAGCTCGTCGAGGGAAGCATCGATGCCGTCGGCGATGACACCGCCGTCCGCGAGAGACAGGGGAAGATTGTCGAGAAGGCTTTTCCTGAGCAGCTGGGCGAGATCGGGAACGGGTTCGAGCTCAGGCGCCAGAGCTGCGATGGATGAGCCTATCACGCATGCATGGAGTGCCGGAAGAGCTTCGAGGCTGCGGCAGAGCGCCTGCAGATCGCGCGGGTTACGGCTTCCAAGAATGATTTTCGAGAGCAGCCGCTCCAGATCGGGGAGATCGCGCAACCGCTCGCGCATATCGGCGAGCAGCATGCCATCGGCGACCAGGGCCGCGACGCGCTCCTGGCGTTCCAGGATCTGATCGAGCTGCAGAAGCGGCTTGAGAAGCCACCGTTTGAGCAGCCTCGCGCCCATGGAAGTGCGGGTGCGGTTCACGACCTCGAACAGGGTGCCGCCCGGGCTGCGGTCACGCCCGTCAGGCATCAGTTCCAGGTTCCGGAGGGTGGATTCATCCAGGACCATCCCGTCGCCGAGCCTGTAGGGGGTGGGAAATCGAAGGTGCGACAGGGCGCATTTCTGCGTGTCGAGCAGATAATCAGCCAGAAGACCCAGGGTGCGCAGTTCTATCGACGGCATCGCAAGAAACCGCGGGCGGGGTTCGCCCGGATACAGCGTATGCAGGACGTCAAGAGCCGTCTGCTCGCCCATTTTACGCGAAAGCACCTCGATCGGAAGGCCTTTCCAGGGGAATGGTTCGGAGGAGGGCCGTGCAGCCGCCCCGGGTGTCTCCTCTTCGCCGGCTTCCGTGCCCAGCATCAGCAATTCACGCGGAGCAAGGCGCGTCAGCTCTTCCCGCAGCCGCGACAGCTCGGCCCGATCGCCGCCGGTGACGATGACTTCGCCCGTCGAAAGTTCCGCGCCGGCGAGGCAGAACCGCTCACCACGCCTTCCGAATGCCATCAGCCAGTTGTTCGAGTTCTCTTCGAGCAGCTGCGGGTCGCTGATGGTTCCGGGGGTGATGATCCGCACGATCTCGCGCTTCACAAGCCCTTTGGCGAGTTTCGGATCCTCCATCTGTTCGCAGATGGCGACCGTGAACCCCTTTCGGACGAGCCGCGCGATATAGGTCATGGCACTGTGATACGGAACCCCGGCCAGGGGAACCGGGTTGTCTCCGGACTTTCCGCGGGCCGTCAGGGTGATCTGCAGCTCACGGGCGGCCGTGACGGCATCTTCAAAGAAGGTTTCGTAAAAGTCTCCGCACCGGAACAGCAGCAGCGCGTTGGGATTTTCAGCCTTCAAATCGACATACTGCTGAAGAAGCGGCGACAGCGCTTTTTCTTCGCCTGTCGCCGCCTGAACGGCATCGGAAGCTGCCGCCTGCTGAGGCGATCCTCCCGTATCCGGGGTGTCAGTCGAGACTGATCCGCTCATATTTGCGGTTTCCAAGCCCGATTTCGGCCGCATGCCGGAGCTGGGCGTCGTTATCGATTTCTTCATGAACGCAGGGAAACTTCGCTTCGCCTGCGGCATGGCCACCGGTCAAGGCGCTGTTTTTCAGGCCGATCTGGGCGTTGACCATGTCGAGGCAGCAGGCGTCGAGCGCCAGCGGATCCGTCGATGCGGCGAACCCGATATCCGGCACGATCGGAGCGTCGGAGAAGCCGTAGCAGTCGCACAACGGCGCGATATCGAGCAGCAGGTTGATGAAAAAGAGCGAGCCGCGCTTCGGCTGAATCACGCCCAGGGCGTGCTCCGCCATCTTTTCCGTGACCGAGCCCGCGTCGGAGTTCCAGTTGATGCGGATCGCGCCCACCAGGCAGGCCATCAGGCATTCGCCGCAGCCCCGGCATTTCTGCTGGTCGATGACGACCGGGCCGTCAGGGGACGGCTGACTGATCGCGCCCGCGGAACACCAGGAGATGCAGCGTTTGCACTTCACGCAGACGTCGGTCATAATGCTCGGCCGGATGGAGGTATGCATCAGGAGCTTCGCGGCACGTGAGCAGCAGCCCATGCCCATATTCTTGATCGCACCGCCGAAGCCGGTCACTTCGTGACCCTTGAAATGCGACAGAACAACCAGCGCGTCGGCTTCATGAATTCCGCCGGCGACCGAGACTTCCTTGCAGTGTTTCCCGTCGATCTTGACCATGTGGTGGTCCCGGCCGGTAAGCCCGTCGCAGATGATGATCGGAGCCCCGGTCACCTCGGAACCGAACCCATGCCTGACAGCCGTCATCACGTGGTCCGGGGCGTTGCTGCGGCTGCCGGTGTACAACGTCGTCGTTTCGGCGAGAAAGGGTTTTCCGCCGCCGGCCTTGATCATGTCGATGAGCGGTCGCAGATAATGGGGTCTTGGGAATGCGGAGTTGCCGCTTTCTCCGAAATGGGTTTTCACGGCGACAAGCTTGTTCTTCCAGTCGAAGGAATCCATGCCGATGGCCCTGGCCAGTTTGGCGATCTTCGCGTCGTGGCTGTCGGACGGCCCTTTCGCGCGCAGGCCCATGGTAAAGACCTTGGATTTCTGGTGGTCCGTGCTCATGTCATTTTCTCCGTTCGGTTCTGCTGAACTCTTGGCGGAATGGGACGCATACAACAGATTTCAGTGTACGGCCGGCGGCCTTCGGATGCAAGCCGCGCCGAATCAGTCTTTTGCCGGGTCGGAAGCGGGCAGCCAGCGTTTGAGAGTTTCGACCATCGGAATGACCGTCGCGGCGGCGGCGAGAATGACCAGCCAGGCATCGAGGTCGATCGGCCGGCTTCCCATGATGGACTGCATGACCGGTACATAGGTGAATGCGGCTTGGAGCGCTGCCGTCGCGAGCAGACACGGCCAGAGCACCGGATTGAGAGTGGGCGAAACCCCCGGCATGGCGTTGTAGAGCCCTCGCGATGGAAACAGGAAGAACAGTTCGATCGCGACCATGGTTGCGACGACGGCGGTGCGCGCCGTTTCCAGGTCGGCACTCATCACGCGCCGTTCATACCAGAAGATCACGAAGCTGACGATGGTCATCAGGATCGATACCAGCACGATGCGCAGAATCAGCTGCCACTCGAGCAGCGGCCTGGCGGCCGACCTGGGCGAGCGGTCCATGAGGCCCTGTTCCATCGCTTCGAATGCGAGCGGCAGGGACAAAAAGGCGGTGAGCAGGTTGACCCAGAGCACCTGCACCGGTGTGATCGGAAGCCGGAGCCCAAATAATATAGCCACGAGTATTACCAGCCCCTGGCCGGTATTGGTCGGCAGAATATAGACCATGCTTTTTATGAGGTTGTTGAAGACGTTTCTGCCTTCTTCCACGGCCCGGACGAGCGTCGCGAAATTATCGTCGACAAGCAGCATGTCGGCGGCCTCTTTCGCCACTTCGGTGCCCGATTTTCCCATGGCAACGCCGATTTCGGCACGTTTCAGCGCCGGGGCATCATTCACGCCGTCCCCGGTCATGGCCACGACGTTTCCACGGCTTTGAAGGGCTTCCACGAGCCGGAACTTGTGTTCCGGGGCGACGCGGGCGAAAATGGAAGCGTGTTCGGCCCGTTCGGCCAGCTCGGGCATCGAGGCCGTGCCGATCTCCCGACCGTTCACGCAGGGGACTTCCGCGCTGCCGATTCCCAGATCCCGGCCGATGGCGGTCGCCGTGGCGGGATGATCGCCGGTGATCATCTTCACCTTGATTCCGGCGCGCTTGCACAGCGCCAGCGAATCCCGGACCTCAGGCCTGGGGGGATCGATCATCGCGGCCAGGCCCAGAAACGTAAGGGCGGGCGGTTTGCCAGGAATCGTCTTTCCGTCGATCTTCGCCGAAGCCAGGGCGAGAATGCGCATCCCCTGCCTCGCGAGGTCATCGAGATGAGCCAGGAAGGGGGTCTGATCGAAGGGCGTCATGGTTCCGTCCATCTCAACGGTTTTGCAGTGTGGAAGGAGTTTTTCGGCCGAGCCCTTTACCCAGAGCGTGGCCGATCCGTCAGGATTCTGATTAAGCGTCGCCATCATCTGGCTGGCCGACTCAAAGGGAAGGACATCAAGGCGGGGATGGGTTTTGACCCAGTCTGCAATTTTCCCGCCGGACTTGATCGCAACCGTCAACAGCGCGCCCTCGGTCGGGTCTCCGTCGACTTCCACTCCATGCGGTTTATACACAAGCTGCGCGTCGTTGCACAGGACCCCGGCCATCAGCAGGCGCTCCAGGTGGGAATCACCGTCCGGCTCAGCGCCGTCGGCCCCATAGACCTTGCCGAGCGCCGGATTAAAGCCGACTCCATCGGCGCTGTAGATACCGTTCGGCGTTATCAGGCGCTGAACGGTCATCTCGTTCGCTGTGAGGGTGCCGGTTTTGTCGGAACAGATCACCGTGACGCTGCCGAGCGTCTCGACCGCCGGCAGCTTGCGGATGATCGCCTGTCGTGCCGCCATGTTTTTCACGCCGATCGCCAGAACGATCGTCATGACGGCGGGCAGCCCTTCGGGAATGGCGCCCACGGCGGCACTGACGGCAGCCATGAACATCTCCGTCGCATCCCCGCCACGCCAGACGCCGAGAGCGAAAATCGCGATGCCGAAGCCGACGACCCAGATGCCGAAAACGCGGGAAAACCGCTCCAGTCGCTCCATGAGGGGGGTCGTCAACTCTTCCGTCTGGTTGATGAGAGCATTGATCAGGCCGAGTTCCGTCCCGTCACCGGTGGCAACGACGATACCGCGACCGGATCCCGCAGTGACGAGTGAGCCGCTGAAACTCATGCCGTGCCTGTCCCCGACGGAGGCCCCGGGTTCAGAACGGCTGACGGATTTTTCGACCGGCAGACTTTCCCCGGTTAACGCTGATTCGTTGATGCGAAGATTTTTCACGTCGAGAAGGCGAAGATCCGCGGGAACACGGTCGCCGCTCGCCAGCAGCACGACGTCTCCGGGCACCAGCAGGGAAGCGTCAATGCGCTCGTGTCTGTCAAGGCCGCGCATGACGGTCGCTTCTGTTTTGACCATGCGCGCCAGCGCGTCGATCGCGCCTTGTGCCTTCATTTCCTGGGCAAACCCGATAATGGCGTTTACAATAGTAACGGCGATAATAACCGCGGCGTCGGTAACGCGGCCGGCAAAGGCGCTGGCGACGGCCGCCACGATCAGGATGATGATGAGCGGATTTTCAAACTGGCCCATGAATCTGCGCCAGGCAGGAGTGCGCAGCGCCGGACTGAGAAGATTGCATCCGGAAACATCGCGTCGGCTGGCTGCTTCCGCGGCCGGGATACCGGAAGCCGGATCGCTTTTCAGCCGCGAAAGAACATCCGCCAGCTCAAGGGAATGCCAGAGGGTGCGCTCGGATTTCGATCGTTTTGTTTCGTCACTCATGCATCATTCTCCGATGATCTTCACCAGCACGCGTTTGCGACGGTTTCCATCGAACTCGCCATAGAAAATCTGTTCCCAGGGTCCGAAGTCCAGCTTGCCGTCCGTGACGGCCACGACGACTTCGCGGCCCATGATCGTGCGCTTCAGATGAGCATCACCGTTGTCTTCGGCACCGTTGTGCCGATACTGCGAATACGGCTTTTCGGGGGCGAGCTTTTCAAGCCAGCGTTCGAAATCCTGATGCAGGCCGCCTTCGTCGTCATTGATGAAAACGCTGGCGGTGATATGCATGGCGTTGACGAGGCACAATCCCTCATGAATTCCGCTTTCTTTCAGGCATATTTCAACCTGATCGGTCATATTGATGAAGGCGCGACGGCCTTTGACGTCAAACCAGAGCTCTTTGCGGTAACTTTTCATGCCGGTGTCTCCAGATGAAATTCGAATGAAAAAGAAGTGGAACATTTTATCACATGCCGAAATACGGGCATTGACGAAAACCGGTGCGCGGGATATTACGGATGCAAGGAAGCGAAATAAACGGATTGTCCTGTGAGAAACATGGCAACCGGACAGGGGGGACATCCTTGGAATCAGATACCTGGAAAAAGATTGCTGACCGGCTTCGAGAGCATGGATTCGAGGTTTCCGTTCATGCGACGAAGGAAGCCGCCGCCACTGCCGTGCTGGCTGAAATTTCCGTCGATGCCACCGTGAGCCGCTGCGGATCGGTGACCTGCGCGGAGCTGGAAATTTTTGAAAAGCTTGCCGCACGGGGAACGACGGTGATCGACCCTTATGATCCGGCTCTCGATGATGCCGCCAAAATGCGTGTCAGAAGGGCTGGACTGACGGCCGACGTCCTCCTGACCGGTACCAACGCTGTTACCGAGGATGGAAAACTCGTCAATATCGATGGTGTGGGAAACCGTGTTGCAAGCCAGATATTCGGGCCAGCCCGGGTGATCATCCTGGCCGGCCGCAACAAGTTCGCTGCCGACGTCCCGGCGGCCATCAAACGCATCAAACGGGATGCCTGCCCGAAAAATGCCCGCCGGATCGGCATTCAGACTCCGTGTGCTCACGACAGGCCGTGTCCCGCTCCGGACGGGTGTTCATCGCCTCAGCGCATGTGCAACGCAACGGTCATTCTGGAGCGCAGACCTCGTCTGACCGCCATTTCGATTCACCTCATCGATGCCGACCTCGGCTATTGAAACGATACTATATAACAGGAGATACACATGCTCGAACGAATTGACAGACTTCCGTTTTATTACACCGTCGAATGCGCCCAGTGCCATAACATCCTGAAAGTCAGCCACAAGTCCGTGGAAGAGCTGAAGGGCGTCATGAACTGCACCCTTTGCGGCAAACAGATCAAGTTTCCCCAGTGGGAGATGCTTGTGAAAACATCAGAGGATTTGAACACCTTCCTCGGGGACCGGCTGAATGCCAAGTTCATCAAGCTCGTATTGAACCCGCAGTTCAAGCTGGATGACGACGTTCCGGCGGCCCATTGAGGCAGCTCTTGGAATAGGCGTATCCACGTTCAGTCCAGGCGGGCCAGGACGCCGGCGTTCACTTCGTCGACAGCCGGCCTGCCTTTTTCTTCGGTGATGATCGCCGCGGCAAATTCATAGGACGTTCCCGCGGCCCGCGATGTGATGAACCTGCCGTCAACGACGACGCGTTCCGTGGAATACCTGACTCCCGGCATCTGATCCTGGACACTGGGATGGGATGTCATGCGGCGATCCCCGGCGACGCCTGCCTTGACGAGGATGGTCGGTGCGGCGCAGATCGCCGCAATGTGCCGGCCTGCCCTGGCGTGGCGCCTGATGAGATCGAGCAGTCTGGGGTCTTCAGAAAGACGTCGCGTGCCTTCGGTGCCTCCCGGCAGGATCAGCCACTCCGCCTGACCTTCCTGGACCTGTTTGAACGTGATGTCCGGAATCATCTGAATTCCCCGCGAGCCGCTCACGGGTGATAGCTCCTCGCACAATGAGACGGTCTGTACATCGAACTTCGCGCGCCGCAGCATGTCCACGGTTATGCTCAGTTCCATCTCTTCGAACCCGTGTGCCATGAAAACATAGCATTTTCTCATGAACGTCCCCTCCTTCCACGATTTCATCCCGAATCGAGTTTGACAGATCTCTCGGGGATTTCTATAATGCACCGGCCGGACCTTTGCCGGCAAGGAGCCAATAATGGATCACAGTGAGCGGCTTGAGCGACGGTTGCGTGTTATCAGTTTTCTTTTCGTTGTCATCGCGTTCGGTCTGGTTTTTGGCAGTATCTTCATGACGGCGCAATCTTACTCAGGTGTCATTTCGAGCGAGGCTCTGAAAAATATTCCAACCCCGGATGCGCTTGGAATGCTTGTGTCGATCGTGACAACGGAACGGTTTGTCAACCGGCTTCTTTTCATGGCGCTTTTCGTCATGCAGCTCGGTCTTCTTTTCATGCTGTATCTGCTTTTTACCAAGCTTCAGCAGCTCATCAGCCACGAGATCGGCGAGGGGTGACGCGAGGGCCGAACAGCCTTCCGAACCTCAGCATCAGGGGAAACCAGAGGCTTCGCAGCAGAATGGCCGGTGAGAGTTTTGATTCACCCCAGACACGGTCCTCGAAGAGAATCGGCACTTCGGCGATCCTCCGGCCGCGCCGCTGAAGGTCGAACAGCAGCTCCGTAACGATTGTCGGACCGGTAGAACGATAGCTTGTAAAATCTATTCCTTCGAAGGCGCGCCGGGTGAACGCTCTGAACCCGGAAGTGCAGTCTCTGACGCGCGTGCGGAAGATGAAGCGGAGATACGAGTTGGCAAACAGGGATGTCATCTGCCGCCCCCTGGTGCGTCCGGCTTCCCCTCCGCCTGCGACAAAACGTGATCCGGTGACGGCGTCGGCATGATCGAGAGCGGCTACCATTGCCGGAATAAAGCGCGGCTGGTGCGAGAAATCCGCATCCATTTCAACGAGAATGTCATACTCGGGGTGATCCTGGAACCAGGTGAACCCGTCACGACCTGCCAGACCGCGTCCGCGCGGCGGCGGCCGGAGGACCGCGTGAATACGCGAATTCCCTGCCGCCATCTCCCTGGCCATGGTGCCGGTCCCATCGGGTGACTGGTCGTCCATCACCAGCACGTCGACGGCCGGATCAAGCTCCAGAAGGGTTTCAATCAGCCGCGCCAGATTGCCGGCCTCGTTATAGGTCGGCAGAAGTGCCAGCAGCCGCCGGCCACGCAGGGCATCGATACTCATCCGGCTATCCTTTCTTCTTCAGTCCGCGCTGCACGGCGTCAAACACCGACTTGACCGTGATTTCCCGCATGCACTCTTCATGCGTGGGGCAGACCCGTCTAAAGCACGGCGAACAGGGAACGCGGCCGGTCAGCGACTCCCCGCGGCCGTAATACTCGATTTCGCGCTCGATGGTGGAGCCGAACAGCGCAACCGAATGAACGTGCGTGCCGATCGCGATATGCATGGCGAGCGAGTCACCGGATACCATGACGCGCAGCTTCGACGTGAGTGCCGCAAACTCCCTCAGGCTGAACTCGCAGCCTGGAAAGACGCTTCCGGCCGGCGCCATCGTGCGGACTTCCTCATACAGTGCGGCTTCGCGGCGGCCTCCCAGAAAAACCGGCACGGCACCCGTGTCGAGAAGCTGTTTCGCCAGTTCGACGAACCGCTCGGGCGGCCAGCACTTGCCGGCAAACCCTTCCCCGGAGCCGAGATGCAGACCGACTCCGTTCCTGCCTGCGAAAAGACCGGCCGCGGCATCAGCCCAGGCGCATTCGGCCTGGCTGAGCTGAAGAACATAGGGGTTGGGCCCCCATGCCAGACCGCATGCATCCGCGATAAGCCGTGGATAGGAACGGGTGTTGCGCCTGAATTTCAAATCATCATCGATTCCAAGCAGGAAGAGATGCTCGCTCGAAGGCGAAAGCGGGATCAGCAGTCCATGGGCATTCCGCCCGTATCCGTGACGTACAGACGCCGGAACGCGCGAGGCAAGAGCCGTGGGGCCTTCCTCTTTGTCCAGGCAGATGACGAGATCCCAGGAAACGGTTTCGGCCCAGAGGACCGTATCAAGGCTCCATGGCAGTGCTTTCCAGACGAATTCGTTCTGAACGAGCGGAACCGCGCCCGGCTGTGTTATCCAGCTGATCGTCGTGCCGGGATAGGCGCGCTGAAGAGCCGGAAGAAGAGTGGTCGTGCGCACAACATCGCCGAGCGCTCCGAGCTTGATGATCAGGGTGCAGTGTCGTATCGGCTCGTAACGCCCGCACTCGGCTTTTTCTCCCGTCAGGGGGCCGCAGCAGCGGCCACCGCAGTAGGCGCAGGGTTTGTCGCCGCGAAAATGCCGGCAATCGAACTCGAGATTCACTGGGTTCACAATTTTTCCCCGTTCAGTATTTTTCATAGCCCTCGGGATACTCGAACCTGATACCGCCACGATAACCGGTCATGGGCGTAAACGTGAGCGTGCGGACAAGCCGGCCGCGTGAAATAATTGCCAGGGTTTGCGAGGCAAGAACAGTATCATAGGCTTTCCCGAAGGCCGTCGCCTCAGGAAATTTCCCTTCATCGACATAGATGGCGGAAGAGCCGGAGGCCGGTTCCCGGTTTTTCCACCAGAAGCCCCAGTTGCCCTGTCCATGCGTTTCGGCTACCCGGTCGGGCGGAATATGCCCATAAAATGCGATCAGGGCTGTCAGCGGACCGCCCTGGCCGACAAAAAGCGCCGAATTGCCGGACCCGGCATCCAGTTCACGAATCTTTGCGCCCATCTGTGTCCAGCCATGCATGCGCAGGGTGATATCCGAGCGCGGCGGAATCGGCAGGATCAGAAAAACTGACTGCAGAACGACAACCAGGGTGATCACGGCGGACGGGCCCAAAATCCATCGGCATCTGGACTTGACCGCGCCTTCCACGGAAACAAGCCATTCGGCAACCACCGGCATCAGGCTCAGATAAGCCACCTGGGGCCAGTTGGCTTCGACCTTGGACGTGATGCCGCGCTTGAAGAAAAACAGCATCATCGGAATCGCCAAGGCTGCGAGAAACGCCCTGCAGGGTTCGTTCCGCCGCCAGCCGCTGACGAGAGCGGTTATCGCGACCCAGCAGAACAGAGGAAACAACGCCGGGCCGATCGTCCCGAACTGGCCCCCGATGAATTCGCCGAAATTCGAAAGAGCCCCGCGATTACTCGGGCGGAAGCCATGAGCGAACTGAAATCTGAACGAAGCCCAGTCGTGCTGAGAGTTCCAATAGAGAATCGGGATCGTCCCGACAGCCGCCAGTGCCACCATGAGCCAGAAACGACCGGTGCCGAGCCGGTTGCGCCATCCGGAAAAGCCGAGGATGATGAAGGCGACCGCCGGCACGAAAAAGATCATATTATATTTTCCAAGGGCGCCGCATGCGAGGCAACTTCCTGAGGCCACCCAGGATGAAAGGCTGTCTGTGCGAAGAACCGTGACGAATGCCAGGGTGCCCAAGCTCCAGAACAGTGCCAGCGGAACGTCTGGCGTCGTGATCAGACCCAATGCCAGGCCGGCAGGCGTAAGATGGGGCAGAAGAGAGCCGAGAAACGCCACCCGGGAATTGCCGAGCCCGTCACGCCCCGTCAGAAACAGGGCACGGCAGATGAGAGGCAGAGCAAGCAATGCCGGGAGCCTCACCGCAAGCGGTGTGTCACCGAATGGAATCCTTGCCAGCGCGATCATCCAGGCGACAAGCGGCGGATGATCAAAATACGACCAGTCGGGCCGGCGGGCGAGTTCCCAGTAATAGGCTTCATCCGGCGTAAGATCGAGAATCATCGCCATGGCCAGCCTGACCAGCCAGCACGCGATCAGAACCAGCCAGAATCTTTGTTCCCAGATCCCGGCATCTGTCTGGATTGAATCTGACGAGTTGCTCATGGGCCGCGATTATATCACGGGATGAGGATGCTTGCCGATACGCTCCGATTGCGTTAGCATGACTACGATGGAAACGACGCCACGCCTGCCCGAAGCCGTTCTGCGCGATCTGCAGCTCTATCTCGCCGATGGTGAGACCATCCAGAAGTGCATTGATTCGGCTTCAGGCGTGGTCGGCCGGCTCGGTGAGCTGTGGATGGTGCTGACGGACCGCACGGTTTTCTTTCACACCCGCGAGTTCGGAAAAGAAGCTGTCGTCGCCCTTCTGCCGAGACGTGACATCAGCTCGATTCTGTATTTTCAGA
>CAZQYQ010000035.1:0-24160 GCA_964597625.1 uncultured bacterium
GCCTCCCGAATGCAGCTCACCGAGCACATAGCCTGCCTGGTTGATCGGGAAAATGACCTCCTTGTGCTGGACGCCGAGAATGCGATGATTCTGGTCGAGAGTGGGAAGCGAGCTGACATACCCCATCGAAAGGCTCCCGGTGGACATCACCTGGCCGATCGACGAGCCGGGCACCGGCTCGAACCGATCGACGACGGAGATTCCATCGACATCCGCCTCTTCGGGGCGAACCATGACGCGGCCGGTCGAGTCCTGGATCCAGAACGGAACCATGGACTTTTCGGAACGTACGACGCGTTCCTCGTTTTTCGTTTTGCGTTCCTGCTGCTTGGTCTGCTGGTTGGTCTCAAAGTAGGTGACCTCGATCTTCTCGCGGCTTTCGCACGAGAACCAGACGCAGGGTTTGCCCGACAGCGGGGCGGTCAGCGGCGAATCACACTGAATGGTTCCCTTGACCTCAATCTTGCTGCCGACGGAAACAGCGCCATCTTTCAGCTCCTGGGCGGTTGATGTGCGAGTCCCCTTGATCTGGGCAATTTTGACCTGTTCGAGATATCGCCAGTACAGAAGCGCAAGGCCGATCACCAGAACGAACACACCAACAGCTATCATAGATACCCTCCATCCTCATGATTCTCCCGCTCATAGCGGTTCTCCTCGTAGATGATGCCTCAAGGGGATCTGGATGACAAGAAAAAAGACGAGAGAACCGGGGAACTCCCGCATCCGTTCCGTGATACCATCGGAGAAGCTTCTTCGAAGGGGATACGGGTTGGGGATTCCGGAACGCCTGGTGCGGGTGATCAAGTCTTATGTAAACTCCTGGCTCGGACGCTCTCTGGGCGACTTCGAATCGGATGAGTTCGCCTGGCCTGACGAGGAAGAGCCGGGAACGGGCGAGATACCTCCCCGAAAGCCCGCAGGCAGGCCGCTTGATGCACGCCTGAAGAGATACTACAGCCGCCTCGAAATTCCGATCGGCTCTGATTTGGTCACGGTCCGGCATGCCTGGAAACAGATGATGAAGCAGTATCATCCCGACAGATACGGCAAAGACCCGGAAAAACTCGCCACCGCAACCCGCCTGTGCCAGGAATTGACCGAAGCGTATCTTGAACTCTCCCGGTTTCTCAAAGAACCCCACGTCTGAAATTTCACCGGCATCCCCACTCCCGAAACGCCGACATATTAAATATCGCATGCAATATCAAGCAGGATTTGCACACTGCCGGCTTGACAGGTTGAGCTGTATCGCATAGAGTTTTCGAAAGAAATACAGCTCACGGAAATCGCATGTTTGTTATATATTTTACTATATACACAACAGGAAAGGAAGCATGCTGATGAGCACGGATTCGCCCGATCCCTGGAAGACAGGGACGCTCGTTGAGCATTATAACAAGCTTTTTCCATTCGACGAGAAAGAGATCATCGAGTATCTGCAGCCGCTGAAACTTGGCCCGGAAGATACGTTCGTTGATTTCGGATGCGGCAACGGTGCGGCTCTTGCCGTTGCGGCAAAGCTCTGCAGGCGGGTCATCGGAATCGACATCGCCGCGCAGCAGCTCGAGATGGCACGGAAGAGACTGGCGGAGTCCGGGAATGTCAGGCTGCTCCAGATCCCTTTTCTTGAATGCCGGCTTGAAGACGAACAGCTGACACGCGGCTCTTCGCGCAAGGCTCTTCATCATCTGACGGATCCCGAGAAGATCGAGTTTTTCAGAATGATCGGCAGGCGCTTCGTCACGGGTGCCAGATTCGTCATCGAGGATGCGATCTTCGATTTCGACAGAAGCGAACTGGAAACCCATATGCCGCTCGTGATCGCCGATGCGGAACTCTGGTACGGCGATCGATGGCCGCAGGTCCAGCCGGATTTTCTGATCACGATCAGGGAGGAGTTCGCAACCGGCCTGAATGCATGGGAAACGGCTCTCCGGGCGGGTGGGTTCACGCTGGCGGAACGTCGGCGGCGGACCTGCTTTCTCAGCCACCTTACGGCGATCAAGGAAGGATGATGCAATGAGCGACAACAAGCAGGAGAAGATCACGCTGTTTACCCCGGGCTGCCTCGGAACGTGCTGGTACGGCAAGTATCATTATCTCGAACCCTGGGCAGGCTGCGAACATGACTGCGATTATTGTTACGCGCGATATCGCACCGCGGTGGCGGAAAAGCTGGAGGAACTCGGCACGAGTTTCGAGAAGCCGCTTCCGCTGAGCGAACCGAAAAAGCTGCTCGAGGAAATCCGCAACCGGCTGGCTGAAGGTGACATCAAGATCGTCAAATTGTCGCGGTACACGGATCTGTTTACCCCTCATCATGTCAGCGGCGGCCTGTCAGCCGAAATTCTGAAGGTTCTTGCCGAATCCCCGATCGACCGTGCGATCATCACGACGAAGGGGCTGCCCGATGCCGCCTGCATCGATGTGATGGCCGGCAGCAGCAAAAAGTTTTCCTATAATCCGGTATTCAAACCCGCCTCCCCGGTTTCTCTCGAACAGCATCTGCTCCCGATCGAAGAGAGGCTTCAGGCCGCGGTCGATCTGCTGAAGCGCGGCGTGCGGGTGACGGTCCACATGGACCCGATCGTGCCGGGTCTTGAGGATGATGAAACCGCGGTCCGTGAGATTCTTGGCCGGCTTCGTTCAAACGGTCTTCGCAGGGTCATGTTTTCCACGCTCCTGCTCACGGAGGTGATGATTGCGGATTTGCGCAAGCGCATCGGGAGCGAGTATGTTTCGCGCATTCTGTCGCATTTCGCGATCGATTCATCCCGGCAGCTTCTTCCAAAGCAGGGAGAGACGACCTACATCGAGCTCAAGCCCGAATCAAAGCAGCATATCGTTGATCTCTACTCACGGCTTCTGCTCGAAATGGGTTTCGAGTTTGTACTCTGCGGGCTCAAAAGCGCCAGCAAGGGACTCCGGATCGATCGTTCGAAGTGTCCGGTTTGCGACGGGACATTTTATGCCTAAACTCTGGTTTGCAAATATCGAGGAAGTATTCGGCGATACGGGAATCGAGGACGCTGCTGATCTGATGACGAAAGTCGGGGTCTGGACGCCCAGGTTTTTATTTCATGCCGCCCCGGGAGATGCCGTCATCGTCGGCAACCCGGTTGATCCGCGTTTCATCGCCTATGCGGCAACGGTCAGCGGCTTCAGCTCCACGCTCCCGGTCATGTATCCGAAGACCGCGCCCCGTCCGTTTTTTCTGGCCGACGCGGTTCTCGGGGATTCGGTCCTGCTCGAAGAAGCCCGTCAGTTGTGCCGCGACGGGAACTGGATTCTCGAACCGTATCTTCAGTCTTCGAACGCCCTTCGGGTGGCTTCCGAGATCGGCATTCCCGCGAACCCGACTCATGGGGCGCTGATCGAGGAGGGGCTGGTAAACCAGCTCAACGACAAACTCGAGTGCAAACGCATCGCTGGGCATCTCGGCATAGAGACCATTCCGGGCATTTCCGCCGATGATCTGCCGGGCCTGCGCAGAGCGATCAGAGACGCTTCCCAGTTTTACGACGGGGAGCTGATGCTGCGCAAAGTCCAGAGCGCGGGAGGGGTCGGGAACCTGTCAGGCCGGCCCGACGAGCTGCTGGCCGCCGTCCATGGCTGGTATGCGGATGGCAGTGTCCTGATCGAGCCGCGGCTCGATCTCGAGGAGACTCTTGGCTCGCTTGTCGATATCGAGCGTGACGGGCCGCGGTTCGTCGGAATCGATTCCCAGATTCTCGAAAACGGCGGCTGGGTCGGATTCCGGTATCCCTTCGCGGATTCAGATATAACGCAGAATATCTATGAATACAGTCAGGCATACGGCCGCGCAGCCCACCAGCTGGGAGCCCGGGGCTATCTGAATCTCGACTGGGGAGTCATTCGCGAAGCGGACGGAACCCGGCGCGTCATTCTGATCGAATGCAACTTCCGGCACAATGGATTTTCACATATCATCGATCTTGGAACCCGGCTGACGGGGCTTTCCGGCGAGATGCTTCACGCCAGGTTTCTCGCAACGCTTCCGGTGAAACCCGAGTGCGAACAGTTCGCGGGGCTTTACGCGGCGCTGGCCGGAAAGCAGACGCGGCGAGCCGCTTCCCTGCTTCTCGAGCCGTCTGTCTCCGATACCGGAGCGGTCATTATCCTGCCGCCCACCGGGGGGAAAGCGGGAATCGCCGTATTCGCGGCCGACGAACGCGAGGCTGAAGCGATCGAGGCGGCGGTGAAGGAACGCGTTTCGTGATCCACCACGTCGTCGTCATCGCGTCGTTCATGCTGATCTTCGGCTTTTCGACAATCGACAGCGCTATTTCTCCGATGGTCCTGGAACTGTCACGGCATTTCGGGGTCACGCTCAACCGTGTGTTGCTGCTGATTTCCTGGGCAACGGCCGGCATCGTCGTCGGCGTGCTTGTCGGACCGGCCCTGACAACGCGGTTCAGGGTGCCGAATCTTCTCGCGGCCGCGACGGTCGGGCTGCTCACCGGCCTGTGCGTGTTTCTGACCACCGACTCCATGCCCGTGGCGCAGCTGTCGAGGCTGGTGTTCGGTCTTTCATCCGGAACGATCGCGGCCTGCATGTGGTGGATAACGTTCTACGGCGTACCCAAAAGTCATTATCAGGCAATGATGGCCGTGCTGATGTCGGCCCGCCCTCTTGCAACGGCTCTCGGCGTGCCGCTGGTCGGCATGATCACCGCATACATGGTCCCGGCGAGCGGGTCTCCGCCCGTCGAAGCAGCAGCAAGGGCCGCGGCACCTGCCATGACGGGTTCCTGGCAGATCTCCTTCTGGCTTTTCGGAGCGGCGATGGCCGTTTCGGGAATCGCCCTCGTCCTGGCGCTGCATTCCGGCGACCGGGATGAGAAGCAGCCGCTCTCGGTCCGCCGGATGGTAGCGGATTACGTTGAGGCCTTCCGCCTGCCGATGGCCGCCGAGTATTATATTGGGTTTACTATTAATAGAATGTGCTATTTCGGTTTCTACTCGTTTGCCGGAATCTGGTTCATCACCCATTACCAGCTCACGCTGTCCGACATGAGCAAAGCGCTTTTCGCCATCGGCCTCGGCGAGGCGGCGATCAACTTCGTCGTTCCGGCCATCCGCAACCGGCTTGGCCATTCCCTGACCTTCACCGGAAGTCTCCTGGCCTCAGGCCTGATCTTTCCGCTTTTCATCGGCGGCAGGCTGCCCTACTGGGCGGCATTGACACTGATCACGGTTTTCATGATCCTCGATCGCATCTACTGCATGGCAATGGTCATCACGCTGCCAGAGATGTTTCCGAAGGCCGGCAACAAG
Organism: uncultured bacterium; assembly: GCA_964597625.1. GTDB lineage: Bacteria > Muiribacteriota > Ozemobacteria > Ozemobacterales > Ozemobacteraceae > MWAR01. Next base: position 5,302 of record CAZQYQ010000035.1, read on the forward strand.
ACGGTTTTCGGCAGTCTCAACACCCTCACGGCCTGGGCCGGGCTGACCGCGATCGCCTGGCTGCAGGGCGCGTTTCTCGATCGCATCGGGGTTTCGGCAATGCAGTATCTCCTGTTCGCCTGTTATGTCGCGGGCTCGATCCTGTTATACCGGGTTCAGGCAAGCACGGTTCTCGCGCCCGCGACGAACGACTGACATGATCGATCGCATTCTCACGCTCGGTCCCGCATCGGGAACCCGGGATCATATTGCCGCTCTGATGCGGGTCGGCACGCGCTTCCGCCTCAACACGTCTCACATGGCGGCTGAAGAGCTCGGGAAGAAACTTTCCGAACTTGCATCCATTTTCCGCGGGGAACAAGCGACTCTCCCGGTCGTTCTCGATCTGCAGGGCGCGAAAGTCCGGATCGGCCGGTATCCGAATGTCGATGCCCTTTCAGGGAAGGTCGAACTGAGGCTCGCGGAAGCATCGGATCAGCCATCGATCCTGCCGGTCCCCCATGAAAGCGTTTTTGCCAAAACCGGGCCCGGCGACATTCTGCATCTGAACGATCGAAAAGTGATTCTCCGGGTAACCCGCCGCAACGGCCCGGACTCCCTGGAAGCCGAGTGTCTCCGCTCGGGGCCGCTCAGTTCGAACAAGGGGCTCAACTGCGAAAACAGGGCCTATGAACTCGCGCGGCTTTCCGGGCGCGACCTTGCCGCCATACAGATCGGAAACGCGTTTCCCTTCGTCGAGTATGCGGTCTCGTTCGTCTTTGACGGAAGCGAGGCGGAACGCTTCAGATCCCACACGGGCGCCAGGCGGTTGATCGCAAAAATCGAACGTCCCGCGGCTCTTGAGAAAGCGGAAGCGATCGATGCCTGTTTTGACGAGCTGTGGCTGTGCCGGGGCGATCTCGGCGCCGAAGCCGAGCTGCGCGATCTTGGCCGCCTCCAGGCGGGGTTTGTGGCTCAATTTCCGAGGCTGCGGCACCCCAAAATTCTCGCGGGTGAGGTTCTCGGTTCGATGGTCACTTCTTCCCTGCCCTCGCGCAGTGAGATCGTGCATCTTCATGACGCCCTTGCAGCCGGCTTCGACGGAATCGTCCTTTCCGATGAAACCGCTTCCGGCAGCCACGTCGACGACGTCATATCGTTTTTAAAATACTATTTCGTCTGACTGCGTCCCCGTATCCGGCATGTCGAAATCACGGAAGCGGCACATATTTGTCGTTATATTGAAGACCGTGGTTCCGCATCCCGGGGATTCGTTGTATCGCCATGCCATCGGGGCTTCGAGATGAGACGGCAGTTTCGGCCATGAAAAAAGCGGGCCCACCGTATTTGATGGTGAGCCCGCCGGGGATGGACGAATTACTTTTCCATTTCCATCATGGTGAGAGCGAACACTTTGGCATCACCGATCAGGTTGTCGAGAATGCAGTATTCATTCGGCATGTGGGCCGTTTCATCCTGCTTCGAGTAGACGACGGAGGGCAGGTTCATCATGCGGAAAACCGCCGCGACGGTTCCGCCGCCGATTCCCTTGGCCTTGGGCTTGGCGTCCTTGTAGACTTTCTTCACGGATTTCACCATGGCGGCGACGATAGGCGCGTCGACAGGAGTCGGCGGAGCAGCCTCGGCGCGCTGAAGATCCTCGAAGCTGATCTTCACATCGAATTTTTTCTCGACTTCCGACGCGAGTCGCCGGATCTCCGCCTCGACTTCGCTCAACTGGTACTGGGGCAGCACACGGGAATCGAGATAGAAGACGTCATCGCCCGGCATCGTGTTGACGTTGGGGACGTTCGCTTCTTTTTTGGTCGGTTCGAAGGTGCTCATCGGCGGATCGAACAGCTTGTCCTTCGCCTTGAACGTCTTGTACAGGCTGCCCAGCTTCACGACCAGTTCGCTTGCGGCGCGGAACGCATTGCGGCCGAGGTGGGGCATCGATGCGTGGCACTGCTTGCCCTGAGTCCGGATCTTGAGCCACCAGATCGATTTTTCCGCGATCTCGACAAGCGAGGCATCAGCCGCGCCGCCGTCGGGAACGATGAACATATCGTTCTTACCGAAAATCGCGGGATGCTTTTCAGCCAGGTAATGAGCCCCATAGACGCTGCCTGTTTCCTCGTCGGCGTTGAACAGCAGGGCAACGTCGAACGGCATGCGCATGCCGCATTCCATCAGCGCGCGAACGCAGAGCAGGCTGGCAACCAGGCCCTGGTGATTGTCTTCCGTGCCGCGGCCGTACAGCTTGTTGCCTTCGATGTGCAGCTTGTAGGGGTCGGTGTTCCAGAGCGAGCGTTCGCCGGGCGGGACGACATCGAGGTGCGTCATGATCCAGAACGTGCGATCAGACTTCGTGCCTTTGTACCGGGCGACGATATTCGGCCGCACGCCGCCCTTCGCTTTCGCGTGGGGCGCATCATAGCGTTTGATCTCGTCGAACTTCAGCTTTTTGAGCTCGCCTTCGAGCCACTCGGCCTTGGCCAGTTCGCCTTCGCCGCCGTTTTCGGGACAGACGGCCGGGTGCTCGACCAGCCCGCGCTGGAGGTGGATCGCATAATCGGAATACGTGGAGATCTTCTCGAGGATCTGCTTGTCAGTGGACATGCCCTGCTCCTTTAGAAGTAGTGTTGCCGGGAGTATACACCTTTTTCGGATTCCTCACCCGACGATCGTCAAAAACCGGTTTTCGCCGCCCGGTGAGCCACACCCCGAGGATTCCGGCCATCGCGGCAAACAGCGCGTGACACGCCCACGGCTGCCGAAAGCGCAGTTCAAAGCTGCGGCTTCCCGATGCAATCGGAATCGCAAGACCGAAGCCCCTTCGGACGATCGGCGCGACCGGCAGGCCGTCAAGCGTCGGAGTCCAGCCGATCCAGGGTGTCACCGGCACGAAAAGGAGGGAGTCTGGCGGAACCGTCCCTCCGGCCGGCAGAACGGCCGATGCCCTCTGTCCCTGCCAGCGGATATTCACGGGAATCAGCGAAGATGATGCCGGCACCCCTCCAAGATCGAGACTGATCAGGGCGGACAATGGCATGATCACCGCGCCGGAAGTCGGGCCGGCATCATACAGTCTGGCCGTCCATGTCCCCACCGGCGAGGAGGTTGTCGCGAGCAATTTCCAGCTCAGAGAAGCCATGTCTGTCGCGGAGACGATATACCTGACTCCCGAAATGCGTCTCAGGGTATCAATGGCCGGTGTTCCGGTTGCCGCATCGAGTCTGGCGGCCCAGGTTGTCAGTGCCTCGTGCACGAAGGGCGGATTATAATCATCGAACTGATGAATGCCGAAGCGTGCAAAGCTGTTCGGATAGCCGACGGACGGCAGCCATTCGAGATACGAAACCTTTTGCTGGTATCTGCGGTATGTCGTGCCGAGAACCTTCTCGATGAAATCCTTCTGGAGCCTCAAACGCCCGGAACCGGCTTCGATGCCTTCCGTCATTCTGGGGGCCGGAGGTTTCGAATCGGTGAGGGGGAGAACCATCGGCGAAACGGCATACACGTCGAACACGGCAACCAGCAGGAGTCCGGTCGCAGCAAGCCGCATGCGGGATGCTTCCCAGGCGAGCAACGCCGTGAGTCCGGCAATCAGCCAGCCGGTCCACCCGACATTGAACGTGTGATTCCAGTATGTTGAAACCGCGTCTTCAAGCGCCAGTCGCGACATCCAATAATGAATACCAAATGCTATTGAAAGAGCAAGACCAAGCCAGAGCCAGGCACGCGCGGGAGTGCGGATCCTGTCGCTTCCGGCCGGCGAATCCAGCATCTGCCAGCCGATGGGCCAGGCAAAGAGAAGCGCCCAGACAACCAGTTGAATGAATGTCGCCGGGTGATGAATGGCCTGGTTCACGGAACCCGATATGTTTCCGAGATATCCAATGCCGAAGGCCATTGCCAGGCCGCCTGCACCCATACACCAGACCGCCCGCCGGCCCGGAGCAGGAAGAAAGGCCGCGTAGAGGCCGAGCAGAAGAGGGACCACGCCGAGATAACAGAAAAAACTCCAGGCGAGTTCTGACTCAACCGGGAAAAAACCGATACGTCCGTCGGCATGATAAAAGCTGTAGGGCTCGATGCCTCTGGGCATCAGGAAAAAAGACAAATGCCACAACGCGAATCCTCTGACGGGGGCGATATCGGCACCTGACATTCCGTGCGGTTTCGCATCACCTGTCAAGGTGAAATACCCCATCCAGCAGGGAGCCGTGATCGCGGGAAGAAGCAGCGCCATCAGATAAAATCTGCGCCGCTTCGCTTCCGGGACGAGAAGGAGGCCAGCTGCGATGATCACCGGCGCCATGACCCACACGTATGCGTATCCGGAGGAGATCATCATGGCAGCGCAGAAAACCCACCAACCGGCTGATCCCGTCATTGCGGCAAGAAGCGTCCAGGGTACCCAGGCGCTTCCGGCGAGGGTCGGAAGCCATTCGGCCTGAACGAGATTGGACTGTGCCGCGACGGCCACGGCGCCGGCGCACAGCGAGCCCGCGGCAGTCACTCCCCTGATACGCGCGAGCAGCGCGAATCCGACTCCCAGCAACAACAAATGGATGAACTGGTGCATCTTGAAAGCCATCACCGGGGGAAACAGGGCGAAAATCCATGCCGGAAGATACAGGGTCTGCGTCTGCGGATCGGCAAGGAACGGCGTGCCGCAGCCTCGGCGGGGGTGAATCCAGGGGATGAACCCCTCGTGCAACGCTTCGCCGAGATACTGCAGATTTGGAACGCCCATCAGGTTCGAATCGCGAAAAATGATCCGATCATCGGGGTGCCACAACGTACGGCCGACGAGCCCCACCCACAGGGCCAGCAAAAGCACCATGCCCAGGCAGAAAACGACGCCACAGCGGTTCTGCACGACTGGCATGGCGTTCTCTGCCGGCAACGTCACAGCGCACCGCATGTGATTCTCTTCATCGTTTTCCCATCGACGTGTTCCCGGAATCATCAAATCGCGGGGCAGCCGCATCCGCGTATCGTCTCGCGCCGCCTTCACCAGAACCGACGTTTCGACGAAGGAAAAACAGGATTCCGAACATGCCGATGACAGCCGCGAACAATGCATGAAACGCCCAGGGCTGTCTGAAATGCAAGTCAACGGTGCGTGCTCCCGATGCGAGTGGGATCGCGAGTCCGAATCCTTTTCTGACGATCGGCGTGACCGGCATGCCGTCTAATTCCGGCTTCCAGCCGATCCAGGATGTCACGGGAATGAACAGCACGGAATCCTGTCGAATCGCGATTCCAGCCGGCAGAACGGCCGCAGCACTTTGTCCCTGCCAGCGAAGATCGACCGGGATCAGAGAGGAGGATGCCGGAATTCCTCCGGAATCGAGGATGTTCAGGCCGGGAAGGGTCATCAATACGGCTCCGGGAGTGGGACCTGCATCATACAGTCTGGCCGTCCACGTTCCGAAAGGCGAAGACTTCGTTCTGATCAACTTCCAGCCCTCAGGAACCTTATCCGTAGCAGTCATGATATATCTGATGCCGGAAATTTTCCTCAATGTATCGATGGCTGCCGATTCCGTTGCCGCATCGAGTTTTGCGGTCCAGTCCGTCAGCGCATCATGAATGAAAGGCGGATTATAATCGTCAAACTGATAGATGCCAAAACGCGCGAAACTGTTCGGATAACCGACGCAGGGCAGCCACTCGAGATAGGAAGAGTGTTTTTCCGATCCCCGGGATTTGAAGTCGAGGAGATGATCGACATAATCTTTCTGAACCCTCAGCCGGCCGGAATCGACATCGATGCTCTCGGTGATCCTGGAAGACGCGGGTTTCGCGTCCGTGATCGGGAGAACCATTCCCGAGTATGAATAGACATCCACAACCGCAATCATCAGGAGCCCGGCTGCAGCGAGGCGAATGCGGGATGACTCCCATGCGAGCAACGCGGTGATACCGGCAATCAGCCAGGATATCCATCCCATGGTGAACGAGTGATACCAGTATGGGGAAACCGCGTCTCCAAGCGCCAGGTTCGACATCCACTGATGGATGCCAAAGACGATTGCCAGCGCAAAACCCAGCCAGAGCCATGCGCGCGCCGGGGTACGGGGGCTGTTCATTTCTGCGGGCGAATCCAGCATCTGCCAGCCGACGGGCCAGGCGAAGAGCAGCCCCCAGACGAACAGTTGAATGAACGTTGCCGGATGATGAATCGCCTGGTTGAGAGAACTCGAGTTCCTGGCGAGAATTCCGATCCCGAAGGCCATCGCCAGGCCGCTCAACCCCATGAGCCAGATCGCCCGCCGTTCCGGCCTTGCAAGGCATGCGGCATAGATGCCGAGAAGAAACGGCACGACGCCGAAGTAGCAGACCAGGCTCCAGACGGCTTCAGACTCCGCCGTGAAAATGCTTATACGCCCGTCGGCATGGCAAAAATCGTATGGGCCGATCCCGGCAGGCATCAGGAAAAAAGAAAGATGCCACAACTCGAACCCCCTGACGGGGATCATACTGGCGCCTGACAAACCGTGCGGTTTCGCATCTCCCGTCAAGGCGAAATACCCCATCCAGCAGGGAGCCGTGATCGCGGGAAGAAGCAGCGCCATCAGATAAAATCTGCGCCGCTTCGCTACCGGGACGAGAAGAAGGCCGGCAGCGACGATCACCGGCGCCATGACCCACAGATACGCATACCCGGAGGAGATCATCATGACAACGGAGAAAACCCACCAACCGGCTGACCCTGTCATTGCGGCAAAAAGCGTCCAAGGCACCCAGGCGCTTCCGGCGAGGGTCGGAAGCCATTCGACCTGAACGAGATTGGACTGTGCCGCGACGGCCACGGCGCCGGCGCACAGCGAACCCGCGGCAGTCACTCCCCTGATACGCGCGAGCATGGCGAAGCCAGCTCCCAGCAGCAGCAAATGGATGAACTGGTGCATTTTGAAAGCCGTCACCGGGGGAAGCAGGGCGAAAATCCATGCAGGGGGATACAGAGCCTGCGTCTGCGGATCGGCAAGAAACGGCGTGCCGCAGCCTCTGCGGGGGTGAATCCAGGGGATGAACCCCTCGTGCAACGCTTCGCCGAGATACTGCAGATTTGGAACGCCCATCAGGTTCGAATCGCGAAAAATGATCCGATAATCGGGGTGCCACATCCGGTATCCGATTGTTCCGACAAACAGGGCCAAGGCAAGAACAAGCCCGATACAGAAGGCGGCGCTGCATCGTTTCTCTGAAGCCGTCGCTGATTCGATCATCGGCAAATCAATGAAATATCATAGATATGCAAGAATTACACACACTATATATGGTTATTTACTGGGATATATCTCCATGGAAGCCTCAAGATATCGCCGCATGCAGCGATTTTTGAGGGCATTCTTCGGAGCATCCTGCACGCCGCCGTTTCGGAATGGAATGTCGAGAATCATCCGGGGCGTGCGCAGCGGGGTGAGAATTTCCACATAGCGATCCGAGCCGTGATGTTTGCCTGTCAGCAGAAGCCTGTGACCGGCGAGATTTTTCAGTGTTTCTTCGATGATTTTCTGGGAATATCCTGTCCGCTCGGCAAGATCATCCGTATCGAGAGGAATGCGCCGTTCTTCATCGTCGCCTTTTTCAAAATCGATTTCGATCAGCTTCTTCAGAAGCGGCCAGGCATGCGGGCCGATTTCATCATTGAGCTGCTTTGGAAGTCCTGAATACTCGATCCACTTCGGTGATTTGATGCACATCTTGGGCCCGTCTGAAACGGTGCCGGACGCTGCGGGCGCATTGCTGGCAGGCTGCATCAGGTTTGAAAGGTCCGTCCGGCTGATGCGCCAGTCGCTTCCCACCTTCACACCGATCACCCGTCCGCCGCGAAGCCAGCGGCGAAGCACTTCCGGGTTGACATTGAGAATCTCGGAAGCCTCTTTGAGGGTCAGCAGCTTCTGCGGGTCGACCATGTCGTCCTCCTTGGTCAAGTGTGGGCAGATTCTACCACAATAATCCCCGCATAAACCGAACCAGACCAGCAACCAGCATGATAGCCGATAATCTTCCTTGGTAGTCATCGATCTTCTTGACAATGCTACTATGCGGCACCTATGATTATTTTATGGACACCATGATACGAGTGATCGATGCCGTGAAATCGGCGATTCCGGCCGGGCGGCTCGATGCAAAAGTCCGGAAGGTCGCCATTTACGCCTTCATGACCATCGTGAAAGCCGATCAGCAAGGGATGAGCATGACCCTGCTCGACGACCGGATCTTCCGGGGAAACGACCGTCCGACCGTCCGCAACATGGGATCGGTGGAGCGCCTTTCACTTGCCGAGTTGATTTCATGGACAGACTCGGCCATGCCCCTCGAACGGTCGATCGGTATGGCCGCGCTCAACGCGGCGGTTCTCCCGCCGACACATCCCTGTGTGGAAGGAAACGCGCTCGAGTTGATGGCAACTCTGGCCCGGGGCAAACGCGCGGTCGTGGTCGGTCATTTTCCCACGATGGAACGAATCAGGGAGGCGGCATCATCATTTCACGTGCTCGAGAAGCGGCCCCTGCCCGGCGATCTGCCGGCAGAGGCAGCGCCCCAGGTCATGCCCGATGCTGATGTCGTGGCAATGACCGGCGTCACCTGTCTGAACGACACGATTGACGATCTGCTGCGCCTCAAGAAACCCGGTTCCATCTGGATCGTGCTCGGGCCGACCGTTCCGCTCAGTCCGGCGTTGTTCGACTTCGGCGTGGATGTGATCGGCGGTGCATGGGCCGATGCCCCGGATGCCGTCGAAGCGATGGTGTCTCAGGGCGGAACCGCCAGGCACATTTCAGGTCTGAGATCCGTTCTGATGCCGCGGGATATGAGTCTTGTCGGAAACCGGCCGATGATTCGCCCGCCGGCTTCCATTGGCATGTAAGAAAAGTCGAAGAACAACACCCATGGATCGATGGAACGAAGACGTCGCCGCCGGCTTCAAAAGTATAGCAGATGATATATTCAAACCGCTGTACCCGTGGCTGATCGTTGATATTGAAGCAGCGACAGGACGCTCCATACGGGGGCTTCGCATTCTCGACATCGGCGGAGGCCCCGGCCACATGGCGGTCGAATTTCTGAAAGCCGACGCCGGGAGCGTCATCGAGGTGGATCTATCGAAGTCCATGATCACCCTGGCCATTGCACGCGTCTTCGGTCTGGGCGACGGGCTTGCGGCGAGATTTTCCGGCCTGACCGGCGAGGCAGCGGCGCTTCCGGTGGAGACCGGCAGCGTCGATCTCGTGTTCAGCCGAGGCTCGATCCAGTTCTGGCCGAATCTCGCGGGGGCGTTCGATGAAATGCGACGGGTGCTTGCGAAGGGCGGCGCCGCGTATGTGGGCGGAGGCTACGGACTGAGCATTCCGAGGGAGGTGCGCGAGGAAATCACCAGACGACGGGCAGAACGGGAATCGGAATCCGGCGGACCGTCACGCATTCCGCCAATGGACAGAGAAACGATGCTGCGGCTTGCCCGCGAACGCGGCGGGGACGTCGTCCTTCTGGGCCCTCCACCTGGTTTCTGGCTTCACTGGCGGCCGGCAAAATGATTTCTGAAAGAATCGGCCTGGAGGGCAAGCGATGCTGAATGCGGCGATGGAGTTTCTGCGACTCGGCGGCCCGGTCATGATTCCCCTGTCTCTGGTCGGGATTGTCATCGGATTCATAGGTATTTCACGGATTGCCTGGATTCTCCTGTGGAAATACAAACCGGACCATTTCGCGTGCAGCGGCGCACCCTACTGGGCCGAACGCGCGCTCAAAATGGCCAGAGAGCGGCGAGGGCTGCCGGGAATCGGCCTGACCGAGTCGATCGAACTTGTGCTCGGCCGGCTGGAAGACTGTCTTACCAGGCGCGTGCCAACCCTGCGCTTTCTCGCGCAGATCAGTACCATGCTTGGCTTTCTCGGCACCGTTACCGGCATGGTCGGAACCCTCCACGTCATCGCCCTGCGGCCGGTCGTGGTCCCGTCCGAACTCGCAAACGGCCTGTTCGAAGCCCTCTACACGACGGTGTATGGGCTCGTTCTGGGTCTGATGGCAAGCGGCTTTGCTCAGATCATCGAAAGCCTTGCCCGCGGCAAACTCCGGGAACTCGAACGCCGCCTGTTCGATACGCTCGACACAGCGAAATCAGACACAGCTCAAACGGACCAGCCCTCGCCCGCAGGGAGGGAAACCGCTGATGGCATTTAGAAGACCAATTCCGTCAGGCGGAGTGTCGTTCGACATGACGCCTGCATCAGACATCATCTTCACCCTGCTGCTGTTTTTCATTCTGACGCAGCAGGCTCTGCCGCTGATGAAGACCGAACTACCGGCAGTCGGTGCATTCCAGGCGCCCGAGGAAGCCAAACCCCTCTGTATCGAACTCACGGCTTCAGGAAGTATTGTCTGGGACGGCACGTCGCTTCCGGACTCTTCATGGGAATCGGCATTGGCGAGTTGTGCCAGGCAGATTCCTGCCTCATCCGCAATCATCATTGAAGTCGACCGCAAAGCTCCGGCAGGCACGGCAGTGGAACTGCTCGACCGCCTTCAGGCAGCCGGCATCACGAAAGTCGCGTTTGCAGGCCGCAACCCCGACAGCAATCAGCCACACGACACCCCGTGACACCGGAAAGCATATCGATATATATGATTGAATATCGTTCTGCCGCATTTGCCCTGTTCGGTTCATCGGTCATGCAGTTTTCGCTTCTGGCGTGCCTCGGAATCTGGTGCGGCTGGAGGCCGTATGAAACGCCGCAGCCAATACCGTCTGTCGTAGTTCTCGATCTCTCGCGCCCCGCGCCGAAGCCAGTCTTCGCGGGCCATTCCGTTGCTTCATCGAATTTCCGTGCGGCATCGGCGAAAGCCGCTCAGCTGATGGAAAAAATTGACAATTATATTCACCCCATTCTCGAAAAATCCCGCACCGTGAGACAAACCGGAAAAGCACCTCCCCCACGAAGCGCTTCCCCCTCCCCTCCCCGCAAACCGGTTACGCCCAAGCCCGCCGTTCGGAAACCCATTCGCGAGGGTATCCGCAAGCCTGATCAGAAGACCATTATGCTGCCGTTGCCAGCCGTAACACCACCACTGGACGCAACTCCTCGTGAAGAGCTCGTCAGCCATAGCCTTTCCGACTGGCTTGCCGGAATCCGGCAACGGCAACTGCCTGGAGGCAGTTCAGCCCGAAAGCACACACCCGGGACAGGCACCACGAAAGGCAGTGATTCCGGATCATCGAAACCGGTCTCAGGCAATGAGATATCCGCATATCTGAACCTGGTCAGACGCAGGCTCGAGGAGTCAAAAATATATCCGGCATCGGCCCGCAGAGGCGGGCTGAGCGGAACAGTCATGCTCAAATTCTGCATTGAAGCCGACGGTTCCGCAACCGGGACGGCCGCCGAAGGAACCGCACCAAACGAACTTCGCGATGCCGCGCTGGCCCTGATTCGCAATCGCCGTTTTCCAGCCCCGCCGAAGGGGTGGAATGCCCGTGCACGCATAGAAATTCCGGTCAAATATACCCTCAAGGAAACAGGTTTCAGATAAAGCGTGCGTTCTTCACTATATTTATATCAAAGGATTTACAAATGGAACTGTTCACTCCCGAAATATCATGGGGCGAATACGAACGCGGCCTCGCCCAGGCCTGCGCCTTTCACGGCCATCTGTGTCCCGGCATGTATAACGGCGTGAAGATGGCGCTCGGCGCGCAGAAGATTCTCGGTTATGAGGCCTATCCGAGCAAGGACCTGATCGTGATCACCGAGATCGATCGTTGTCTCACCGATGCGGTCATCTCGGTCACCGGCTGCCGTCTCGGCCGAAAAACGCTGAAGTTCCGCGACTGGGGCCGTTTCGCTGCGACATTTTGTTCGCTTGAACGCAAGGAAGGCTTACGAATTTCACAAAGAGCAGAGCTTTTTGAAGAGCTTGGCGCGGAGATGCAAAAGCGTGGAATCGACCGGCATGATTCGTCCGCTGCTTCCAGATTTTTCTTTGACATCCCGTGGGATCGCCACTTCTCGATGTCGGTCAGCCCGGTCGTCTGGGATGAAAACGATCTTCCGGGCCTCCCGAAAATCCGTGAAATATGCGTGAAATGCGGCGAAATGGTCATGGATGGGCACCATGTCATGATCGACAACAAGCCGCATTGCCGTCCATGCGCATCGAAATGAGGCCCGAAGCAGCAGAGCCAGCCGCGCCGACACCGACCGACAGCTGTCCGGATGCCGGGGATTGGGGGACCAGGTGTGCAACCCCGGCTATTTGGTCACAATTCGTGATGTCTATCCGAATCGGATGGTCTTGCCGTTCCGGAACGCGACGATCTGCGCAAGAATAGCGATAGCTATCTCTTCAGGCGAATCGCCGCCCAGTCTGAGCCCGATCGGCGTGAAAACCTCTTCAAGGCGCTTTTTATCGGCACCATCCGCAAGAAGCCGTTCTTTCGTCGCCAGCACTTTGCGGGCCGAACCGATCATACCGATGTATTTCGCAGACGTCCGGATGGCCCGCTCCAGAACCTCACGGTCCTTCGCATGCCCCGGGGTGACAATGACCACCGAGTCGGCCTCTTGTATGTGTGCTTTCTCGACCGACTCTTCAAACGGACAGCACAACACCTGTTCGGCTTCGGGAATGAGACACGGCTCGGCGAATTCCGGGCGCTCGTCGATCAGGGTCACCCGGAAACCGGCAGCCGCGGCCAGCTTCGTCAGGACACGCCCGATATGCCCCCCGCCGAACACGACAAGCCGGGGCTGATCCTGGACCACTTCGATGAAGACCTTCATCTTTCCGCCGCAGATCGGGTCGGACGAAGCGGCTTCGTTCGCCATGTCGAAACTCAGCAGCAGCGTTCCGCCTTCGACAAGCTGATTCGCGGCCTTCACGCGAACCGTCTCTTCATTGACACCACCACCGACCGTTCCGATGGTCGTTCCGTCGGTGAAGACGAACATTTTCTGTCCCTCGCTGCCCGGACTGCTTCCTGCCGCCTCGACGACCGTGCACATCGCAAAGCGTTCGTCCCGCGCGAGAGCGTCACGCAGATCTCTCATCGTGTGTGAATTCACCGGTCTCTCCCTGCATCATTTGCCTCAACGGCAGGTGGATACGGGCGATACTCCGCCCCGAAAACCGTCTTGTAGAATGCATTCCGCTCGGCATCCAGATCGATGTCAGCAAACTCGGCCGGATGGAACATCTTGGCAAGCCAGAGGAGGCCCAGCGGCGAAAAGGTGTTCATGCTCCAGTTCGTGACGAACGAGCCGGGGTCATCCTGCGGCGTTCGATAGATCTTGTTATTTTTAACGGCGTTCAGCTCTTTCCACCAGCTCACCGTTTCGAGCATGTTCGTGAGCGTATCGTCGATGACAATGTCCGGATCGAACTTGAAGAGCAGCTCGGCATTGGCATTCAGATCTCCCGAATCGTTTCCGGGCGCGATGGTCCGACCACCGGCGATCCGGATGAGTTCATGACCGAACCGGGTCCGGGCTCCACGAATGATCAGCTGCCCGTTGTTCGTATTCACCAGAGCGACTTTCGGTTTTTTCTCCTCCGCGATTCCGGCGACCCGCTCCCTCACGAGGCGCAGACGCTCCCGGAAAAACGCTTCGTATCGCAGGGCCTGCCCTTCCCGGCCGGTATGTTTCGCAATCAGGCGAACCGCCATCAGCCACTCATCCACCGAGCCGAACCCGGCCTTCAGCGCGAGAACCTTGATGCCATTTTCTCTCAGCAGCTTGTTGGCCGGCGTCGGATGCACCGTTTCATCCGTGCTCAGCACCAGATCGGGATGCAGGGCAAACAACGTTTCCATGTTCGGCTTTCCTGGGAATCCGACATCCTCGGAGCTTCCGATATTCGGCGCAAACCTGTAATAGAACCCGTCTTTCGCATCGCGCGCCATTTTCAGACGATCCTTTGGCAAGCCGATGACGGAATCCTGCAACCCGAGCACATAAACAGCTCCCACGACCTGTGGGAAAAGGACGACAAGCCTTGCGACAGAACCTGATGTGACGGCCGGCTCACCAAAAGCCGGCAGCCCACCCACAACCGCAAAAAGGACCGCCATCAAGCCGAGAGTCCACTGTCTCCAGATTTGAGCCATCTCCCGTTTTCCTCCCTCACAATGAATTTTCCGAACATGAGTAAATATGTTATAATAGCATTTAATAGTATTTGCAAACGAGCATTATGACATCTTATTACAACGATACCAGTATATCCGCCCCTTCGCCATCCAACCCTGGAAAAAGGCGGTTCTGGCTCTATCTCACTCTGGTTCTCCTTCTCGCCGCATTGGCGGTCTTCTCCCTGCAGCTCGGGAACTATCACGTGCCCGCGGAACAGACATGGAAGCTGTTCGTCTCCTGGCTGAGCGGCGAAGCCAGCGTGCCGTCTCCCGATTATTCCTCCGTGGTGGTATTGAAGCTGCGGCTTCCCCGCATCATCATGGTTCTGCTGGTCGGGGCCACGCTGGGGATGACGGGCTGCGTCGCCCAAGGGCTTTTTCGAAACCCTCTTGTGAGCCCCTTCATTCTTGGCATTTCCGCCGGAGCCTCATTCGGCGCGGCTTTTGCCATCGTATTCCTTTCCAGGATCCCGTTTTCCCTGGATGTGATGGCCTCTCTGGGCGGGTTTGCGGCGGTATTCGCGGCATATATGGTCGCGCGCCGTTCCGGCAGGGGTGTTCCGAGGCTGGCGCTGGTCCTGAGCGGGGTCATCGTTTCCTCCTTCTTTTCCGCGCTCGTCGGGATTCTGCAATATATCGCCGATGCCGAAACCCAGCTTCCGGCAATCACGTTCTGGATGCTGGGCGGATTTGGAACCATCGCCTGGGAAAGTCTTTTTCCAGGGATCTACGTCATACCGGCAAGTCTGGCGCTGCTTCTCGTTTTTTCGTGGCAGCTGAACATCCTGTCGATGGGCGACGGTGAAGCCATGTCGCTCGGCATGAACGTCGAACGATGGAAACTGCTGTTCGTCGTCCTGGTTGTCACCGCCGTCGGGAGCTCCGTTTCCCGCTCGGGAATCATCGGCTGGGTCGGCCTGATAGTTCCACATATATCACGGGCCATCGTCGGCCCGGACCACCGTCATTCTCTTCCCGTATCGGGGTTGCTGGGTGCCATGCTTCTCCTGGTCGCCGATGATCTGGCGCGCACACTCACGTCCGGCGAGATCCCGATCGGCATCATCACGGCGCTGATCGGCACGCCGTTTTTCGTTTTCATCATGAGGACCCGGGAGAAAGAGTTATGGCACTGAATCCGATTCCTCCCATCTCCGTCCGGGATCTGCATTTCACATACGGCGGCACTCCGGTTCTCAATTCTATTTCCTGCGATATACAATGCGGCGAGCGCGTTGCCGTGCTCGGGCCGAACGGCGCCGGCAAGTCGACGTTTTTCCACATTCTGTCTGGTTTGCTTCCGGCCTACCGGGGAGAGGTCCGCCTTGGAGACCGTGAAGTGAAAACATTGAGCCGGTGTGAAATAGCGAGGCACCTGGCTCTCGTTCCCCAGCGCCACGACCCGGTGTTCCCCTATCCTGTCCGGGAATTCATCCTGATGGGCCGGCACCCACACCTGGGCACGTTCTCGCAGCCGGGTGTCGATGACATGATGCTGGTGGAAACCGCGGCTGAAGAAATCGGCATCACGCATCTCCTCGACCGGCCCTACAGCAATCTCTCCGGCGGCGAGCTGCAGCTCGTCCTCCTGGCAAGGGCGCTGACACAGGATTCCCCCGTCCTCATGCTGGACGAGCCGAACTCCCATCTCGATTTCCGCAACCGGTTCCGGGTTCTCGATCTTGTCTGCTGCCTGTCGGTCCAGAAGAAGCTCACGGTGCTCATGACGCTGCACGATCCGAATGACGTGCTGCAGTTCGCCAATCGTGTGCTCGTCATCGGCGAAGGCACGATCCTGGCCGACGGAGCTCCGGCCGAAACGCTCAATTCCGATCTGCTGCGCCGCCTCTACGGCGTGCCCGTCACCACGCTTCACACGGAGGAAGGCTCCGTTCTCTTCAAACCATCCAGGAGTGATTCGCACCATGAAACATGCGCTCTCGTTTCCAACCATTGACTGGGAAGCCATCTATAACCACCCCTGGCACACAAACGATACGACGCCGGCTGAAAAGAATCAGGTCGCGTTCTGGGACGGCAGATCCGGTGATTTTGCCAGAAAAGCCCACCACCCGGATCAGCGCCGCCTGGCCGAACATCTGCTCGCCAAATTTTCCTGGCATCCTCACGAACGCGTGCTCGATGTGGGTGCGGGCCCCGGCACGTTCGCGATACCGCTTGCACAGCGGGTTGCGCACGTCACGGCATTCGATCTGTCCCTGTCGATGCTGGAAGAGCTTCGCCGGCAGGCCGTGCAGGAAGGCAAAACAAACATCGATATCCTGCAGGGGCGGTGGCTCTCAGATGAACTCAAAAACCGGACCGGATACGATACCGTCATCTGTTTCAATGCTCTCGGCGTTGCTGCACTGGACGAAGACGGCACCTGCCACATGGGCAAGGCCGTCGACAGATTGCGTGAAGCGGCCCGCCGCGGCATGGTGCTCGTTCCCCATGCGGATCTGCCGGCCGATCCGCCCATGCGTGCGGCTCTCAACCTTCCCGAAACCGGTTTCCGCCGGGAGCGCATCGCGATTCTCTATCACATCATGATCCGCCATGGCCTTCTGCCGAATCTCGAGATCCTCCCCCGTCCCTTTTTCTGGACATTCCGGAGTCTGGAAGAAGGCGTGCAGGTGCTCGGGCAAAGGCTTGAAATCACGAACGATCCGGAGCGCATGGCCAGACTGGCCGATCACCTTTCAAAGCGGCTGGAACCTGACGGTGATTCGTTCCTGCTTCAATACCCGGTCTCACAGGCCCTTTTCACCTGGAAACGGGAAGAATCCTGACCATGTCAGAAAAGAAACCTGCAAGCTCGCCATTCCTCCCATTCTTTCGTCTTGGAGTCCGCTGCCTGTGCTTTCGTCATGACCGTCTGCTGTTGATTCGTCATTTTTCCCCCGTAACGAAGCGTGAATTCTGGGCCCTTCCGGGGGGTCTCGTCGAGAAAGGCGAAACGCTCGTCGAGGCCGCCCGGCGGGAACTGGCGGAAGAAACGGGGATACAGGGAATTCCGACCGGCATAGCGGCAGTACAGGAATTTCCGGATATCGCTCTTCTGGAAGTCGTCATCGCTTTTTCAAAGCTCAAAGGCAGAGCCCGCCTGGGCTTCGATCCGGAACAATCTTCAGAACACCCCAAGAGAATGCGTGAATTGAAATGGTTTCAGCGAGCGCAACTCCCTCCCGTCAAGCCCGAGCTGCTCATGAAGAAGATCATTGCCGCATCCGGCTCAATCGGCCTCATTGACCTGCCCCATCTGCTGTCTTGCGATTGAGACGACCGATGCCCCGGACAAACCCTCCCGTTTAACCATCCGAACCCCTTCCATTCGAATTTCCGAAGAACACCTCCGCTCGATTCAATGATCGGGACAGTGGTGTCCATTTTTTCAACCTCCCTCAGTGTCACAGGATGTGGCATGGCGCTGGCAAAAGGGCAAGAAGTATGTTAATTCAAGCAGCAAGGATCTCCGGAAATTGCGGAGCTGAGGCATGAGTGAAAACGTGAATACCGAGAAATCCGGGATAACTGTGGGTGTCCGATATGCCATTGCGGCAGCGGTCTTGTTCGGCAGCACGACACCGATCGCCAAATTGTTCATCAGCGATGTGCATCCCGTCTTGTCGGCAGCGATCCTTTACATGGGGTCCGGCGTCGGTCTGTCCATTGTCCGATATCTAAGCACATCATCGCATACGGAAGCAGGTATCCAGAGAGAAAGCTATCCCTGGATCGCCGGCGCAATATTCTTTGGTGGAATATTGGCTCCTATATTGTTAATGGCCGGGCTGAAAAGCACGACGGCTTCTTCGGCGTCATTGTTGCTCAACCTCGAGGGAGTCTTCACTGCCGTAATCGCATGGACGGTATTCAAAGAGAATTTCGATACTAGAATAGCTCTTGGTATGGTATGTATCGTCCTGGGCGGTATCATCCTGTCATGTCAGAACGATTTCCATGCGGAGATATCGACTGGATCCGTATTGATCATCCTGGCTTGCGCCTGCTGGGGCATCGACAACAATCTGACTCAGAAAGTATCCAGCAGTGATCCATACCAGGTTGCATCGATAAAAGGGCTTACGGCAGGCTGTTTCAATTTCAGTATGTCAATACTCCTCGGCGTATTCGAATGCTCTGCCCCGAAAGCCGTGATGGGCCTGTTCCTCGGGTTTCTGGGCTACGGGCTGAGTCTGGCCTTCTTTGTCATGGCGCTGCGCCACATTGGTACAGCCAGGACGGGAGCGTATTTTTCCCTGGCCCCCTTCTGGGGTGCAGTTCTCGCGATCCTCCTTCTGAGAGAGGAAGTGTCGTCGAGTCTCATGCTTGCCGGGATATTCATGGGTGCGGGTCTCTGGCTGCACATCACAGAGCGGCACGAGCACGAACACGAGCATGAGGAGATCTCTCATAATCACAGTCACGTCCACGACGCACATCATCAGCATGGTCATGATGAGCGTGTTGATGCGTGTAACGAGCACACACATGAGCATAAACACGTAAAAATACTCCATGCACATAGGCACTGTCCTGATATCCACCACCGGCATTGTCATTGAGAGCCCTGAAGCTTCCGAAACAGCCAGAGCGGAATGACGCATGAT
Source organism: uncultured bacterium (assembly GCA_964597625.1). Classification (GTDB taxonomy): domain Bacteria; phylum Muiribacteriota; class Ozemobacteria; order Ozemobacterales; family Ozemobacteraceae; genus MWAR01. Next base: position 24,043 of record CAZQYQ010000035.1, read on the forward strand.
TGGCGGAATGAATTTCTTTCGTTGGCGACAATCAGTATTTCATCTGGACAACGCGAGAATCTGCCGTCGGAAACCGGAGCAGAAACTCCGTCAGGCAGAAATCACGGACGGTGACCAG
>CAZQYQ010000036.1:0-24041 GCA_964597625.1 uncultured bacterium
AGAATCTCGATGTCGCCGCTGATGAGCTCGAGCCGGCCGTTTTCCTGCAGCGGAAGAATGCTGTGCATCACATACGAGTTTCGCGTGCGCTCATTCGGCCTGCATGCATCGTTCCATTCGCCGAGCTGGATGAAGTGACGGGCATTGGAAAAAACCGGCACGCACTCTCGTCCGTTTTCGGTGAAGCGGGTCGCACCGCCGGCATGATCAACATGAAGATGGGTAAGAATCACATGGGTCACGTCGGAGGGGGTTAACCCGTGCGCGGCGAGCCGTTCATCCCAGGAACGAAGAGGCGACATGGACTGCTGTTCGCGCTGCCGGGGGGTGCGCTTATCCCCCATGCCGGTATCGATCAGCAGAACGAAGCCTTTGCCGCGGACAAGCAGCTGATGCAGTCCAAGCGTGACTCTGTTCGACTCGTCGGCGGGCATGAGCTTGCTCCAGATCGGTCGCGGAATCAGGCCGAAAACGGCTCCGCCGTCAAGCTTGAACGTGCCTTCCGACAGAATCGCTATTTCATATTCGCCAATATTCATACATCCACTCCCGCTACTCCGTTCCCGATTCTTCCTCGATCCTGAATGAGACGTTGAGAGGGCCGATCGCTTTGGTGTCTTCCTTGACGACGGCGATGAGCGTGAGCCGCCGCCCGAGATTCCGGATCTGATTCACCATGTCAAAAAAGGAAAGCATCGATTCGGATGAAAGGTTGCCGAACCTGCCTGTGAGAGGATTGTCGATCATCCCGGCACGAACCACTTCGTGGTTGATCTCGTCCATGAAGTCTTGTATCGTGCGGGCTATTTCAGGCCGGTCGCGTGAGCCGTCCACTTCGAGCGATGCGATTTCCTGGCCGGCTTTGAAGATCAGGCTGTTCGGCCTGACGATGAATTTCACCTTGCCGAGGGATTCGCCGAGGGCGATGTTCTCGTCCGCGATTGCGCCTACGACGATATCGGCCTGGGATGTGGCGATCAGATCAGCCATCTGATCGAGCTGGACGCGGTTGTCGGTGAAAAAGGCCGATTCATCCTTGAGGATCAGGCCACGGGAACTTGCCTTGTCCGCAAGTTCGCGCACGAACCTGTCGAGATCCGACCGGACGTCTGAAGCGATCCGGCCGCCCGGAATCACCTGGGCGAAAATCGGTTCGTTCTTTCGAAAAACGACGATTTCCTGTTCCTTTGACCGGACGCGTGTCTGCAGGGCCTGGACCTCGTCGGTGAGGCGGTTTCGCTCGGAAGTGAGGGTTTCGACATCCTTCGACAACTGTTGAACCGAGAAAAGCGCGATTTTGACGTTGTCTGAAAGAATGGCCGCGACGGTCAGCGTGATAAGCGTGATGAGCATGCCGGTTCCGACGGCGACGACGAGCGCCGTTACGCGGGGGCGCAGACCGAAAACGCTGAGCCGGCGCTTCCCGACGAGCGTACCAAGATAGTCGCCGATATAGGCGATGGCTCCGCTCACGACCAGAAGAATGACGATGTAGATCACGACTGCGGCTGTTCCTTCTCGATCTGGTCGAGCCTGAACCGGTCGCCCAGGTAGAACTTGCGCGCCGTCTCATCGTTCGCGATATACTCAGCCGTTCCCGATACCAGGATTCTTCCGAGGTTCATGATGTAGGCGCGGTCAACGATTGCGAGCGTTTCCCGCACGTTGTGGTCCGTGATGAGCAGGCCGAGACCTTTGCGCTGCAGCTGCAGAACGATCGATTGAATATCCTGGACCGCGATCGGGTCGACGCCCGCGAACGGCTCGTCAAGCAGGATGAAACTCGGTTCGGCGGCGAGAGCCCGTGCGATTTCGACGCGGCGCCGCTCTCCGCCGGAAAGCGAGTATCCCATATTATTGACTATTTTGTGGATATGGAGCTCCTGGACCAGATAATCGAAACGGCGCTGTCTCTCGGTCTGGGGGATATCAATGTTTTCGAGGATCAGCCAGATGTTCTCCCTGACCGTGAGCTTGCGGAAGACGGAAGCTTCCTGCGGAAGATAGCCGATCCCCCTGCGTGCCCGCCTGTACATGGGCATCTGCGAAATATCTCTGTTGTTATATTGAATGACGCCCGAATCAGGCTTCACCAGGCCGGTGACCATGTAGAAAGACGTTGTTTTCCCCGCGCCGTTCGGCCCGAGCAGCCCGACGATCTCGCCCTTTCTGATGTAAAACGAAACATCATCGACGACCTTCCGGCCGCCGTAGGATTTGCTGATTCCGGTGGCGCGAATCTCGTCACGGCCGCCCGGGGCCGGTGCCGACATCGGGTCGGACTCATCGACCGGAAGCACCTGCGCTGCACTCTCTGAAACCATGTTCGGAGGCGTCGTATCGTTGTTCGTCATGACGGATTCACTCCGAGCCTGCTTCGGTCGAATCGCCGCCGATCGGCGTGTAATCGCCCGGCGGCAGATCGGCCGGAGGGGCGAGTTGCTGCGCTGAACCGTCAGGCTGGGCGGGGGTTTCACCGCCGGATCCGGTGTCGGCTTCGACCACTGCGGCCGTTTCCTCTGTTCCGGTTTCGGCGGTGCCTGAGGCTGTCTCACTCTCTTTCAGCTTCTTCTTTTTCCTGCGTTCCTTGCGGTTCCCCTTGTCATCGTCGGGACCGCGCTGGCCCTTCGGATACACGGTTGCATGGACTTCTCCGACCGCGATCGTGCGATCCTCGTTCGGGTAGTAGATGATTTTACTGGCATACAATTCGGAAACCTGCTCCTGCGCGCCGGCAGACTCCTTCGACGTCTGCCAGGCGTGGGCGTGACCCACGATGATCATCCGATTTTCCCGATCCAGGTAGATGGCCTTGTCGCCCGTTGCCTTGAGAGTTTTCGTCTTGATCACGACATCGGTTCGCGCGATCGCCTTGTCTTCCGTGGAAAAAAGTTCGAGCGAATCGCAGACCAGGTCGGATGTCGGATCCTTTTCGTTCTCTTTCGCCTCGTCCGCCGTTTCGCCTTCTCTGTAGGCAACCTCGACCACATGCACGTTTCCTTTCGCGAGGAAGCGGTTCTCCTTGTTGAACGCCTCGACCTCGTTACAGGTCAGGACCACACGGGACTTTTTCTTCGACATGCTGCCGTTCTCGTCGCGGGACTCACGCTCAACGATGCGCACCAGCTTGGGATTTCCCTTCGCGAGCATGCGGTCTTCCTTCACATAGGCTTCGAGATAATCGGAAGTAAGCGTCGAGCCTGGCTGCGAAACGACGACGTTGTCAATCGCCTTGACCAGCTCGAGTGTCCGATCGTAGATGCCGCGGTCGGCGGTGAGTGTTGAGTCTTTCTGCGTCGCCTTGATCCCGCCCTTGGCGACATAGATGTTGTTTTCAAATGTCATCAGCCGGCTTGTGATCTCCATGTCGCCTGCCGTGATCGACGTCAGGGCGAAACCAGCGGCGGTGCAGGCCAGCACGAAAAGGATCAGTGCCGAAAGGGTGTGGCGGGGGCGTTTCATTGTTTGTCAGCTCCGGGGGCAGCGATTTCTGAAAGCGGTGCTGAAGCGATCAGTTCGGGCGTTATCGCGCGCGTACTCTTTGCGGGCCGGCGCAAAACGGCGGGGGCCTGCGCGGGAGGCACAAGTGATGCAGGCGGTGTGGCCGTGGATATTGCGGAAACGGACTCCTGTATCGGTATCTGAAGCGGCGGAGCCGATGTCGCGGTCTGCGTGGACGGGAACGGCGTTTCCGCAGCGCGAGCGGTCATGGAAGCGGTTGCGGAAGCTGCCTCCCAGACTCGTATCAGGACGTCGCGGGCGAGCGAACCTTCCTTTGTCTGAGTGTTGTAGCGGAGTTCCCGGCCGGTTATGACCATGTCGTCCTTCCAGAGGGTGACGGGCATCGATGTGAACATCTCGTTCCGGGAAAAAAAATACCGCATTTCGGTGCCGCGAAACCGCTCCCGGGTCGAGGTGTGCAGCCGCACATCGCCCCAGAAACGAGCCTCGAACGGGGTTTTAAGCCCCCACGAAGCGACCAGTTCGCCTGTTTTCGTTGCTATCATCCTGTCGAAAAAGAACGCGTGTATAGTGGAAGCCGTCATGTTGCTTTGTGAATCATCCATATCTACCACATCCGCATACAGGGTGGCATGTTCGAAACCAGCTTCGAGTTCGTTGAACTGCACGTTTGTCAGGCGCATTTTTTGTCTTGCATAGCGGCTCTGGGCATCTTTATCCAGGTCGCCGCTGTAGAAAATAATTCCGAGAAATGCCGCGAAAACGAGACCCCAGAACCAGAACGTCATGTAAAATGGCTGTTTCATGATCTTCGTCCCAGTTCCACGTGGGCATATCGCTCATGGAACCACGCCCACAGATCGGGGCGCCGGCGGAATCCGGCTTCGTAGCGTGAGACATATGCCGCTATTCTTTCCGGCATCGGCGATTCGGGGTCATAGAGGACCGGAGATTCAAATCTGATGTGATGTCGGCCGTCCCCGCCCCGCTCATCGAAAACGGGAATCAGAGGAGCTCCGGATCTTTGCGAAAGAAGGATCGGGGTCGGATAAAAGGATGCTTCCCGGCCGAAGAACGGCGCGATATAACCCCGCTCGCGGGCGTTGAGATCGGCGAGGACGCCGATCATGCCGTTTTTCCGCAGCGTTCGAAGCGATGCGGAAAGGTTGTGAGCCATGAGTATTTTGACGCCGCGCTTTTCGCGAAACCCGTTCATGAACTCCGTCATCCGATTGACAGCCTGGGGGCGGGCGATGGCGAAGATCGGGTATCCGAGCCGGGCCAGCGTGTAGCCGATCAGTTCCCAGTTGCCGAAATGACTCGCAAGCAGAAGGACCCCTTTCCCCCGGGAAAGGCCGGCATCGAGATGCTCTCTGCCGCTGACGCTGATAAAACCGGGATCTGCTTCGAGCAGCTTTTCATAGAAGAACACTTCAAGCAGGTTCATGACCTGGTTTTTTGCCATGCCGGACAGGATGAACCCGCGCCGATCGGAAAATTCGGCCGGCAGAAGCTCGCCTGCCCGATGAAGCTGGTCGCTGAAGATAACCCGCAACAGTTTCATCAACAGGCGGGCAAGGCGCGGGACGGAACTCGCCGGAAGCCGGACAAGCTGATGGTAGAACTGCTCGACAAACCATGCCCGTACATTCCTGCGAAACGCTTTGAAGCGATCACGCCAGGTATTCATCAACCAGTGCCTCCAGGCGGCCTTGATGCGTCAGCATCAGATCTATGGCCTCCCGCACGGCCCCCATTCCACCGGAGCTCGTGAGAATGTAATCGGCGTGAAGTTTCACCACAGGATGGGCGTCGGCGGGAGCGAAGAAAAGCCCTGTCCGCCGCTTCGCCGGCAGATCGTTGAAATCATCGCCGATATACGCCGTTTCCTCGATCCGTATCCCGCGGCGGGCAATGATTTCCTCGATGATCGCAGCCTTGCCGCCGATTCCCTGATGAAGTTCATCGAACTTGAGTTCGGCTGCGCGCCGGGAAAGCGCTTCAGAGCTTCTGCCGGTGACGGCGCCGCACAGGTGGCCGGCTTTGCGCCACAGCGCGATGCCCATGCCGTCCTTGGTTGAGAAGAATTTGAGCTCCTCGGGGCCGTTGCCGAGCACGATGCGACCGTCGGTCAGGACACCGTCACAGTCGAAGAGAAGAAGTTTGATGCGTGCGCAGGCACGCTGAAATGCAGGAGGGTTCATCATGGTGGGGTGTCCTGAGTTATACCAGAATGCCGTTTCGCTGTAAACGCACCCATGAAAACACGTCCGGGAACGAGCAGTAAATCTGCCGGCGCGCCTTCCCGGAGATGTCGAGTGCATCCCGATGGCGAGGGGGTATCGCACGCAGCGAGGGCGGAGACGGGAAAAGGGAGAAATGCGGGTCAGATTGGAGCGTCTGGTAAGTTTCTGATATACTGCGTGCTTCATGAAAGCGCTTATTGGGGCATTTTTCCTCGCCTGGCTGATCGGCATGCTGCTCGTGCCGATGGTCAGACGCATGGCAATCAGGCTTGGTCTCGTTGATCGGCCGGGCAGCCGCAAAATACACCGCCATCCGGTTCCGCGTATCGGCGGGCTGGCCCTGTATACGGCCGGTATCATGGGTGCCCTGCCGTTTCTTGCCGATGATCTGAAGACGACCGGCGTCATGCTCGCCGGAACCTTCATTTTTCTTGTCGGCTTGATCGACGATCTGATCGATCTGCCGGCCAAAGTGAAACTGGCCGGCCAGGTTATAGCATGTGCTATATTGATTGCGTTCCAGGTGAAAATCGATTTCGTCACGGATTTTATCGCCGGAAAAGGGCTCGTGACGCTGGGCCTGTTGACCATTCCGCTGACCTGCCTCTGGGTCATCGGTCTGACCAACACGGTCAACCTTGTCGATGGAGTCGACGGGCTGGCCGGGGGCATCGTGTTCATCGCGCTTGCGACCCTGATGGGCGTCAGGTTGCTTACGCACCATACGCAGGATGCCGTCGTGATCGGCAACGTGCTTGTCCTGACGGCTGCCATCATGGGCGCGTTGCTTGCTTTCCTCAAATACAATGTGCATCCGGCATCGATATTCATGGGCGACTCGGGGGCGTATTTCCTGGGATTCATGACCTCGGCCCTCTCCGTTGCGGGGGCGGCCAAGGGAACGATTCTGCTTCCGCTCGTGATTCCCCTGGTGGCTTTCGGGCTGCCCGTTCTCGATGTCGTTTTCGCGATCATGCGGCGGTTTTTCCGGAAAGTCCCGATTTTTCAGGCTGACAAAGAGCATCTGCATCACCACTTGCTCCGGCTCGGATTTTCCCAGGCGGATACGACCCGGTTCATGTGGATGGTCTCCAGTTGTTTCGGCCTGCTGGCGCTGCTGATGGCGGATTTGCGGCATCGGGGTCTGGACATCGTCATCATGACGGTGCTCGTTTTGATGATCGCCGCATGCGTGGTATTCTTCGTCAATCGTACCAATGACACGACAAGCCGTCACCTTCCGTAACGTCCTGCTGCAGGATGCGGCAATCGGCCTTCTGCGCCGGTCGCTCGCGCGGAACCGGGTATCCCAGACATATCTTTTCACGGGAAGCGCGTCGATCGGAAAGGGGCGTGCGGCCCTGGCGTTTTCCGCGACTCTCCAGTGCCTCGAAAGCGTTCCGTCATCTGAGAACATTCTCCCGGAAGCCTGCGGCAAGTGCCTTTCCTGCAGGCGCATCGCGGCCGGTTCCCACCCGGATGTCACGACGATCACCCTTCAGGGGAACGACATCAGGGTCGATCAGGTCCGCAAGCTCCAGGAGCTTGCCGTGCTGCAGCCGAACATGGGGCGGTGGCGGATATTCATTATCGATCCGGCCGACCGTCTCAATGAATACTCGGCGAACAGTCTTCTGAAGATCCTCGAGGAGGCGCCGCAGCGGGCGATTTTCATTCTGCTGTCCGAAAATTCCGAGCGGGTGCTTCCGACCGTCCGAAGCCGATCCGAGCAGATTGCATTCCGGACTCCGTCTCATGCTGAGGCGCGCGAGGCGCTGGCGACCCTGACCGGACTGGCGCCCGAGGTCGTCATGCGCGGGTATGCCCTCGCCGACGGAGCGTTCGGAACTGCCTGCCGGCTTCTCGAGGCGGGGCTTCCCGAACCAGGGGAGTGTTCGGGCCTCCGTGCCGCGCATGTCCGGTTCGTCGAAGAACTCATGGCGTTCGGCGGCAGCCTGCATGCGCGTATCGAAGCGGCCCCATCACTCGAAGCGGCGCTCCAGGAGCTTGAAGCGGCCCGTTCATTCGTTTCTCTCCCGTTGATGGCGGCGCGCCGGGAGCTGATCAGGGCATTCGCTGTCTGCGTGACGCTGCCGGCGGCATTTCCGATTCTTTTCACGCGGCTGTTTCTCGAAGCCGTTGAAAGCGTGCGGAAAGATCTGAAAAAAGAAGTTGATGCGGTGATCGGCAGACATAAACAGGCTTATTCGCCCGGCCTGCTCAAGGAAATCGAAGAACAATGCGGTGCTGCGATAAGCGCCTGGACCGGCCGGCAGCCCGCCGCTCTTCTCGAAGGGCTTTTGCGCTGGTATGAAGACATGTACCACTGGGGATTCATGGAAGACGACGGGTGTCTCTTGAACCTTGACCGGAAAGAAGATATCATGGCTGTCACCGCGGCCCGGGGACCGGCGTTTATCCGTGCGCGGATGCAGCTATTGAATCACAGCCTCGAACTGCTTCGGCGGTTTGTCCAGCCCGCACTGGTGCTGGAAAACGTTCTGACTGACATCGGAGGACCGATTACGTGAGCCGGTATATCTCTCTGCGTTTCCGAAAGTTGCCCGTGGTGCACTGGCACCTCGAGCCGCAACTCGAACTCTCACCCGGCCAGAAGGTTCTCGCAAAGACCGTCCACGGCCAGGAAGTCGGCACCGTGCTTTCCGTGCTTCCCGATGGCCAGGAGCCGAAAGAAACTTCAGAGCCCTTCGTGCGTGAGATCGTCCGTCTTCTCAACGACCAGGACCGCGACATGATGCGCGAGATCTGCCAGAAGGATCGTGAGGCGTTTACACGCGCGCGCGACCTGGTTGCCCAGCACAAGCTCGAGATGAAGCTGCTCAAGGCGGAGTATTTCTTCGACCAGACGCGGCTGATTCTGTATTACAAGTCGGACATCAAGGTCGATTTCAGGGATCTCCTGAAAAGCCTTGCGACGACGTTCAGAACGCGCATCGAGCTTCGCCAGATCGGTGTGCGCGACGAGACCAAGCTTCTTGGCGGTCTCGGCTGCTGCGGCAAGGAAGTCTGCTGCGCCCAGTTCATGACCCAGTTCTGCCAGGTTTCGACCAAGATGGCGAAAGATCAGAACCTGAGCCTGAACCCGGTCAAACTTTCGGGAATCTGCGGCCGGCTTCTCTGCTGCCTGAACCACGAATATGAGTATTACGCGTCTTTCCATGGCAAGTTCCCGAAAATCGGAGCCGAGATCGTCGTTGGAGCCGAAAAGGGCCGTGTCATGGATCTGAACTACATCACTCGGACTCTGCTGATCGGCTACTACGACCGTCGCAAGGTTTCGGTTTCGCTCGATTGCGTCAAGGGGCGGAAAGACCCGGCGACGGGCCGGAACATGTGGTGGGTCCAGGAAGAGGGCCAGCCGGAACCGGATCTGGGCATTCTTTTCCAGCAGCTCGTGCCTCCCGTTGCCAGACCCCGGGGAAAAGACCGGCCCCGTGATGGGAAGCCTGGAGCGAGCGAACGTTCCGAGCGGGAGCCTCAGGCCGGTGAACAGCCTTCCGCGTCTGATTCCCAGCCCCCCGCCGGACCGGAACTGACGGATGATTCCGTTCCGGCAGAGTCGATCGACGAACTCGCGGCGATCGATGGAGCGCAACCTGCTCTGAAGGCGCCTGATCAGCCCCGTGAACGTGCACAGAACCGTGAAGCAGGCAATTCCCGCCGTGATCAGGAACGGCCGCGCAATGATCGCGGCCGCCGCCCGGAACGTCCTCGCCGTGAAGGCCAGGAGACGAGGTCAGGGCAGGGAAACAGATGGAATCGTCAGGGCGGGCAGCAGGGGCCGACCCCAGACCCGAAGGCACCATCAGCGCCATCAGTGCCATCTACGCCTCAGGAACCGTCACAGAAACCGGTCGGGCAGCCGGGACCGGATGATGCGGATACGAAGAAAGACAAGGTTTGATCACTCCCCCGGTAAAAGGCCCTTTACAGCCGAACGACCGGGCAGAAACGAGGGAACAGCGTGTCAGTAATCGGATTGATCGCAGGGAGCGGGCGATTTCCCCTGTATTTTGCCGAGGCGGCCCGACAGGGGGGCCACGAAGTTATTGCCGTCGCAATCAAAGAAGAAACCTCCCCGGACCTGGAGAAGATGGTCGACCAGATCCACTGGTTCCATATTGGGGAGCTTCAGGGGATGATCGACACGTTCCTCACCCGTGGGATCGGCCGGCTTGTGATGGCGGGCAAGATCACCAAAACCCGCATGTTCAACCAGCTCAAGCCCGATGCGCGCCTGATGCGCGTGTTCGAGAAAACGCCGATTCGCAATGATGACGCGCTGCTGAAAGCTCTTGCCGGGGAGTTCGTCAACGAAGGCATTCACGTCTGTGACTCGACGATGTTCCTCGCATCCCTGCTTCCGCAGAAGGGGCCCCTGACCCGCAGGCACCCGACTCCCGAAGAATGGCTTGATATCCAGTATGGGCACGAAATCGCGAAAAAGATTGCCGGTCTCGACATCGGTCAGACCGTCGTGGTGAAGAACCGTGCGATTCTCGCCGTCGAGGCTATCGAGGGCACGGACGAAGCGATCCTGCGCGGTGGCAAGCTGGGGAGCGGCGGCGTCACGGTGGTGAAAGTCGCCCGGCCCGATCAGGATATGCGTTTCGATCTGCCGGTCATCGGTGTCGACACGATTCGCACGTTGGTTCAGGCAAAAGCCTGCTGTCTCGCCTTCCAGGAGCAGAAAACGCTTCTGCTCGACCGTGGTGAGGTCATTACCATGGCTGACGCCGCCGATCTGGCGATCGTCGTGGTTTGATGGGAGGATGAAATGAGCGAGAGCGTCAGAGTAGGGGTCATCGGAACCGGCCATCTCGGGAAACATCACGCCCGCATCATCGCTGACATGCCGGGCGCGAAGCTTGTCGGCGTCGTCGATGTCGATGAAGTCGTCGGCAGGGAGATTGCCGAAAAGCACGGTGTCTCCTATCATCACGACTTTCAGGAACTCGACGGGAAAGTGGATGCCGTTTGTGTCGTTGTGCCGACGTTCCTTCATCATAAAGTGGCCCGCTTTTTCCTCGAACGCAATGTCAATACGTTCATCGAAAAGCCCATCACCAAAACCCTGGATGAGGCGACCGATCTCGTGACGCTTGCCGGCGCAAAGCAGTTGACGCTGCAGGCCGGCCACGTGGAACGGTTCAACGCCGCCATCATCAGACTTCAGTCGTTCTGCGAGGCACCCCGATTTATCGAGTGCCAGCGGATGGGGCCTTTCTCGAAGCGCATCTCCGATGTGGGCGTCGTGCTGGATCTGATGATCCATGATATCGACATCGTGCTTTCGCTGGTGCGATCGCCCATTGCGCGTATCGATGCGGTCGGCATCCCGGTTCTTACGGAAAACGAGGATATCGCGAATGCGCATATCCTGTTTGAGAACGGATGCATCGCCAATCTGACGGCCTCCCGCGTCAGCGACGAAGTGATCCGCAAGCTTCGCGTTTTCGATCTCGATAAATATTGTTCGCTTGACTATGCCAACCAGGCAATCACGCTCCGTCGCAAGGATGAGCGCGAAGAGAACATCATCAAGGAACAGCTCGATATTCAGCGGGTCGAACCTCTCAGACAGGAGCTGGAGCATTTCATCACCTGTATCCGGGAGAAGCGGAAACCGCTCGTGACGATTGAAGACGGAAAGAACGCTCTCGAAGTGGCTCTGGAAATTCTTGCGCAGATCAAGACCGGGTGGTTAAAAAAATGAATGAAGACCCGGCCGGTGGCGGGTGGCTTGAATATATTGGTGGCTATATATTTCGCTGGCGGGATCTTCTGCCGGTTCCTCTTGCCCTTCTCCTGATTGCCAGAGCACGGAAGCGCCCTCTCGCGCGGCTGCTCGCTCTGCCGCTGCTCGCTGCCGGCGAGCTGTTGCGCCTCGCCGCGCTGAGGCATATCGGCCCCACGACCCGCACCCGTGAAATCTGCGCCGACCGGCTCGTGACGAGCGGCCCATACGCATGGGTGCGCCACCCGCTGTATCTCGCCAACGCCTTGAAAATCGCTGGCATGCTGCTGTTCGCGGGGGATCTGCCCGCCGGCATCCTGTCGACCCTGTTCTATGTTCTCGAGTTTTCCACGATGATTCCGTATGAAGAGGCTTTTTTGAAGGGCAAGTTTCCCGAATCGTTCGAGTCGTGGGCCGCCCGCACGCCTGCATTCATCCCGTGTCGTCCGGAGACTCCCGAGGAACGGCCGGAACGGACCCCGAAGTGGAGCTGGGGCGAGGCCTGCTGGTCCGAGCGGCGCACATTCGCATCGACCGGCCTGATTCTGCTCTCCTGCGTCGTCGCCGCGGCGCGGCGCCGGGAGTGAACAACGTGAGCCGTAAACGCATCGTTTTCATTGCAGGCGAGCACAGCGGCGATCTTCAGGGATCGCTCGTTCTTTCGCATCTGAAAAAACTCTCCCCGGAGATCCTGACGGAAGGCATCGGCGGACCGCTGATGCAGAAAGCCGGCCTCGAATGTATCCACAGCATCGATGAGCTCGCGGTCATCGGCTTCGTCGAGGTGTTGAGCAATCTCCGGCATCTGCTGGGCATCTATTCGGATACCTGCCGGTGGCTCCGGGAAACCCGGCCCGACATGCTCGTCCTGATCGATTATCCGGGGTTCAACGTGCGCGTGGCCAAGGCGGCCCGCGCCCTTGGAATCCATGTCGTATACTATATAACACCGCAGGTGTGGGCGTGGCGTTCGAGCCGCGTCAGAAAAATAGCCAGCGTTATAAATGAAGCCGTGGTCGTGTTCCCCTTCGAGGTCGAGATCTGGAAGCGGGAGGGGATTCCCGTCGAATGGTTCGGACATCCGCTGATCGGCACCGCCGAAAGCCGCGTTCCGCCGGAAACGTTCCGGGCTGACCACGGTCTGGGCGACGGGCAGCTCGTTGCGCTGCTGCCCGGCAGCAGGAACCAGGAAATTTATTATATTCTTCCGCCTTTATTGAAAGCCGCGGAACGGATATTCCAGAGACAGCCGAACATCCGGTTTCTTCTGCCGGTGGCCGGAACGATCGGTGATGCCGTTCTGCAGCCGTATCTTGCCAACTGCACGCTGCCGATAACCGTGCTTCGCGGCCAGACATACGATGCCGTGGCGGCCTCAGACCTGGCGATGGTCGCGTCCGGCACGGCGACGCTGGAGACGGCGATTCTGGGAACGCCGATGCTGATCGTGTATCAGACGAACTGGCTCACGTCCCTGATTTCAAAGTATCTGATCCAGGTCCCGCATATCGGGCTCCCGAACGTCGTCGCAGGCCGCGAGGTCGTTCCGGAATTCATCCGCTGGAACTTCAATCCCGAGATGATCGCGCACGAAGCCTTGGCGATTCTCGAGTCCCCGGAGCGGCAGACCCGGATCAGAAGCGATCTGGCCGAATTGCGGAAGCGCCTCGGCGCGCCCGGAGCGAGTTCCCGCGTTGCCGAACATCTGCTGCGGCGGCTTGGAGAGGTGGCGAAGCGATGAGGACGCTGAAACGCCTGCTGGCCTATTTCCGTGCTTTCATCCCTCATATCCTTGCCGGGATTTTTTTCAGTTTCGTGATGGCCGTATGCACGATCTATCCGGCCTGGATCATGAAAAGCGTGGTCAACGACGTCCTGGTGGAACGCCGGGTGGATATGCTCAACCTGATCGCGATATCGCTGGTCATCGTGATGGGTATCAAGGGCATTGCGAGCTTTCTTCAGAGTTACATCATGACCTGGGTTTCCCAGCGCATTCTGACGACGATCCGGTCGGAATGCATGGTTCATCTGCTCCGGCTGTCGCTGAATTATTACGAGCGTCAGCGCACCGGACAACTGATGAGCCGCATTACAAGCGATGTTCTGGTGCTTCAGGGCCTGCTCTCCGGCTCCACGGGCCTGCTTGGTGACGTCATCGCCTTTATGGGCTTCTGCGGATACATTTTCTGGCTGCACTGGAAGCTCGCGGTTATATCGATCATTATCATTCCGTTCATCGGCGCCATCATCAACAAGTTCTCGCGCAAGATGAAGAAAATCGGAACCCGCATGCAGAACCGCATTGGCGATATCGCCACCGTCCTGCAGGAGTATATCACCGGCGTGAAGGTCGTCAAATCCTTTACGCTCGAAGAGTATGTGAAAGGGCGGTTCGAGAACGCCAACGAAGAGAATTTCAAGGAGACGATGAAGGGAAACCGCATCAACTCCGCGACATCCCCGGTCATCGAGTTCCTCAATACCGTCGGTCTCTCGATCATCTTCTGGTACGGCGGCTCCGAGGTCATCCACAACCGGCTGGATGCCGGTCAGCTGATCAGCTTTCTGACGGCGCTCGTGGGGCTTTTCACGCCGATCAAGAACCTTTCGAAGTTCAGCAATGTGCTTTCCCAGTCGATCGGCGCGGGTGACCGCGTCTTTGAAATTCTCGATGCACCGCTCGATATCCAGGACCGCGAAGACGCGAAGTCTCTCGAAAAGTGCCGAGGCCGGGTCGAGTTCGACAGGGTGACGTTCGCCTACGGGAAAAATGACCCCGTGATCGACAGCCTGTCGCTGACGGTCGAACCCGGAGAGGTCGTCGCGCTGGTCGGCCCTTCCGGCGCCGGCAAGACCACCCTTGTAAACCTGATTCCCCGATTTTTCGAACTCCAGTCCGGCAGCCTCCGGGTGGATGGCACCGATATCCGCGAACTGACGATGAACTCCCTGCGCGGCAATATCGGGCTGGTGCCCCAGGAAACGCTGCTGTTTTCCGGCACGATCCAGGAGAATATCCGGTTGGGCCGGCTCGATGCGACGGACGAGGAGATCGTCGAGGCGGCGAAACGTGCCAATGCTCATGATTTCATCATGAGTCAGCCGGATGGATACAAGACGCATCTCGGCGAACGGGGCGTGAACGTCTCGGGTGGCCAGGGCCAGCGGCTCGCCCTGGCAAGAGCGTTTCTGAAAGATCCGAGGATTCTGATTCTCGATGAAGCCACGTCCGCGCTTGATTCCGAAACCGAGAGCCTGATCAAGGATTCGCTTGCGCTGCTGATGAAGAACCGCACGACCTTCATCATTGCGCACCGGCTTTCCACGATCACCAATGCCGACAAGATCGTGGTGATGCAGCGCGGGCAGATCGTCGAGTTGGGCACCCACTCGGTGCTGCTCGAACAGAAGGGGTTATACTCTCATTTATATAATTCTCAGTTTTCATCACAGTTCGCGAGCCAGATGGCGGAAATGGAGGCGATGGAATGACGATCCGACATTTCCAGCCGGCTTTTGAACCCGATCCGGCCATCCGCGACGACCCGCGCTGGAATGATCCCGCGTATCTGCCGGGTGTCCGCATCAAGGGACGCATGGCGGCTCTGCTCATACGGACCTGGGCAAGCACCGTCCGGGTGGAGAGGCTTGGGCGGAGCTGGGAAGATGCGGCGCGCGCCACGGGACGACCGATCCTGTATCTGGTCTGGCACGGTTCGCAGATGATCCCGGGATTCGTTTTCCGTGGACGGGGAATCCTGATCATGACGTCCCTCTCCCGCGACGGCGATCTCCAGACGATGAGCATGTCCTGCATGGGATACCGCACGCTTCGCGGGTCGAGTTCGCGGGGCGGCGCCCGGGCGCTCCTGGGAATGGTGCGGGAAATGAACCATGGAGCCGATGTGTCGCTGACGGTCGACGGCCCGCGCGGGCCCTATCATCAGGCCAAGCCCGGTGGAGTGCTGCTGGCGCAGAAATCACGAGCTCTGGTTTTACCTGTCGGCGTAGGATACGATAGAGTGATACGATTGAATAACTGGGACAGGTTTGAGATTCCGTTGCCGTTTTCCCGGGTGGTCGTCGCGACCGGCGCTCCATTCGAAATCGGCCCTGACATGGATCTCGCGGCGGGTGCACGTCTCATCGAGGAAAGAATCACCGCTACGGAAGCTGAAGCGGCAAGGAGGATCGCAGCGTGACCGAACAGGCACATCGCATGAAAATCCTCATCAGTGCGGGCGAAACTTCCGGCGACATTTACGCGGCTGAGCTCATCGACGAGCTTCTCAAATGCGGAGATTTCGAAATCCACGCCGTGGGGGGCACGCAGACGGCCAGACGGCCGGTGAACATGCTGTATGACAGCCAGAACTGGGCGGCCATCGGCTACATCGAAGCGATCAAACAGGCGCCGCGACTGCTTCTCGTGCTGCGCAGCCTCAAACAGTTTCTGGCCGACAGACGCCCCGAGCTGCTGATTCTGCTCGATTATCCGGGCTTCAACATGCGTCTCGCCCGCGAAGCGACCCGGCTCGGAATTCCATCCCTGTATGTTTTCCCGCCCAGCAAATTCGCAAAAAGTCCGGCTGACGTTGCGGATGCGGCCCGGAATATCACGGCTGTCGCGGCGAACTTTTCGTTTACATACGAGGTCTACAAGGCAGCCGGGGCCAACGTCGAGTTCGTGGGCCATCCGCTCATCGACCTGGCACGGACGACGATGAACCGGGATGAGGCATTCAAGGCATTCGGGCTGGATCCGGCGCGTCCGGTCGTCGGCCTGTGCCCGGGAAGCCGCAAAAGCGAGCTTGAACAGCTTCTTCCGCTGATGTTTGATACCGCAAAACTTCTTCTGAAACGTGATCCCACACTTCAATTCGTCGTTCCGGTCATCGCCACCGAAGGGCCGGATGTCTACGGCATCCCGAAAGCGGATCTGCGACGCCAGATCGAGGCGACGCATCTGCCGGTCAAAATCATCGAAGGCCGGATCTACGACGTGATGGCCATTTCGAAGGTGTTGCTGATCAGCTCCGGCACGGCGACTCTCGAAGCGACCCGCATCGGGACCCCGATGGTGATCGTCTACCGGGTTTCCCTGTTTACGGAAATCATGGCGATGCTTTTCAACAAACTGCCTCCCTACATCGGCCTGCCGAATATCCTCCTCGGAAGACTGGCGATTCCGGAACTCATCCAGCGGAATTTAACGCCGGAACAGCTTGCCGCGCAGGCCATCGATCTGCTCGAAAATCCCGGAAAATGCGATAAGCAGAAGCGGGATATGGCCGAGGCAATTTCTCATCTCGGGACATCCGGCGCCAGCGCGCGTATCGCGCAGATGGCGCTGAATCTCCTGAGGGTGGCGACCGGGAAGCCCGCAGGCGGCAAAGGCGTTTGACGGCATCAGATGCACACGCGTGCCGGGTTGATGAGCCGCATGGTGCAGGCCGTTTCAAAGGTGGCCTGCGCGGTTCCCGAAGAGATCGGAAGGCCGGCGGCCGTCGCGATCGGATGGGCTGCGTCGCGGGCCTGCCTCAGCGAACGGAACCGTCTCCGTGAGACGATCGGCCGGGTGTATTCCCGACTTCGAAGGCCGCTTCCAAAGCCTGTCGAATGGGTCATTGACAGGATGTTTGCCCACTTTGCTCTCAATATCTACGATCTGCTGCGTTACCCGGTGCTGACGACCGACGATCTGCTCGGAAGATTCGATTTACAGGGAATTGAGCATTTCGAGGCTGCGGTACGCAGGAAGCGCGGCGTGATCCTGGCCGTGCCGCATCTGGGAAACTGGGAACTGCTCGGAGCTACGATCGCGCATCGCGGGTATCCGCTGCACTCCTTTTATCTTGCGCAGAAAGAAGATGAAGTCGGCGGGCTGCTCGACAGATTCCGGGTTCATTCCCGGATCGTGCTGCACGATCGCGATCGCGGTGGCATGGGCGCGCTCAAGGCTCTCAGAAAAGGCGAGGTTCTGGGAATGATCGCGGACCAGGACGGAGGAAATCTCGGTGTCTACATGGATTTTCTCGGTCACTGGGTCAGCATGCCGGCCGGCATGGCCAACTGGAGTCTCAAAACGGGCGCGGCCGTCGTGCCCCTGTTCAGCCTGCGAGATGGCCTGTCACGCCGATACACCGGCTGGTTTCAGCCTGCCCTCGCGGAACCCGGCGGTATCGACCATGCGGCGAAGGCGGTTGCCAGAACGACGGATATCACGAAATGGTTCGAATCCGTGATTCTCGACCACCCGGAACAGTACCTCTGGTTTTACGACCGCTTCAAACCTCGTCACGAAGGGTATATGGCACGCATGAAATGCGCCGGAATCGCGATGAGACGCGGCGGAACCGCATACGCCGTCGGCGAGGCCGGAATCGGAGACCGGAGTTGAAAGAGACATCCGGCCCTGACCGCATGAAGATGGCCGCGGCCCTGGCGGGGTATCAGGCGCTTTTTGGCCTGACGCTGCTGGGCATCAGCGCCGCCGCGCCGTTTCTTCCCGGCCGCGTTCGCCGCATCGCAGAAGGCTGGCACGACTACTTCGGCAATCTGCCGCGGCCGCCCGCCGGCCCGCTGGCATGGGTCCACGGGGTTTCCATGGGTGAATCCGCCGTTGCCGGAGCCGTCATGCACGGATTGCGCGCGCGTGCGCCGCAGGTGCGGCTGGGATTCACGACGACGCATCCGGATGTGCTGGCCGACGTGAGGAAGAAAAAGCGGGCCGACGTCGCCGGATATTTTCCGCTGGATGCCTGGTTCAGCATGAACCGGGCGTTCGAACGATGGAATCCCCGGATGGTCATCCTGGCGGAAACGGATTTCTGGCCTGTTTTTTCTCAGACCTGCCTTGCCCGGAAGATCCCGCTGGCTCTCGTCAACGGCCGTATCAGCGACAAGCTTCATCGGTTCTATACGCAGTTCAGGATCATGGGAAAAGCTGTGTTCGAGCCCTTTTCCCTGCTGGCGGTGCAGAGCGAATCGGACGCCGGAAAACTTCGGGAGATGGGTGCGCATCCGGAGCGTATCGTCGTGACCGGAAACGCCAAGGTCGATCTCGTGCCGCCGGCCGGTTCGCCCGCAGCGCGTGTGACAGCGCTGTGGGCAGGGAAGGCGCGGTTGCTGGTGTTCGGCTCGATGCATCCGTCCGAATTCGAGGCCTTCCTGCCTGTCTGGAAAAAAATGACCGATGCGGAGGATGATACCAGGCTGCTTCTCGCGCCACGGAATCCGGCGAACGCTCCCGCCTGGGAAGAACGGCTGAAATCCGCCGGAATCAGCGTTGTCAGAAGATCGCAGCTTGGCGACGTGATCCGGGAACAGAAACAGTCGCGGGTCCTGCTGCTCGACACGATGGGGGAGCTTGCAGCCCTGTACGGCCTGGCGAGCGCGGCGTTCGTGGGCGGTTCCCTCGATCCTGACGTGGGGGGGCATAACCCGCTTGAAGTTTTGAACCAGGGCGTTCCGCTCGTGATGGGACCGCACGTCAGAAACTTCGCTGACCTCGTCAATGAACTGGTTGCGGCCGGTGCGATGGAACAGGCCGATTCCGCCGAAATGGCTTGTGAAATAATTAATAATATATTAAAGTATCCGGCGGGGAAAACGACGCGTCAGGATGCCGCCGAGAAGGTTCTGAGACGGCATCGCGGAGCTCTTGACCGCACTCTGGACCTGATCATTCCCCTGCTTCCGCAATGACTTTTTCCCTCTGGAGGTTGTTTCGATGATGTATCTCGTCTATGCCCTGTGGGGCGGAATCATCGGTGTTTTGAGCGGAGTGATCGGTATCGGCGGCGGCATTCTCATCGTGCCGACCCTGGTGTTCATGTTCGGTCTGACCCAGCACCAGGCCCAGGGAACGTCGATCGCGATGATGATCCCGCCGATCGGGCTCATGGCGGCAATCCGCTATTATCAGGATGGAAATATCGTCATACCCATCGCCGTTCTGGGTGCCGTCGGCTTTTTCATCGGAGGGTATTTCGGCGCCGGCCTGGCTCAGTCGTTCAGCGAGGTGGCACTCAGGCGCACCTTCGGAGCCGTGCTCATGCTGATCGGCCTGAAGATGCTGTGGAGCTGAGGCCGGCAATCACATCAATCCGCGGATTTCCCAGTTGATGCCGTTCATGTCCTCGAACGAGGCTGATCCGCCGGATGTCCGGCTGATGTTGATCCCGGCCACCGCAAGCCGTTCGACCAGCGCCTGAGGATCCCGGGGCCGCATGATCAGCCTGTGTTCTGCACTGATCACGGTGTTTTCCGTGCGGTCGAGCAGGCGCGTTTCCGTGGCAAACACTTCGACCTGGGGACTTTCCAGGCGCATCAGCGTGCCCCTGGCTTCCGGGGAAGTCATCTCCGAGCACGTCTGAACGCGCTCGATGCCGAGGATCTGCTTGTAAAATTGCCGGCTGGGCCCGGGTTTGTCCGTAAGAATTCCAAGGGGCGTCACACCGATCATTTTCTCACCTCCGTCGAAAGATGTATCGGCACAACAGCCGGCGCGTTCCAGCCCGGATGAAAGAAGATCGCAGGGACAAGAAAGATCGAGTCTGCTTGCAGGTCGGGAAGCACGGGAGTATAATCGCCTGATTGGTTGTGTTCCACAATTACAGGCTAAAAGGCCGGAGGAACAAAGGAAAGGGAACGCGGATGAAAATATCTGTTCATCCCATCAGGGAAAGTGAGCGCAAACCTCACGTTACCGATAACAAAAAGCTCGGATTCTGCAAGTATTTCACGGATCTGATGTTCGTGATGCAGTATTCTGAAGTCGATGGCTGGCACAATGCGGAGATCAAAAAACTCCAGCCGTTCCAGATGGAGCCTTCGACTCTCGTATTGCATTATGCGCAGGAGATTTTTGAGGGCCTGAAGGCGTATCGGACGCCGAAGAATGAGATCCAGATGTTCCGACCCGACATGAATGCCAAGCGGTTTATTCGCTCTGCCGCCCGGCTCTGCATGCCGTCGATTCCGGAAAATGATTTCATTGAAAGCATCGAGGCGCTCATCAGGCAGGAGCAGGAGTGGGTGCCGCGAGGTCGCGGGGCTGCATTATATATTCGACCGTTTATGTTCTCGACGGACACGACGCTTGGCGTGCGCGCCTCGTCGACGTATACCTACTGCGTCATTCTGAGCCCGGTCGGCCCGTATTACCAGGAAGGCTTCAATCCCGTCAGCCTGTATGTCACGGATGAACTGGTGCGTGCGGCAAAGGGCGGTCTCGGCGAGGCCAAGACCGGCGCGAACTACGCCGCAAGTCTGCTGGCAGGCCGGGTGGCCCGCGAACAGGGGTGTGCGCAGGTCCTCTGGCTCGATGCGGCCGAACACCGGAACATCGAGGAAGTCGGCGCGATGAACATCTTCTTCGTGCTCGACGACAAGGTTGTCACGCCGAAGCTCAACGGCAGCATTCTGCCGGGTGTGACCCGCGACAGCGTCCTTCAGCTTGCCCGCCATATGGGTCTCAAGACCGAAGAGCGCACGATCTCGATCGATGAAGTCATCGGCGGCATCACGACCGGCTCGATTACGGAAATCTTCGGCAGCGGCACTGCGGCGAGCATCTCGCCGGTCGGCAGTCTGAAATACAAAGATCGCGACTATGCCGTCGTGAACCGCAAGGTCGGTCCGATCAGCCAGAAGCTGTATGACATGCTCATGGGCGTGCAGTACGGCGATATCGAAGACCCCTTCAAATGGATCCGCAAGATCGAGATGCCGCAGGAAAAGGCCGCCTGCGCCGTCTGACCTCCGATTCAATGACTCTGACCGCCGGCATGATCGTTCTCTCGAGAGAGGTGCGATCATGACCGGCGTTTTTCCTTTGCGCCACAAAGACGCCGGCTTCCTTCTGGAAACAGCCGAAACGGCGGCACGTGAAATCATGCGCGTCTATTCCGGCGGGTTCGAGGTCGATTTGAAAGGCGGCATAGAGCCGGTCACGCAGGCCGACAGAGCTGCGGATGCGCTGATCGTGCAGGCGCTTGCCGCGCGGTTCCCTGGGGACGCAATTCTGAGCGAGGAAAACGGCCTTCAGGATGTGGGCCGCACGGGACGCCGTGCCTGGTTCATCGATCCGGTCGACGGAACGAAGGAGTTCATCAAGCGCAACGGTGAATTCGCGGTTCAGATCGGCATGTCGGTTGACGCCGCCCTGGAACTGGGCATCGTGCTCCAGCCCGCAACGGGTGACGTCTGGATGGCGGCGCGGGGCGAGGGGTGCCACCACCGTCAGGCCGGTGCCGGCTGGTCACGCGTCATCATGCCTGACCGGGGCGGGAAGCCTCTCGTGCTCGCGATCAGCCGTTCTCATCCGAGCATGCTGGCCGTCCGCGCGGCGAAAGCCGTCGGCGGCGGGCAGCAGCTGGAACGTGGTGGGGTCGGGCTCAAGCTGATGGCTATTGCAGCCGGAGCCGCGCATTTCTATCTGAACGATTCGAACTCGACGAAAGCCTGGGATATCGCCGCGCCCGAACTTCTTTTCACCGAGGCCGGCGGCATTGTCACGGATCTACGGGGTGACCCGTTCAGGTATGATGTGACGGATTACCGGCACAGATGCGGGCTTCTCGCATCCTCTGACCCGGCCCTTCACGACAGGCTGCTGGAATTC
This sequence comes from uncultured bacterium, assembly GCA_964597625.1. Classification (GTDB taxonomy): domain Bacteria; phylum Muiribacteriota; class Ozemobacteria; order Ozemobacterales; family Ozemobacteraceae; genus MWAR01. Next base: position 22,097 of record CAZQYQ010000036.1, read on the forward strand.
GTCCGTCGGGAGCGGCCGGTGTGACGAATATGTTTCGGCGCGAATAGTGTGAAGGTTTTTTCCGATTCGAGCCGATATACCCTCTGCTGTGTGTTCAACAATTCCGCAGGGGGTACACATGATCGATTTAAAGGAATACCTGGCTCTTCGCCGGCAGATGGCTGACTCGGATGAGGAAGTCGCGGCACCGGGCAGGGTCGTTCCAAGCCGGAACCAGCTTCTCTCACAGTCGCGCGGGAGCATCAGGCAACACCTTCAGCAGCAGCTCGTTTCCGCACTGGAACGGTTTTACAGCGAAGTGACACCCGCAACACCTGATCAGATCGTATAACCCATGAGTCCAGAAAAAAATGTCGCGGGGCACGAAAAAAAAGTGCGGTTTGGCCTGCCGACAACATCACGTGGAATCCTGAGCGAGTACATCCGCATGAGTCCAGAAAAAAAATGTCGATGGTCGATTTGCGGAGTCGGGGAACCGGACCTATAATAGCCCCACTTTGCACCAGCCACCGCCAGAGAGGTCATGATGAGCATCCCACTTCCCGTTGCCGAAGCTGTATCACATGCGACTCCCGCCGGAGTCCCCGCTGAAAAGCCCCATCTTACGCTTGTTACCCCGCCTGTCCCGGCTCCGGAAGCCCGGCTGGCTGCGGATGTTGACCCGACAACGGACATGACCTCCGTCCTCAGCCTCTACAAGACTCAGAACCGTGAATGCTGGCTCTGTGCAAAAATTGCCGGCGCTATCGAAGCGGGTAAAGATGCCTCGGACGACGATAAATGGCACTTCGCGACCTGCGTCCTCAGCTGGGCAAATATTCAGACACCCTGAAACAGCATAGCGGAAAAAAGAATTCTGCCGCGGCAGGCGCATGAGCGTCCACCGCGGTTTCTTTTTGCCGGATTTCGTATACTGAACAAATGGGCTTTCCAGAGGATGAATCTCCGGGCGGACTCACAGAACCTGCTTCTGACTGCGGATTTCCGTGGCTTTTCCTCCTGGCGGGAATGGCGGTTGCATTCGCCGCCTTTCTGACGCACCCGTTCTGTGTCTCGATCGATGCTCCGCATCACATCAGGCTCGCAAAAGATTTCTTCCTGGCGGTCATGGATGCGCCCGGGTATCCCGACTGGGATGCGCTGGCATATGGCGGTCGCGGCTCGATGGCTTTCAGATGCCTCGCCCCGATGGTCTATGCGGTCGCGGCCTGCTGGCAGGCAATGGGCGTCTCCGTTTTCGCAGCGATCAAGCTGACCGTGCTTTCGTATGCCCTGCTCGGCGCGTGGGGTCTCTGGCGCTGGATGCGCGTGCTGGGGCTCGGCGACGCGGCCGGATGGGGCGTGTTCCTGTGGCTGGCCGGGGTCCCGGTCGCGCTGCATGCGGATTTCTTTTTTTTCTTTCAGAACTTCTGCGCGATGCTTCTGCTTCCTCTCGTGCTTGCCGGCTGGACGGAGACCCGCGATAAACAGGCCCGCGGCCCGTCGACGCTTGCGCTGAGCTTCGGCGGCATCTGCTGGACGCATCTTCAGTCGGCGATGATGATCGTATATATCTGCGCGGCACTGGCTTTTTTTGAATCCATCGGGAAACGGTCATCGGTTCCCTTCAGGCGATTGCTGCTCATGGTCGTCATCGCGGTTTTCCTGGCGGCTCCGCACATTCTGCCCTTTGCGGCGAGCATCGATGATACCCATCTGAACCGGGCCATGGATGGGATGCAGGTTGGGGTGCACACCCAGTTCATCGATGACCCGTTTGCACCGGAAAACGGTGAAGCCGTCTCCCGACTGGCCGCCGTAAAAAAACTGGCCGGTATCTGGATATCCAATACAGGCCCATATCGGCCGAATGAGCTGCTGCCATGGGAAACATTGCGGCCGGTGCTCCTCCTGGCGTTCGCGGCAATTGCCTGTTCGGCGATTGCTGCAGGTTTTGCGGGAACAG
>CAZQYQ010000037.1:0-23584 GCA_964597625.1 uncultured bacterium
GGAAATGGCACCGCGGGGGCCGTCGTGCCCCCTCTTCTCCGCGCGCTGGGCTGCGAGGTCGTCGAGTTATACTGCACGCCCGACGGCAATTTCCCGAACCATCATCCGGATCCGACGATTCCGGCCAACCTCCAGGATCTGTCGGAACGGGTCAAGGCAGAACAGGCTGATGCCGGCTTCGCTTTCGACGGTGACGCCGACCGGCTCGGGCTTGTCGATGAAACGGGCAGAATCCTGTTCGGCGACGAGATCATGATTCTGCTGGCCCGGGATATCGCAACGCGCCACAAAGGTGCGAAAGTGATCGGGGAAGTCAAGTGCAGCAAGCGCATGTATGACGAGATTGCGAAGGCGGGCGCAGAACCGATCATGTGGAAGACCGGCCACTCGCTGATCAAGGCCAAGATGAAGGAAGAGCAGGCGCTGCTTGCCGGCGAGATGAGCGGGCATCTCTTCTTCGCCGAAGAGTATTTCGGGTATGACGACGCACTGCATGCGGCTCTTGAAATTGCGTGTATTCTGGCGCGAAGCCTGGCGAAAAACAGCCGGGGTCTTGCCGCTTTGATGGCGGACGTGCCACCGGCGGTCGCGACGCCGGAAATTCGCACCGATTGCGCGGACGAGATGAAGTTCAAGGTCGTTCAGACGGTCCGTGAGATGGTCGAAAGACATGCAGCCTCGAAAGCCGAGCCGCGCGTGACGAGTCTGACGACGATTGATGGAATCCGTGCCGACTTTGCTGACGGCTGGGGACTGGTGCGCGCATCGAATACTCAGCCGATTCTCGTTTCCCGCTACGAAGCGGCCGATGCAGGTTCGCTGGCGGCATACCAGGCGTTTTTCGAAGGTCTCATCGTCGAGGCTCAGAAGATCAGAACTGCCGGAACGGGAACGAGTTTTGAAAAGGCAGCCGGAGGGTGAATCACCGCTGGCGTGCAAACGTTGCCTGATACGGGATGTCATACATGAAAGATAATGAAAAATATAATATATAAGATGCTGGTGTTCTCATGTGCTGCGATGGTGGCCCTGTCCATCATGATCATCTGCCCGTCGGTCGCATTCGAAGTGGCGGCGGCGACGCAGAGCGTGTCTGTCGAAGGAGCCGGAATGAGTGAGCGTGTCGTGAAAAGCGATGAAGAGTGGGAAAAAATTCTGACACCGGACCAGTATCACGTGACGCGCGAGAAAGGAACGGAAGTGCCTTTCTCGGGGGAATACGTGAAGTTCCGGGAAGATGGCGTTTACACCTGTGTCTGTTGCGGAGCGGAACTGTTCAAATCGGGCGACAAGTTCGATACGAACTGCGGCTGGCCGAGCTTTTCGGCGCCGGCATCGCCGACGGTGCTGAAGGCCGAAGCCGACGCCAGCTTCGGCATGCGGCGGATCGAAATCACCTGCGCCAGGTGCGGCGCGCATCTTGGCCACGTTTTCGATGACGGCCCGAAGCCGACCGGACTTCGCTACTGCATCAACTCTCTGTCGCTGAAGTTCAGAAAAGCCGGAGCCTCTGAATAGAGAACAGGCCGACTTCAGCGGGCGGCGCTCAGGCCGAAATACCAGATGGGGTCAACGGTGAGGCCGCAGCCTGAGAGTTCGAGGGCAAATGTTCCCTGATCGAGTCGCAGGCCGGCATTCAACCCGACCCTCTGCCTTTTCCGCGAGGAAGTAAAATCCTCGTCGTCGAAGATGTTGGCTTCGACGAACGCTGTTTTCCCTGTGCCGCGCCGGTATTCAACCCCGATTCCACCGATCGAAACTCGTTTGAGATCCTCTTTGCGTTTTGTGCCGTCAGGCATGATTCCGGTTTGCTTCTTCGTGAACGCCTGTTTCACCTGGATGATGCCGCGAACGGACGGAGACAGCTGTTCGGCGGCGCTGACCCAGAAGTTGCGCAGGTGTTCAAGCTGGCCGAGATCGAGCCTGCTCAATTCTTCAGCGGAGAGGGAGGCGTAATTCCCTCCGAAACTGATGCTTTGTTCCGGCACGTCGGCTTTGAAGCCCAGCGCTGTGATGGAGCCGTCGCTCTCAATCACGGATGAAGACGGGGAACAGGTTCTTGAATACCCGAGATGCGTTACGAGCGTCTGGACATTCTCATAGACGGGGCGGGCGATGGAATACCACTGTTCACTGCGTGTGATCTCGAACGAACGGTTTCCTGTCTCCACAGTTCCCTTGCCCGTGCCGGTCCTGAAGGCGATGGATGTTTCGGCCGTCGAAGAACCCAGCGGCGCATTGATCGTCAGCAGACCGCTTCCGCCGTCCAGAGAAGGCATCGGAGTGGGCACCGGGGCTGGATTGCGTTTCATCTTCCAGAGAACCGCGGGCCCGGCCGGAGCCTTTTCCCGTGGGGAAAGCAGATTCCATATCCCGGCCGTTGCGGGATAGTTCGGTAAAAATATATATAAAAAAATAATAAACAGGCAGATGACCTGGGCGCCTGCCGGCGATGGGGCGAAAACCCCGTTCCCAGACCAGTTCCTGCCGGCGCTCTTCAGCATCGGATCAGTGGGAAGACTCTTCAAAACCGGCGGCATCAGATGATGGCCGGCTGCGCAGGCTCGCGGAGATCGTGGCGAGGGAGATTCCCGCATCCAGGGGCGATGTCGTTCCATCATCGAACAGTTCGACCACGGACGTGGCTGTTCTGTAGCCATCCAGGTGAATCAGGATCGAGTAGAGCCCTGGCGACATGTTCGAGAAGGTGAACAGACCTTCGGAGGTTGTTTTCGTTCTGGCTTTTTCGTTCAGAAGCGAATCATACAGCCAGGTATCCGCCCCCGCGAGCGGTTTGTCCGTAAACGTTTCCCGGACATGGCCGGAAATCTTGAAGACGTTTGGAACAATCGTCAGCGTGAGGAGTGTCGGATCCGTCACGGCGACGTCGCTGGTTCCGGGAATGACGGAAACCAGATAGCGGGACTCGATATACCCCGGCGATTTTGTCAGAATAAAGGTGTAAAGCCCTGACGGCACGGAGGGAAGAGTGAAACGCCCATCGGTTGTTGTGAGCGTATGCATGGATGAAATTTCGGCGATGGCGACTCCCGCACTGTCGACGCCTGTCGTCGTGCCTTTGCGGATAACCGATCCCCTGACGGAATACTTCCTTCTGTCGAGAAAGACATCGAACGGTGCCGTCACGCGGCCGGTGGCGGAAAGGGTGAATCCATAATAGAAATCCGCGTAATCATCTTTTTTGAATTCGATCAGATGATTGCCGGGCATGATTTCATTGAATCGGAATCTGCCGCTGGTATAGCTCCAGACCTTCTTCGACTCCGTTGTGGAAGTCGGATCCAGGGATATTGCAACATTCCCGACGCCAAGAAGAGAGATATTGTCATACACGGTTCCGGTGATGTCGAATTTTCCATCAACGGTTGACCGTTCAACCAGGGTTGTCGGGGTGGCGATGGTTGAAGGGCCTGAGCCGATGACCATCGCACCGCCTTCGATTTCCAGGGTTGGATCGTAGGGAATCGGTTCGATCGCCGCGAGAGGCAGCAGAGAACTGCGTTCGTCGCACCCGATCGCGAGCAGGCTGCCGCACAGCACGACCAGCACCGTCAGCAGTCTGAATCCTGAGAGGGACCTGAGAGACATGAAACCTCTTTCCGTACGATATGAAGTCACTTCTCCTATCGGCCGGAAGGGGGTGTTTCGTTTAGCGCCGGTTCAGTTCCGTTGTGAACCTGCGCCCGGGCAGCTGCGCATGGAAAGGGAAATGCGACGTCTGGCCTCGTCGACTTCAAGAACGGTGACCTGGACTTTCTGCTGCACTTTCACGACTTCGGAAGGCTCGCGCACGAATCTGTCAGCCAGTTCGCTGATGTGAACGAGGCCGTCCTGATGAACTCCGATATCGACAAAGGCGCCGAAACGGGTCACGTTCGTCACGATTCCGGGCAGCTTCATGCCGGGCTTCAGATCGGATATTTTTTGAATGCCTTCAGCGAAGGAGAACACCTCGAAGCCGGCGCGGGGATCGCGGCCCGGTTTTTCAAGCTCGCTCAGGATGTCCCTCAGGGTCGGCAGACCTATCTTGTCTGTTATGTAACTATTGATATTCAATCGGCTTCGCAGATCGGGGCGGCTCAGCAGCTCGGCGACCGTGCAGCCGAGATCGTCGGCCATCCGTTTCACGACGGGGTAGCTTTCAGGGTGGACGGCGCTGGAGTCGAGCGGATTCGCGCTCTGCCGCACGCGCAGAAAGCCGGCGCACTGTTCGAAGGCCTTCGGTCCGAGCCTCGGCACTTTTTTCAGATCGGCGCGGGATTTGAACGGGCCGTTTTCGGTCCGCCAGACGACAATATTGGAAGCCAGTTGCGATCCGACTCCCGCGACATAGGTCAGCAGCGGGGCGCTGGCGGTATTGACCTCGACGCCGACCGCGTTGACGCAGCTTGCCACGACGTCGTCGAGGCTGCGTTTGAGCTTCTTCTGTTCGACATCGTGCTGATACTGGCCGACGCCGATCGATTTCGGATCGATTTTCACAAGCTCGGCAAGCGGATCCATGAGCCGGCGGCCGATCGAAACCGAGCCGCGGACCGTAATATCCTGGTCGGGAAACTCCGTTCGGGCGACTTCCGATGCCGAATAGACGGACGCACCGCTTTCATTCACCATGACGACGGGAATCTGTTTGAGGAACGGCAGACTGCGCAGAAATGCTTCGGTTTCGCGGCTTCCGGTGCCGTTTCCGACGGCTATCGCCTCGATGGAAAAACGCGAGCAGAGATCCTGAAGCGTGGCGGTCGCTTCCTCGCGCTGCTTCCCGCTGCCGGTGATGAAAATCACCGTGTGATGGCGCAGGGCGGCCTGTCTGTCGAGGCAGACGAGTTTGCAGCCGGTTCGCAGGCCGGGGTCGAGGGCGAGCACGTTTTTCTGGCCGAGCGGAGCCGCCATCAGCAGTTCGCGCAGGTTGGACGCGAAAACGCCGATGGCTTCATCATCGGCGCGGGCTTTCAGTTCGGCCCGCAGCTCGGTTTCAAGCGAGGGGGCAAGCAGGCGTTCGTAGCCATCTTCCAGGGCGAGTCTCACCTGTTCGGAGGCTTTCCCCGTGTTTTTCAGGAACCGGCGGCCAAGAATTGCGATCGCTTTATCGGCGGGCGGTTTGAGCGAGACGCGCAGGATGCCTTCGTTTTCGCCGCGTAAGATGGCGAGCAGGCGATGTCCGGCTGCTTTTGAGGCTGGTTCGTGCCAGTCGAACCAGTCGCGGAACTTGGCGCCTTCTTCCTCCCTGCCTTTGACGACAGCCGTTTCGATGAGGGCAAATGCGGCGTAATAGGCTCGAACGGCCTGACGGGCCTCGGCATGTTCGCTGGCGTGTTCCGCGATGATGTCGCGGGCGCCTTCGAGGGCTTCATCGATGGTGTTCACGCCCTTTTCAGCATCAAGATACGCGGCGGCATCGCCGGCCGGATCAGTGGCGGGCTCCTGGGCAAGCAGTTTCTGCGCGAGGGGATCGAGGCCTCGCTCGCGCGCCATCTGGGCTCTGGTTCGGCGCTTCGGGCGATAGGGAAGGTAGAGGTCTTCCAGCAGCGTCAGGGATGCCGCGGACCGGACGGAGGATTCGAGCTCCGGGGTGAGCAGCTGGCGCTCGGTCAGCGATCCGAGAATCGCTTCGCGGCGCTTGTCCAGCTCGGCAAGCTGCTCCATGCGGTCTCTGACCGCCTGCAGGGCGACCTCGTCGAGGCTGCCGGTTTTTTCCTTGCGGTACCGCGCGATAAAAGGCACCGTGGCGCCTTCCGAAAACAGCCCGGCGGCGGCCTCGACCTGGGCGGGCCGCAGATTGAGTTCGGTCGAGATGATCCGGCAGTGAGACTGGTCAAAGGTAACAGTCACGGGCTTCCCCTCCCTCGAAATTGGCAATGACTCATTGCTAGCTCAATCCAACGCGAGGGTCAAGCCCGGGATGAGCGCATGGGTTTTCACCGAAGCACTCCCCATGATGCCCTCTATGGCAGAAAGTGATGAATTACAGAGTCACAGAGGCATGGAGACCGGTTCTCATAAAAACAATTCGAAGACACGATGATTTCGTGCGTGGGTTCAGCCGGCGACTTTCGCGAGGGGGCGGCAGCGACGCATCAGACCGTCGACGTGTTTCGCGAGACCTCCGCCGGCGGTTTCGCGGTAGCGGCTCTGCAGATCCATGCCGGTTTCGCGCATCGTGACGACGACCTGATCGAACGAGACGCGGTGCCGGCCGTCTGAGAGCAGCACGTAACTGGCGCACTCAACCGCCCGGGCGGCGGCCATGGCGTTTCTCTCGATGCAGGGAATCTGCACCAGGCCAGCGACCGGATCGCAGGTCAGCCCGAGATGGTGCTCCAGGCCCATTTCGGCGGCATACTCGATCTGCGGAGCGGTGCCGCCCCAGAGCTTGCATGCGGCGGCGGCAGCCATGGCGCAGGCCGTGCCGATCTCTCCCTGACAACCGACTTCGGCGCCGCTGATCGAGGCGTTTGTTTTCACGAGAGTGCCGATCAGGCCTGCAACGGCGAGGCCTCGAAGGATCCGGGCATCCGAAAGGTGGTCAAGCCGCTGCAGAAGATACAGGACCGCCGGAAGAACCCCGGCGGAGCCGCAGGTGGGTGCGGTTACGACCAGACCGCCGCCGGCATTCTCTTCGGAGGTAGCCAGGGCATAGGCGAACACCAGATTGATTTTCTGAAGCAGATCGTTCTGCTGTCGCGCACGGGAAAAATAACTGCCGGCCTTTCTGGGAAGGCGCAGACCGCCGGGCAGAACCCCCTCGGCTTCGAGGCCGCGCAGAATCGTCGATTTCATCGTTTCCCAGACCGCTGCAAGGTGATCCCAGGTCGCGGCCGGCTCATGTTCTTTCACGTAATCCGCGAAAGAAATACCGTTGTCATCGAGATATTCGAGAATGTCGTGCATCGTATTATGCGGGTAAACCTGAACGGGAGCGGTTTCCTGTGAGTTCTCCTCGTGCAGGAAACCGCCGCCGACACTGAAAACCCGCCACCTGTCGAGCTCCTGCCCGTCCGTTCCCAGAGCGACGCAATCCATGCCGTTCGGATGGAACGGCAGAATCGTATCCGGCCGCCAGATGATCTCCACCGTTGCGGGTTTCAGGGCTTCGATGATGGCCTGATCCGTGAGGTGGCCCTTCCCGGTTGCCGCCAGACTTCCATAGAGCGTTACGGAAAACGTTGCCACATCGGGATGGCGGGCTCTGAACTGTTCGACAGCCTTGCGGGGGCCCATGGTGTGACTGCTTGACGGGCCGTGCCCGATCTTGAAAAGGTCGCGGATCGATTCCATGAAGAGGTCCTTTTTTGTGGTTGAGATCGTTGTCGTGGATATGTCGGCTGTTCTGTTCAGAAAGATGAGAGGATCCGCAATCATCGTTACATGAGGCGTCGATGTGGCATCCAGATGCGGTCTGCCTGGCAGGCAGAGGAACAGGCAGATATCCAGAGTATCTGGTATAATAGTATCGCATGAACGATAGAAACAGTCCGGCTTCTCAGAACACACGCACGGCAGGTGCCGCGCCCGCTTCTTCTGCGGCCGGCAGAGAGCAAACGCCCCCCATGCCCACCCCCGTCGAATTGCTTGCGGCGATGAAGCTCGAGTTTCTGCTCTGGATCGGGTGCGTTGCTCAGATTGGCCGCTGCGCCATTTTCTACCCGTTGAAAGCCGGTACGATGAAGGGCCTTTTCATGGGTATGAAAGTTGAGTTGCCTCCTGCAACGGAGCTGCTCATGAGCTACAGCGATATGCTGGCGGCTTACAAAACGCTGATGGTCGGCATTGCGCTCGCGCTCCTGGGCCTGCTTGTCTATGGGGGCAAGGTGATGTCGGACATGGCGACGGCCCGGCGGCGGGAAGGGCCGGTCAGTTACGCCCGGTTTCAATTGTGGACGACGGTGGTTCTCGCGGTTGTTCTCATCACCGGAATAACAGCCGGCAACCTCATTGAAAGCACCTACATGGATCCGTTGATGAGGCTTGTAAACGCGACGGATTGAGAACGATACCGGGCTCTTATCGGGAGCCGGTTTCACTTTCGAGGGTTTCTTGTTCCGCCATCTGCGCATTGGGCCAAGAGAGGGACGGAAAATCTTCCGGCTTGAGCGGCCAATAGAGCTCGTTTACCCGAATAAAACCAAGCAGAAATCCATCTTTCAGATTGATCTGGGTTCTGTGGCTTCTGAGCGCGCGCTCTTTTGTCGAAAGAGCGGCTGCGGAGGGGTAGACCTTTATCGGAGAGGGGAAGCCGGCCGGAGGCCGGAGTTCTTCCCGTGGATGATATCCGAGAGGATGTGGAAACTGCCGTCTGGAAGTATGGTGAACGACGTATCCCAGGAGCGCGGGGCTGAGCCTGTTGGCCTGCAGACGCTGGATGAGCATCTGCAGGACCGCTCTGTGATCCGCATTCGTGTCGAATGGGCTTGGGATAAGAATGGTGCCCGGGCGAGACTGGTGTAAGATGGTGTCGAGATCGGCCGCCCAGGAAAGGCGTGAAAAGGGGTGCGTTTTTTCCTCGCCGATGGGCCATTCGGCTATGCCAAAGCGCTGTCCCGTCGCCTTCGACCTTACCGGTTCAGAAGGATCGGTGGAGTGAAGAATCCGCCAGAGGATATTTGTCGGATACCCGAGAAAAAATCTTCGTTCAGCCGGGATGCCAAGAATTTCCAGCGATTGCCGGCCCTCTTCACGCCGCAGTCTCCCGAGCCGAAGAAAATCGGGAGCCCGCAGAATCGGCCATCGAGAGAGATGGTTCTGCCTGACGGCTTTCGGAAACGCTTCGCCGTCTGTCATTATCACCGCCCAGATTTCTGCGCCTGCCGCTCCTCGATCTGCCAGCCAACCGCCGAGTGCGATGGCCTCATCATCTGGATGCGGTGCGACGACGAGGATGCGTTCCACAGCATATGTGCCTGTAGGGCAAACAGTAAACAATATAATATAAATAAATATAAAAACAAAGTTTCGTAATCTCATGGGAAATGCGCTACTTGACCAGACGATCCCGCATCGCGCGTCGGGCAACTCTGACCAGAATGACTGTCCATGCGATAACGGCGAGGGCTGCAAGGGGTTTGAGCGGAAAACCGAGTGTCAACGAGCGAATGACGGATATCACCGGAGTCAGCGGCAGAAGCCACGCGATCCCCTGAATGACGGCAGGCATCTGATCGAGCGGGAAAAAGACTCCGCAGAAGAGAAACATCGGGAAAATCAGCAGAAACTGCGGGTAGGAGATCTCATCGATGGTGGATGAGCGGGCGGCGGTCAGCAGGCCCAGCGAAGCGAAAAGCAGACTGCAGATGAAGATGACGGGCAGCGCGAGGAGCGAGCCTGCGATGCTGAAATCACCGCAGATCGCGCCGATCAGCAGAACGGCGGAAGATGAGAATGTCGCTTTCGATGCGTCCCAGAGCAGTTCCCCCCACAGCACTTCAGACATGGTGACCGGCGTCACCGCGATGGCCTGGAAGACCTTCTGGTAGTACATGCGAACGAATCCGCCGTAGGCGGCCTCGAAAAAGCCCTGGAAAAGCAGTGCCTGGCCGACAATTCCAGAGAATACGAACTGGCGATACGTTATTCTGATGCTTTCCGTCGTAACGGCGCCGACCAGCCCGCCGACGCCGACGCCAAATGAAACCAGATACAGAAGCGGCTCGACGAATGTTGTGACGATGCCGAACCAGAGATTCTTTTTATAGATGGCGAAATATCTGCGCCAGACCGTTGCAATTGCCTGACAGGTGCTCAACGATGAAGCCCCCCCGTGGTTTCGGCCGGCGGACGCATTTCCTCGTCTTCCGCTGTTGTCTCGCTTTCATCCGCCGAGAGCGGGATGCCGGTGAGTTTGAGATAGACGTCTTCGACGTTTGCGGGCCGTTTCCACCGTACGCCGGGACGTATTTCCTCAGCGACATCGGCCGTTCCCACATGGCGGGCAATCAGCCGGGGCGGAGTGTCGCAGTCCAGTATTTTTCCGCGATGGATGATGGCGATGCGGTCGCAGAGGCGTTCGGCCTCTTCCATGTAATGCGTTGAAAGAAGCACGGCGCCGTTTCCTCGGCGGAACTCGGCGATGATCGACCAGAGAACGCGCCTGGCCTCCGGGTCGAGGCCGGTTGTCGGCTCATCCAGGACCAGCAGGCGAGGCTCAGCCATGAGGGCGCGCGCAACCTGCAGCCGCCGGCGCATGCCGCCGGAAAGCGCTTCTACCGGCTCATCGATTTTTGCCGAGAGATCGAACTTCGCGAGCAGTTCGCGTGCTTTGCGCCCCGCTTCCACAGCGCCGATCCCGAAAAAGGAGGCATGGCGAACCATCTGATCGAACACCGTGAAATCGGTATCGAGCGTGTCTTCCTGGTGGCACACGCCGAGCGCGGCCCGTGCCCGGCGAGGGTCTGCATGGACATCATAGCCGAGAATCGAAACACTGCCTGATGTGGGTGGGTAAAACCCGGTGATGCACTGCATCGACGTTGACTTGCCGGCTCCGTTCGGGCCGAGCAGACCGAAACACTCACGTTCCTCGATGGAAAAGGAAACTCCGCTCACCGCGCGGAACGGTGGGCGTCCGGGAACCCGATAATCCTTGACCAGCTGTTCAACGACCAGTGGTGCGACCATATGTCATCCAGTATACTAAATGAATGCTGTTTTTCCCGTGGCGAAGGGCGGGCGAAGAGAAGTCAGTTTTTGAGCTTTTTGAGCAGCCAGGCCATGTTTCTGCCGAGGGTTTTCATGGTATCGATGCCCTCTTCGTCGCTGCTGACGCCGCCGGCTTCGAGGCCTATGCCCATATTCCAGTAACTGGACCCGGCGATGATCATTTCGGAGATCAGGAAAAAGTGATTGATCGTATCGAATACATGGATCGCACCGCATCTCCGGACCGCGACCACCGCCGCGCCGACCTTGCGCCGCCACATTTTCTCATTGGCACCGCCCACGAAACCGGCTCGGTCGATCAGCGCCTTCATTTCCGCGGAAACATCGGCGAAATAGGTCGGAGAGCCGAGAATGATGGCGTCGGCCTTGTCCATCTTCCCGATGATCTCATTCACCGGGTCGCCTGTCATGATGCATTTGCGGTCTTTGCGCTCATAACAGGCGCCACAGGCAGTGCAGCCGCGGATCGGCATGCCGCCGATCTGGACCAGTTCGGTTTCAATTCCTTCCGCTTCGAGCTGCATGAGCGTTTCTCTGATCAGCAGAGCTGTGTTGCCGTCTTTGCGGGGACTTCCGTTGATTGCCAGGACGTTCATGGATTTCCTCCCATTTTTGAGAAGGCTGTTTCTCAGTCTGCCTGCGAATAGCCTTCAACTCCATCTTTGAGATGTCTGCAGAGAAGCGTTCCGCTCATGAGATCCCTGAGGCGGCGCTGCAGTTCTGAAGCCGAAATGCCGGATTTTTCGCGGAGCTGTTCGAACGTCGCGAAAGCGCCGCGGTCGAGTCTCTGCGTGATCGAAAGGTTCACCGGGTCTTGAAGCAGGTTGATGATCTTCTTCTGCAGTTCGCGGCCTTCGGGCCCGGTGACGGTCTGGGCTGCATTGCGAACGGGCTCTGCAGGCAGGTTCGCCGGCCGGCGCGAGTTCCAGACGGTGTCGAACTCGGCCATGAACCGGTCGACGACGGGCTGATGATCAGGGAACCGGCCATCGAACATCATTTCATCCTCGAAATTCATATCTTCGCCGGCACCCGACCAGTTGTAGCTGCCGATGGCCATGCGGCTTCGATCGACCACGAGCACCTTGTGATGGAGGAACAGGTTGCGGAAACTGACCAGGCCGATTTCCTGCTTTTCCGGGTCGAACCCGAACGCATTACTGCGCCATTTATACCGGATTTCGACATTTTTCAGGCCGCGTGACGCCACTTCTCGTTCGAGGCCGGGAGCCATGATGCTTGCCTGTGGGTTGGAATCATCGATCTGGCCCAGGTCGAACAGCAGGTGAAAACGCGCGGCGGGACACCGGGCTGCCTGATCGATGATTGCCATGGCCAGTTCACGATCGGTGAGGCTGAACATCGCCAGGTCGAGGCTGCCGGAAGCGGTCGGCGAGACGCTTCTGATCATGCGCAGCAGCGCCTCATCGATGCGCGTGAAAGCCGTTTCGTCGATCGGCTCGGCGTTGCAGAGAATCGCGACATCACCCGGCGGCGCGTCAGCGGGAATGAACGGCTCCGACGTGGTCGGGCCGAACATTGTCACGCCATACTCATTCCAGAGGCGGGCGAATTCTTCCTGAAGCTGCCGCAGAACGACGGGCCGGTTTTTGAAAAAGACCCGGTTCTCCGCGTAAATCTGATCTGAAGTGGGTGATATATTTGCGCTTCCGCAGAACCCGTCGAGTGGAACCGGCGAGCTGGGCGGATAGAACAGGCCGAACTTTTCATGCATGGTTCCGACGATCAACCGGCCGTCCTTGAGCGTGCGGGTTCTGTCGCGATCCTTCATCGTCTGACCGGTGACGAACCGGGCCTGAAAATCAAAGGCCCGGTCTGCCTGGCGCGCCTCTTCGCGTGCTTTGCGAAGACGGGTGATGATCTTTTCGCGGCTGTCGGCCGTCCACTCCGCGGCCGCATCGAGCAGAAGCCGCACCCGCACGCCGCGCTCCGCAGCCCTGACAAGAGCCTCGGTCGCGGAGTTTTCGCTCATCGAATACGAGCATATTTTCATGAGGCTTCCGGGTTTCGCTGCATCGATCTGCTCGATGAGAGCCTGAGACAGGGTGGCTGATGCGAGAGAGCCGTCAGGCCGGGTGATCGCGCGTTCCCGGTTCATCGGGGCGAATCCGCCTCCGGGGCCGAAATAGATCTCGATCGGCTCCGCGACAAGAGGTGCCCCCGCAATGCCGAACAGGCCTGCTATGACGATTCCCAACCAGCACTTTCTGATGCACGGTGTCATGCTGCTCTCCACGGGCCGGTTGCCCGCAGAAAGTCTACCACAGATCACCGGTATGCCGTTTGCAGAAATCCCCGCGGCCATTTCATCGATCGGACTTCGGTCTTTCCGCCTGATGAGCGATTGAAGCATCATGCGAGCGATCTGGATCCGTCCGCCGTCCTGGTCGGGGGAAGAGGTTCAAAACAGGGGCCTCAACCATTCGATCTTGGAAAGCGTCCGGATCAGCCACATTTTTTTCCCCTGCACGTCTTCCGGCCCATATTCGGAAGAATCCGCGGTGCCCAGGTGGTATTCCCTGGTATTGGCAATATCCGCCATGATGCCGGTCCGGAGTTCAGTGGTAAAGTCATCCGAATGGATCGCGGCAATGACTTCGGAGTTGATCTGTTCGCTGACATAGTCGAGATTATATGTTCCGACAACCCCGACCCTGCTGTCAAACACGAACGTCTTGGCATGCAGTTGCCCGGTGCCCATCTGGGCGTAGATGTGGCAGGTCGGCATGTCCGTGAGCATCTGCCTCCACTCGGCCATCATCACGGCTTCCGTGGGGAAACTGTCCGATGTCTGCGGACTGTTGGTATGGAACAGAATGCTGACGCCGCGCTTCCCGGCGCGTTTCAAGGCTGCTTCCGCTCTGGGAGTCAGAACAACGTATGGATTCTGCAGAATGATTTCCTTTTTTGACGCATCGATCAGGCGGACAATAGAGCCTGTAATATCATTTCGGACGCCGACCAGGGAATTTTTATCAATGATCTTGATGGGGCATTTATGGGCATCTTCGAAGGTGCTGAAATTGCGATAGGCCTTCAGGTGGGAGTAGTTCTTCAGCTCTTCATTGAACTTTTTCAGCGATCTGGCCGTGCCTGATTTTGCTGATCCGGAGGGGAGCAGGTTGCCGGTGGAAAGATAGGTGTTCATCGCGTTGTAGGCCGTTTCCAGCTCTTCCTTTTTAGAGGAAAGATTGATCAGGTCTTTACGAACGAGTTTGGCTTCCATGTTGGAAAACTCTTCGGCAAAGGCGTTGGCGAGTTTACCGGCGACTTCGGGGCTGTCGATGACGATGTCGCAATCGCGCCAGGCGGTTTGATCATCTTCCTTGTCCGCAAGATACTCATTGGCGATGTTCCGTCCACCCACGATCGCGTATTTTCCGTCGACGACCACGATTTTGTCATGATTGCTGGCCATGACCCGGCGGATATCCGTGACCAGCGTCACGAGATTCTGGCGGATGCTGTTGAAAATCTTGATCTCGACATTCGGGAACTCGGCAAGCTCTTCGAGATAATCCTTTCCCAGGAACCAGTGGGTGATTTTGTTGCTGCCGCGGGAATCGGTCATGAAGCGGATTTTCACCCCTTCTTTCGCCTTGGCGTGCAGCAGACCCAGCAGAGCCATGCCGAAAACGTCGGTGTCGACGATGAAATACTGGACGTCGATCGACTCGCGGGCTTCGCTCAGAAGCTTCCAACGCGCAAACCAGGACTCCGTGTTCTTGTTGAGCAGCCTGACCAGGCCTTCGTCATCATGGCTTTCCCCGGAAACATCGATTTCGCTGAAGACCTCGTCCACGGTGCCGACGAAGGGAGCCGCGATCTCTTCATAGCGCAGCTGGAAATCGCTTTCGTTCGACTGCGCTTTCTTGAAGGAGCCGAACTTGCCCAGATAGTCGAAAAACCGGGTGATCTTCACGGGAAATGCGAGCCAGGACGTGCGAATGTAGGAGGTATACGTGTTTTCCATTTTCGTGAATTTGTCGGAAAGATACTGCTTCCATTTCGGCTGCTCCGTCTGTGCCTGAAGGTAGGTCAGGCGGTGCCTGGCAAGCGGGGCCAGGATCGTGGCACTCGCATCATTGGCGATTTCGGTATACAGAGCTGCCGCCCGGACCTTGTCGTTCTTGATGGTTTCATATGCCCTGGCCAGTTCATATTTCGCGTAACTGGCGGAGGGGGTACCGGGATTTCTCGAGATATAGGACTGCAGTTCGTTCATGGATATGTCGGCACTTTTTTGATTCTGTTCCTGCCAGAGATGGGAAATGGTCTGTTTCAGATCTGCCGGGCAGGATGCCGCGGATGGTTCGGAAAGCTCCGGGGTGTCGGGAGAAGACGTGCCGGGGGTGGTTCCCTGCTCGGGAGCCTCGGACCGGAAGGGGACATTGGCCTTGTCGGCCAGAACCTGGGTGTTTCCCGGATTGACGACCTTTTCATACTCGGCTTTGGCGGAAATATATGTATTGAGATGTTTCTGCAGCTCCTCGAGGGGGGCTTTCTTTTCAATCGCCGTCTGATACTCCCGGTACGCCGACAGGTATCGATCCATCAGGGCCCGGGTGGATGTCGAAGCGGCGAAAAGGGAATTGGTGAAGATGCCCGCAACCAGGATCAGAAGAGCGGTGGTTGTTTTTCTGCTGGCCATAGAGTTCCCCTCGGAGAGGTAGATTTCACATTGTGTTTTTCAAGTATAGGGAAAAAAGCGCGAACCGTCTATGTACCGCATTTCCGACGGTCTGCATTTCACTCGGATCGGATTTTGAGAAAGCGTTCCCAGCCGGTTTGCCAGGCTGGCTGTTTCCAAAACGGCGTGCCGGAAGTGGCCGGGGCCAGCTCCACGAAGAGTTTCCGGCTTGTCCTGACCGAGGCGAAAATCGTTCTGTTCTCCTCGATCGTGCCACGAGAGGCATCGGCCCGATGGAACAACAGCAGCGGGCCGAGATATTTCTCGGCGGACGGCAGGACAGGCGTGTCGATGCGGACGATCAGCCGACCCAGAAACGGGATGTAATTTTCGATTTGATCGACGAGCGATGCGGCGGGAGCTTCGAGCACCAGTCCGCCGATATTCTGTGTGTGACGCAAAGCCAGCGCGGCTGCCGGCCATGCCCCGGTTCCTTCCCCATACAGGATGATCGAGCCGGGCGACAGGGCGTGATCTTTCGTGAGTTTGTTCCAGACCCCGTCCAGATCAGCCGGCATTGCACGGCTGTCGAAGCTTCCGGCGCTGAGACCGGTGCCTCTGTAATCGAACAGGACGACATCCATCGCAAGCCCGGCCAGCAAGGGAAGCCTGGCCAGTCTTTCCGAAAGATGCGTGTCCGGGTCGGGAACCCACAACAGGACCGGGGCGCCGCGCTCGGGAAGCGCTTCCAGCGCCATCGAGGCGGGCGGATGTTCTTCCGCCGCGAACGTCGCGCGCGAAGCGAGCCATAACCCGTGCAGCGGAATGCCGTCGGCTGAGGTCAGGTTGTTGAGTGGTACCGTGACATGGCTGGGGATGACGGGAATCTCCGGTAAGCCTTCCAGGTGTTCCGTGTGATACAGAAAATGATCCTGGAACAGGAAAATCGAGTGAGGAAGAAAGCCCAGCAGAAAAATGAGGATGTGGGCCTTTCCCAGCGACTTCGCGTCGGCAGGCGTGCGGGAGGATTCCGGGTACATGTTCGCTTCGAGGAATTTCCAGGTGATTGCCAGGAACAGAATCCAGAAACTGAATGCCATTCCGCGTGCGCCGCAGGCCATATCGAGGAGATCCATGGAGGTCATCGCTTCAACCACCTCTCGCATCCGAAAAATTGGATTTGCTGCTGTCAGGCTACGTTGCCGAGAAAAAAATGACAAGCCGCCGACTCAGCGCCTCCGGCTCTGATTATCGGGAAATCATCGGAACAGCATATATATCTATAGGTATAGAAAAGCGACTCATCCCGGTGCTTGTCTGATTCGTTGCCCGTGGCAGCCAGAATGTTTGCTGCCATACGGCAGCTCATGGTACACTGCGCCGGCACGGGCCGGTGAGATGATCTTGCGCGAACGGCCAGGCGACAGACCCGGAGGGATACATCATGAAGCGGACAGGCGTTCTTATTGCACTCATAGCCGGGGCAATTGCGAGCATTTCCTGGGGAGTGGGGCTGCCGTCGGTGATCGGGCAGGTTTCCCGCTGGATCGGTCTTGCAGGGCTTGCTCTCTGGGCCGGCGGCCGGAAATCCCTGACTGCATGGATTCTGTTGAGTATGCTCGTCGGCGCCGAAGTCGGGCATGACATGCCGGAAATCGCCGTCCATGCGCGGGTTTTGAGCAAAATATTTCTCAAGCTCATCAAGACGATCATTGCGCCGCTCCTGTTCAGTACGCTTGTCGTGGGCATCGCGGGCCATGCGGATATTCGGCAGGTCGGGCGCATGGGCGTGAAAGCGCTCATCTATTTCGAAGTCGTCACCACGTTTGCGCTTTTCATCGGCCTTGCGGCGATCAACTTTTCGCAGGCGGGGGTCGGAGTTCAGATGCCGCCGGCTCCAGCCGGGGAAGAACTGAAAGCGGTGAAACATACGTTCTCAGAAGTGCTGCTGAACGTGTTCCCCGATAATTTTTTCAAGGCTGCCGCTGACGGAGAAGTCCTTCAGATCGTGGTTTTCAGCATGCTGTTCGGGTTCGCGCTGGCAATGCTGCCCGAAGCGAAGCGGCGACCGCTCCTCGAAGTCATCGAAGGTCTCGCCGAGACGATGTTCAAATTCACCGGCATCATCATGTATTACGCGCCGATCGGTGTCGGTGCGGCGATCGCCTACACCGTCGGCCACATGGGGCTGGGAATTCTTGTCAACCTGTTCCAGCTGCTTGCGACGCTGTATGCGGCGCTGATCGTGTTTGTACTGCTGGTGCTCCTGCCAATTGCCCTTATTGCCGGCGTTCCGGTGCGCAAATTCGCGGAAGCCATTGCCGAGCCTGTATCTATCGCATTTGCGACGACAAGTTCGGAAGCGGCGCTTCCCAGAGCGATGGAAGCGCTGGAACAGTTCGGTGTGCCGCGTTCGATCGTGGCGTTCGTGATGCCGACCGGCTACAGTTTCAACCTCGACGGTACATCCCTGTATCTGTCGATGGCGGCGGTATTCGTGGCTCAGGCAGCCGGTATCCAGATGACGCTGGGCCAGCAGCTGATTATGGTGTTCACGCTGATGATGACCAGCAAAGGCGTTGCCGGGGTTCCCAGGGCTTCGCTCGTCATCCTGCTCGGCACGGCCGCATCCTTCAATCTGCCGACCGAACCAATATTTATCATCCTTGGCATCGATGAGCTGATGGATATGGCCCGGACGTCTGTAAACGTGATCGGCAACTGCCTTGCGACCGTCATCGTCGCGATCTGGGAAGGCGAATTCGACAAGGCTCGACACGGCCTGGCACCTCAGACCGCACTGGAATGACAGGAGGCCGTTTCGCGTGACGTTGAACAATCCGGTCAGACACCCCAAATCAGTCGCACGTGGCCGTCAGGAATCCATGTATGCGTATCTGGAACGTCATGCCTCGCTGATGCGCTTTACGCTGGCTTCGCTGGCGCTGCTCCTTCTGATCTGGGGCTCCTGGAGAGCGTCACTGCCGGTGATGCTTGCCGCGGGGATCATGTTTGTCCTCCTTCCCTGGGCTGACAACCAGTGGAAAAAGCGACTGCGCGTGCTTGCTTCGGGAAGCCTGCGGCGTCTGATCCGGCTGCTGGTGCCACGCCTCTGGAATGTTCGGACGCTTGGCCTGGAGCATGTTCCTGCCGCCGGCGGAGTGATCCTGATCTGCAACCGGACATCCGTGATCGATCCGTTGCTCCTGATGGCCGCCATAAGCCGTCATGTGTATTTCATCGTGCCTGCCGTGGAGTTGAAACGGCCCTTTCAGGGGAGTGTCCTCAGACTGCTCGGTGCCGTTCCTCTTGTCACTGATTCGGGACCGAAAGCCCTGTTGCGGTCCCTGAGACGTGCCGGACGATATGCCGCGCGCGGGCGGATTGTCTGCCTTTTCGCCGAAGGGCGCATGACGCAGATCGGCATGATGCTTCCGTTCAGGCGAGGCCTGGAGAGCCTGACGCGCGGGCGCTCGGCTCCGCTGGTGCCGGTCTGCCTGGAAACCCGGTGGGCATGCCCTATGGAAGCGGATGCCGCCGAGGTCTCGTCACACTATCCGCCGCTTCGCACGCCTCTCTGGGCTTGTTTCGGAACCCCCCTTCCCGCCGACACCCGTCTTCCCTTGGTACGGGCGGCCATCCAGGATCTTTCGGCCGACTTGTGGACCGGTGCCATGAGGAACCAGCCGCCTTTGACACAGTATCTGATACGGCGCATGAGAACCGGATTCTGGCGGCCGATCGCCGCTGATCCGAGGCACGAGGGAGTGTCGCGCTGGAGCCTGCTGAGCGGGGCCGTTGCGTGGGCGCATGCCTGGCAGGCTGTCTGGCGGGGGCAGAAGTCGGTGGCGATCCTGTTGCCGCCGGGTGTCGCCGCTGCGACGGCAAATGTCGCCATTGCTCTTTCCGGCCGGGCAAGCGTGAATCTGAACTATACTTCAGGCGCGACGAACATGATCTCGGCGCTCAGGCAGGCGGCTGTGCGCACCGTCCTGACGTCCCGCAAATTCGCCGATAAAATCGGCTTTGCCCTCCCATCGGATCTGAACGTCATCGAAATCGATGGGGAAGCCGCGTATCTCGACCTGTTTTTCAGGCTGACGGCGGCGCTGTTCGCGATCGCGGCGCCGGTCTCCTGGCTGGAATACTGGTGCGGTGCGGAAAAAGACATCGAATCTGTCGATATATTGACGACGATTTTTACCAGCGGCAGTACCGGCGAGCCCAAAGGCGTTCCCCTGACGCATCGCAACATTGCCGCGGATTGTCTCGGAACGTCGCATCTGCTGAAAGTCACGGATGCCGATACGCTTCTCGGCATTCTGCCGCTGTTTCACTCGTTCGGATACATGTTCCTCTGGTTTGCCCTGATCCACGGGGTGAAGATCGTGTTTCATCCGACGCCGCTCGAAGCCGGACCGATCGGGGATGCCGTGGAACGACACCGGGTCAACCTCCTGGTCACGACGCCCACCTTCCTGCAGCTCTACCTGAAGAAGATCGCACCCGAAAAATTCAGAAGCCTGCGGCTGGTGCTGACCGGCGCGGAAAAGCTTCCCGAACGACTTGCCCGGGCGTTCGGCGAACGATTCGGCATCAAGCCGATCGAGGGATACGGGACCACGGAATGTTCCCCGGTCATATCCACGAGCGCCCTCGGAGGAGCCGTCAGGGGAAAAATCCAGGTCGGGTATCGACGCGGGTTCGTCGGAAACCCCCTCCCTGGTATAGCGCTTAAAATAATTGATCCCGATACCGGCGCCGTGCTGCCGCATCGACAGCCCGGCCTGTTGCTGGTCAAAGGGGCGAACGTCATGGCCGGTTACCTGAACCGGCCTGCCGAAACGGCGGCGGTGCTGCGCGATGGCTGGTATTCCACCGGCGATCTGGCCTACGTTGATGACGACGGTTTCCTGAAAATTACCGACAGAATAAATCGTTTTTCGAAGATCGGCGGAGAAATGATTCCGCATGGCCGCGTCGAGGAGGCTCTTCACGAGGCTGCCGGCTCTGAATCACGATTGTTCGCCGTCACCGCCGTTGCCGACAACAGGCGCGGAGAACGACTCGCGGTGCTGCATACCCTTTCCGAAGACGAGCTTGCGCCCGTGCTTGTGAAGCTGCAGACGATCGGGTTGCCGAATCTCTACATTCCGAAAAGGGAACAGTTTTATCGTGTTGATGCTCTTCCCGTGCTCGGAAGCGGCAAATTGGACCTCAAGGGGATGAAACAGGTTGCCACGGCCCGCGCAAAGGCGGCGGAAATCGAAGCGGCTTCCCGAAAAGAGGTTCAGACCTGCCCTGCAACGTAACTCTTGTTACTCGACTCCGCCCTTGAGCTGCAGGAGCGCGGTGACCGCATCGTATTTGAACACCTTTGAGAGGGCCAGCGGCGTATAAAGCCGGGGAGTTTCGTTTTCTTCGCGAGTCGCCGTGGGGCCCAGCGGATCAGGATGATTGCACGGGTTGTCGATTTCACTTTCCCAGGAAATCGGAGTCGTGGTTCCCAGCGAGTCCGGCCAGGTTTGAATCTCGATGCGGCCGATCGCGCCGCTTTTGGGCCTCGGATACTTGAGAACCGTGATGTTTGCACAAACGCGCTCGTTGATTGCAGCGCCGGCATCGATCAGTTCCTGCACGGCCAGTTCTTTGCCCATCAGCGCAGCCCAGTGAAGAGGCCGCCAGCTCCAGGTGCTTCGGAAATTCGGGTCGGCACCCAGTTTGAGCAGGTGTCCCACCAGCCCTTCGTGTCCGTGACGAACCGCCCAGAACAGCGGGGTGCAGCCGGAAGAGTCCGTGCTGTTCAGATTCGCACCGGCTGAAGCCAGCAGATGAACCACGTCGACGCTGCCTTTGATCGCCGCCAGGTGGAGGGGGCGATAACCGGTTCTCGACGATGGTTTGAGCTGTTTCTCTACATCGGCGCCGGCTTTCAGAAGAAGTCTGACGCAATCCGCGCAGCCATGTTCCGCGGCGACCTGAAGTGACGAATAATCCCGGATGTCGAGGTCATCCACGCCCTTTCCGTTGAGAAAAAGACGGGCAGCCAATACCGGGTGTATATGGGCGTGGACCGGCAGCCATACCGGAATCAAGGCTGTTCCTCCTGCGATAGCCAGCAGGAGCAGCAGAGACAGACGAAAGATCTTCGAGTGGCCCGAAGAATTTGGCTGTTCCGCCGAATATGACCTGATGGCTTTCTTCAAGAAGTACTCCGCTGATTTCTATCACTGAGATTATACATTCATCATGGGAGTGGCAAGTATTCACATCCAAAACAACGTGAAAAAAAGCTAATATGGGCATATTTAGTTGATAATTGAAGATATTGATCGAAAAGAAGGCGAATGATGATGAATATTGCCCCTAATCGTGTTACAGCCCGGCGTGGGTTGTGACGAAGATATATGTAGAAGTAAGGGAAACCGGATGGCCCGCCCTGCACCAGACGGGTCCGGAAACAACAGAGCCGGTTTCACAACAGGAGGCGCAGGCCATGTTAGTCAACAATGTTGTGGCTTCCATCACTCCGGATCCCGTGGAATCAAAGAATACGGCGACGGCATCGTCCAGCGGTGACTTCACGTCTGTTCTCAAGACGGCTGCCGACCAGAAAACCCGTGCATCAGGAGAGATTGTTCAGTCGGACGCGACTGAGCAGAGTGACTCTGTGAAGACCGGTACGACCTCTGAGGCCTCTGATTCAAAGAGCGGTGTGTATGCAATGACGTTCTCGTGGTATATGAGGGTTGCGGATGACGTGAAAAAAGCCGAGCCCCCGGCGTTGAAGCTGTTCCACGACGTTGCCGAGCGGATCTCGAATGTTTTTCTCAAGAACGGCGGGTGGAGCGGCAACCCGATCCAGTCCCTGCTGAACGGCACGGAGAGCGTTCTTCAGAGCAATGTGGGAAGCGCCGTTCAGAGCGGCAGCGGGCAGATCGGTTCCTGGCTGGGCTCATTGCTTCAGTCGGCGAACAGCGGTCTCCAGTCCCTGAGCAGTATGCTCAATGCGCAGACATCGTGGCCGGGTTTGGATGCGTCATCCCTGTCCGGCACGACGGCATCCGGCATCACAAGTGGGTTCGGTGTTTCGTCAATGGCGGATCTGGCACTGGTGAAGCTGCAGTATGGAAATGGTCTCACCGGCAGTCTTGGAACCTCGCTTCCGTCTTCAGGAACAAGCGTGTCGAGCAGCAGTTCCGGCCTGAGCAGCGGAACAGCCACTGCACGCCCATTGCCGCGCAACAGGCTTGGCGGCCAGATCGTCATGATTTCCACGGGCGGGGTCTCTTCAGCCTCGACGAAGGCCGACGGTTCGGCGGCAACCTCTTCGGCATCGTCCAGCGGAAGTGAGGACGCGGCTCGCCGCTTCCTCGAAGCGTTCATGGTGTTTGTCGAATCTTTGAAGAAAGACCTGGACACGGAGACGAAGTCTGCGGCAAATGCTGACGCGACGTCGGCGGCTGATTCCACCCAGACGGCATCTTCGGAAGAGTCCACGGCTGCGGACGAAGCTTCGATCACCGCCTGAAAAGGATTTCAGGAGCAGGGACCCCATGCGTTCGACGGGCGGGAGGCAGACAAATCACCAGGTTAGAGAGAGAAAAGGGATAAGGAGCAGGGATAAACAGATATTTCTGGAAGTATCGGAGCGTTTTACGGCCGACACACAGCGACACGTCACTGAATGAAACAAGGGACCGCAGATGCGATACCGTTAACGGAAACGTCACACTCCCGGTCGCGCCCCGATAATCATCTCCCGCGGAGTCTCGAAGAAAACGAGGCCCGCGGGTTTTCTTTTGCAATGCATGGATGCCCCGTTCAGGTGCCTTCGTCTTCGCGGTATACCAGGGCGATTCCGGCGCTGAGATGCGCGCCCAGGAGGATGATGATGCTGCAGATGTAAACCCAGAGCAGAAGGGCCACGACTGCGGCGAGAGAGCCGTAAACGAGCTGGTAGCTGTTCCAGTCGCTTCCGAGATACCAGGTGAACGCTTCCTTGGTGATTTCCCAGCAGATGGCGGCGCAGAGGGCTCCGAAAAATGCTTCCCGCCAGCGGACCCGCGTGTTCGGCACAAGCCTGTAGAGCAGAGTGAAGAGTGCCTGTATGGCGAAAAACGGCATCAGACGCACAAACCATCGTCCGGCGAAACTCATTCCGTCCATCACTTCATGGCCCATCAGCGGTGCTATCTGGAGGGTCAGGTTGATCGCGGCGGTCGCAACCAGCGAAATGACGACGAAGCAGATCAG
>CAZQYQ010000038.1:0-22479 GCA_964597625.1 uncultured bacterium
CTCGCCCTCCTGTTATCGGTGGGCGCAGCGGTTCTGCCTGTTCCCGCTGCCGCGCAGGAATACCCTGCCGCGATGAGCGAGGAGTCCGGGCAGGCCGACGGTGCCGGATTACCCGGAACGGGGGGACTGCTGCAGGCACCACCCAAAGTGGTTGCAACTCCCCTGGAAAATGGGGATGTGAGGCCTCCGATCGAGCCCCCTTCCGCGATGGTCCAGAAGGCCCGAAGCCGGGCTCCGGTTGTTGCCTCCACCGTGCGCGCAGCCGCCCAGCTTCCTGCAATGGCTCCCGCGGCAGCTCCTGCCGCCGCGATTGCGAGACCGGCTGCCCCGGTCATGGCTCAGGCAGCTTATGGCGCCGGCGGGTATGTGGTTCAGCCCGGCGATACGGCCCCGAGAATCGCTCAGAAAATTCTCGGAAACCCGAACCGCTGGAAAGAACTGATGGACTACAACCGCATCGCGGATCCAAACGGTTTGCGTGTCGGTCAGCGTCTGATGGTGCCGACTGCGGGTGCCGTCGTGAACGTTTCACTGGCAGCTCCCGCCCAGGCAGCGCCCGCGGCTGCGGTGCGACCACCCGTTCGCGTATCGGCTGCCGCCCAGGAATTTGAAGCTGTCGAACCCGAGCCGGATGCCGCCCCCGCGAAACAGGCGGCCCCCGCTGCCGCAACAGCCAAATTTGCTCAGCAGAAACCGGTCTCGCCGTCCACCTTCGCGGCGGCGAAAACCGCCAGTGTTGATGCGGATGCGAGTTATTACGGCCAGAGCGGCGGTTCGTACACCGTTCAGCGCGGCGACACGATGGGCAAAATCGCCAAAAAGCTTCTCGGTTCCAGTAAGCGCTGGCGTGAAGTCGCCCGTGCGAATCCCCAGATTGATCCAAATCGTCTCGAAGCCGGCATGACTATTGTTGTTCCCGGAATGGCACCACAGGGTCAGGGGGCAGCACCGTTTGCCGTTGCCCAGACACCTCTGGCCGCTCCCGGACAATCATTCGACGCAGGCGGACAGGCGGCGGCTCCGGCTGGAACGATGCCCGCCTACGAACCGCCCCCCATGGTTCCGCCGCCGCCTTCATTCAATGCTCCCGGCCTGGCTGCCCCTTCGGCTCCGCCGATGCCCATGTCCCCTCAGGGCATGGAACCCCCGCCGCCGCCGCCTTACATGGGTGCGGGCGCGATTCCCCCGGCGCCCATGATGTCGGCTCCCGCAGCCGGCCCTGTAACGAGCACCACTCTGTATCGCGAAGAGAAGTATCGGATTCCCGACGAGCTCAAACCCACCGATTATTCTCCTTACTATACAAACCTTCACGGGTATCATGGCCTGTTCGAGACCGAAAGCGCCCTCATTCCGTATATCAAAACCTGGCACTTCGGCTTCCAGTTCAGATATGACAAATACAAATACCTGAACGGCAAGGATAACGTCGTTGACGGTCGACAGTGGGTCATGCCTGTCAACCTGCTGTATACAGGTCGCAAGCTCATGGCCGGCATCAGCTTCCCCTTCCAGTCATGGGAAGTGACCCGAACCGGCGGCGGCTTCAATACCGTTGACTTCTCTGGCGCCCATGACCCGGAACTCAAGGTCGGATACCAGATCTGGAAGAATTATGAAGGCAATCATGCCGTCATGCTGCATGTCGCCGGCAGATTCCCCTCGGATAATTATCATCAGCCCCTGGTTGATCTCTCCGGCAAGTCCCGCGCCGGGGTTCGCATCGGCCCCGCAAACGCAACGCGCGGTGGCTGGGTGGAATTCGGCGGCGCCTACTCCGGTCGCATCAGCGATCGCTGGGCGAGTCACATCAACCTGGCTCTGGCCAATGATTCTGAAGACAGTATCGCGAAATATATGTATCGTGGCGGTATCGACTACCGTGTGAATCAGCACTTCTCTCTGGTCGGCGAACTGAACGGCGAGACCTGGGAAATGGATAATGGTCCCGACGGTCCGAACATCGACCTGCTGCTCGGCATGGTGCTCTTCAATGAAGGATGGCAGGGAACCCTTGGCTTCCCGATGGCTCTCCAGAGCGAGTTCGGCTACGGACATGACTTCGGCGTCACCTTCGGCCTGAATACCCGCTGGGATTAACGGCAAAGAAAAACGCCGCGATCTGTTCTCGATCGCGGCGTTTTTCTTTGCTTATTTTTTGATGGCTTGCCGGACGATCGATGAAAATGCGTTCAAGTCGATTCCGTTGGCAAGTGTCTGAAAATCCTTGTCGTTCAAAAGAGCCGTGACCTTGGGATGCTTCATCAGGCCGACGTAATCCTTCTGCTGAGTGAGCGATCGCAGTTCGGGATCCCCTGCGAGTTCCTGAAACCTGGGATTTGACCTGAGAGGCTGGAATATGGCTGAAAGCCTCTCATGGTCAATCTTTTGAGGATCTATGCCCCGTCGTGCATCCCGCGCGAGCGCAAACAGTTCGACAACTCCCGAAGCCTGCGCCGGGACGAGAGGTTCGATGAGTTTTCCTGAAACCTGTTCCGCGACTCTGGCTGGGAATGCTGGCTGGGACTGGTTCCAGTCGGGCGGATACAGGGAAACCACCCAACTCGCCAGCGTGAAAAGAAACACTCCTTCAGCTGCCCCGAGAACCAGACCCGCGATTTTATCCACGAATCCGGGAATGCGATTCGGGGCAAACACGAGTTTTCCCAGGAATCCGATGAAAACGAATACCGCTATCGCGCACAGGTAGAACCCGGTGACGGAAGCGGCGAAACCGCCAAGGCCGATGGCGTTTCCTGCAGCACTGCCGAACAGATACCCGGCAGCAACACAAGCCGCAAAGCGCCCCCAGCTGAATAGCGCGCCGGCGGCACCGAACTGATACCCCTGCAGGCCGAACCAGACCGTCAATGCGGTGAGAAGCACCCCGAGAAAAACGTTCAGATCATGCATTTCCCGGGCAATGAACCAGGAACTGGCGACAAAGGCCGTCAGCATACAAACGGCCAGAACATTCGTCAGAAAGCCGAACATCCGTGAATGGCCGGCTGAGGCCCGTTGCGCATTTTCTTCGAGCAATCCGTTCGTCATGAACGCATTGTATCTTAAAAGAAACTCCTGATGTCCTGGTATGTTACCAGCAGCAGCACGCTCAGCAGGAACAGCAGCCCGACGAAGTGAATATTCTCTTCGACTTTGGGGGTGATGGCCAGATTGATGCCTGTCAGCCCGCGCAGTAGCGCAAACAGCGCTTCAAGCAGCACGAACACGATGCGGCCGCCGTCGAGAACCGGCAGCGGCATCAGATTGATCAGGCCGATATTGATCGAGAGCATCGCCGTCAGATACAGAAGCTCGAAGATTCCCTTGTGAGCCTGCTCTTTGATCATCTGCATGATCTTGACAGGACCGGCGACATCGGCCTGGGTTTCCCGGGACAGCATTTTATACAGGCCGTTCACCGTCTGCGCCGTCAGACTGTAAGCCGCTTCAACGCCGCGGGTGCAGGCCCTGCCGAACGAAAGGACCCTGAAATCGTAATTGTTCGGTGCCAGGCCGATACCGATGCGGCCGCTTCCTGAGACCCCGGTCGGAACGACCTTGATCTTGATCCGTTCGCGGCGATGCACTTCGTAAGAGCCGCGATTCACGGCGTAATCGCCGGCAAGCACGCCGCCGCCAAATGCCGCACGGGGGGTGGGGTGGTCGCGGGCGACATCGAGAACGATTTCGCGCCCGCCGGCCTGCTGAATCATCTTCACCCCTTCGCTCCAGTCTTCGAGCGGGATGCCTTCGATGGCGATGATCGTGTCGCCGGCCCTGACGCCGGCTTCATACGCCGGTTGCCCCTTGAGGGCATCCATGACCATGATATTCGTGAGCGGGCCGCCGGAAATGGCGTAAATCACGATGAACAGCACGACTGCCCAGACCATGTTCATGATCGAGCCGGCTGACAGAACCAGGACCTTTGCCCAGCGGGGTTTGCTCGGATATCCGCGCGGATCATCCGGCGCAAGCAGCGGAAGCTTGTCATCGGGATCTTCCGGGACTTCATCGGCTTTCTGCTCCGCTTCTCCGGGGTTTCCCGTGTCAGCTTCGCCTTCCTTCTTTTCCTCTTCCTCCTCGGTATCCATGCCGGCAAGACGGACGAAGCCGCCGAGCGGGAACGGGCGGATCGAGTAGATCGTTTCGCCCCACTTGATCTTCAGAAGCCGGTTTCCAAACCCGATCGCGAACTCGAGAACCCAGATGCCCGTGAGTTTCGCCGTCAGATAATGACCCAGTTCATGAACAAGCGCGATGCTGCCCAGGACGAAGCAGATCGAAAGAAGTGTTTTTACAGCGACAAGAATGAACGAAGTAATCATGCGACAACCTTTGCGGAATCGTCTTTCAGACGATCAGGAAGAGATAGGCCAGGGGGCCCAGGAAAAGAACGCTGTCTATGCGGTCGAGCATGCCGCCGTGAGCTCCGAGAAGGGCGCTCGAGTCTTTGATGCCGGCATCGCGTTTCAAGACGGATTCGAAGAGATCCGTGGTCTGCCCGACCAGGGCCGCGCAGAGCGCGAAAACCCAGAGCCGGATCCCGGAAAGCGGCATCCATCGGATCTGAGCAAGCCCCCAGACGGCGGCCAGACAGACCATGGTTCCCCCGATTGCGCCGACAATGGTCTTGTTCGGACTGATGCGGGGGGCAAGCCGGGCGTCCCAGAACCGCCTGAAGGACATGCCAAAAAGATATGCACCGATATCCAATACCCAGACGACCACGAGAAGCGAAAAAACCGCGGTTGCGCCGGCCTTTTCAGCGATGAGCTGGAAAAAACTCAAACAGAACGGGAGATACAGTAAACCGGCGGTGGCCAGCGCGAATCGTTGCCAGCCCCGTCCGTCCAGACCACGGGTGACGGTCGCGATTGCATACCCGGCGGTCGCCAGCGAGACGCCGAAGAGCAGCCCCCGCTCGCCCCAGAGAGTCGCGGCTGCGAGAAGAGCGAAACCTGAAATATACTCAAAGATATATTTAGGTTTCGATTCGGCCGGTCCGAACATGGTGAACAGCTCCCATTGCCCGATGAGGGCGATGGTGGCGAGCATCAGACAGCGCGGCCAGGGACCGGCCGAAAGAACCCCATACACCAGGGGAATCCCGATGAGAATCAATGGAAGCCTGGAGATCATGCCGGGCCTTTTTTGACAAGCTGTTCGCCGGTCTTGCCGAAACGCCTCTCGCGGCACTGATACGCGGTCACGGCCTTGAGAAGTTCGAGTTCATCGAAATCGGGCCAGAGAATGTCTGTTATATATAATTCGCTATATGCGCTCTGCCAGAGCAGGAAATTGCTCAGCCGCATTTCGCCGCTGGTTCTGATGATGAGATCAGGGTCGGGGACATCCGGAGCATACAGCTGGTTTGCTATTGTTCTCTCGTCGATCTTTTCCGGCGGCATCCCGGCTGCCGCGATGCGTCGCACGGCATCGACGATCTCGGCTCTTCCGCCGTAATTGATGCACAGATTCAGCGTGAGGCCGGTGTTTTTCGCCATCAGTTCCGTCGATCTGCGAGCTTCCTCGAGGATTTCGGGGGCAAGCCCTTCGCGCCGTCCCACAAGCCTGAACTGAACGTTTTCCGCATGAAGCTCGTTCCGCTCATGCACGATGTAGGTGCGGATCAGTCGCATCAGGGCGGATACCTCGAAACTCGGCCGCGCCCAGTTCTCGATCGAAAATGCATACAGGCTGATATACCTGACCCCGAGCTGTTTGTCGGCGAAGCGCACGATGGTTTTGACGTTGCGTGCGCCGGTCTGGTGGCCGCGGATACGACTGTAGCCACGCTGTTTGGCCCATCGCCCGTTCCCGTCCATGATGATGCCGATATGCGCGGGAACCGGCACGCCTGATGAACGAACCTGTTTCAGAAGCTCTTCAAGCTGTTGCCGGCGATCCTGTTCCATCGGTTGTGACATAGGTTGTGTCTGAGGAAATAAACCCGGAGCGGCAGCCGCAGAACGGGGGCGGCTGCCGCCGGGAGTCTCGTTGTCAGTCGTTCCCGGCCGGCTGGATGGCTTCTACCGGGCAGACTTCGGCGCAGCGGCCGCAATCATTGCATTTGCTGGTGATGATATACGGTTCGCCTTCCTTGATCGCCTTGACAGGGCAGGCGGCAAGACACGAACCGCATTCGACGCAGTCTTCGCTGATTCGATACATGGCTTTACTTCCCCATGATCTCCTTTTCCTTGGTATCAAGCACTTTGTTCAGCTTCTCGATATGTTCGTCCGTGAGCTTCTGGATCCGGTCAACCGCTTTCTTGCTTTCATCCTGGGTGACCGTGCTCTTCTTTTCGAGCGCCTTGATTGCATCGTTCGCATCACGGCGCACATTGCGGATCGCAATCCGGAACTCTTCAGCCTTCTTTTTGCAGTTCTTCACCAGATCGTTCCGCCGTTCTTCCGTCAGAGCAGGGATCGGCAGCCGGATGACATTGCCGTCATTCTGCGGATTCAACCCGAGGTCTGACTTCTGAATCGCTTTTTCGATCTCGCCCAGAAGATTCTTTTCCCAGGGCTGGATCATGAGCGTCTTGGGATCAGGAGCCGAAATCGAGGCCACATGATGAAGCGCGGTCTCGGCGCCGTAATGGTTGACGGTGATGCGATCGAGCAGAGACGGCGTTGCTCGCGATGTCCGCATCGTCGAGTATTCCTTCTTCAGCACTTCGATGGATTGAACCATCTTGTCCGTGCTTTCCTTGATGATCGAATCGACGGTGGTCATTGTCCTGATCTCTCCTTGCATGTATTTAGAACGTTCAAAAACACATTATCCCTCGACGACCCGCGTGCCCAGCGATTCGCCATTGCAGGCTCTCAGCAGAGCATGAGGCTCCGCCATCGAGAGAACCAGCAGCGGCATCCGGTTGTCGCGGCACAGAGTTATCGCCACGAGATCCATGACGCCGAGTTGACGGTCGAGGACTTCACGGTATTGTATCGTATCGAACTTCTTTGCGCCAGAGTTCTTCATCGGATCGGAATCATAAACCCCGTCGACCTTGGTCGCCTTGATCAGAACATCACAGCCCGTCTCGATCGCACGCAGCGCAGCGGCTGAATCCGTGCTGAAATACGGGCTTCCGGTGCCGCCGCCGAACAGGCATACGATGCCGTTATCGAGCGCGTCTCTTGCCTCATCGACGGAATACTGTTCCGCGAGTGGCTGCATCGCGCTTGCCGAAAAAACCCGAGCCCTGACGCCGGCAGACGTGAGATGGTCAGCGAAGCAGATCGCATTCATGACCGT
Organism: uncultured bacterium; assembly: GCA_964597625.1. Lineage (GTDB taxonomy): Bacteria > Muiribacteriota > Ozemobacteria > Ozemobacterales > Ozemobacteraceae > MWAR01. Next base: position 7,271 of record CAZQYQ010000038.1, read on the forward strand.
GGCCAGCATGCCGATGTAATCCCCGTGGTGTCTTGAAAGGGCCGGCAGATGCCCCCGCGCTCCGCGGAAGAAGTTTCCGCCGCCGATCACCAGGGAAGGAGTGATGCCGTGCTTGATCAGCTCCGCGACAGCTGCCGCGGATGTTTCGATCGCTTCCCGGTTGAAACCCGTGCCTGAGCTGCCGCCGAGCATCTCTCCGCTCAGCTTGAGCAACGGCCGTCTGAAGGTGGGTGTGATTCTCGACACTGAATCGATCTCCTTTGGTCCAGAACGAAAAATGGCTCTTGAAGAAAATATACCAGTAGATATAAACAGAGACGCCCCGAAGGGCGTCTCTGAAAAGGTCAACGGATGTCAGGATCTACCGGATCCGGACTCACGTCAATTCAACCGCAGCAGGCGCAGCAGGCTTCAGCCTTCGGCGTCTCAACGGCAGCGGGGCGTTCGCCGAGAACCCAGCGGCGGAACGTGCCGACGGCAACCGTGCCGCCGAGCTTCTTGCCGAGTTCGTTGCACAGATCCTGGATCGACTTGGTGTCGTCCTTCACATAGGACTGGTCTACCAGGCAGTATTCCTTGTAGAACTTGTCGATGCGGCCGTCGACGATCTTGGTGAGAATGTTCTCGGGCTTGTTGGCATTCTTCGGATCGTTCTTGATCTGGCCCAGGATGACTTCCTTCTCGCGCTGGACATCAGCCGCGGGAACTTCAGTCCGGTCGGTGTAGCGGGGCTTCATTGCAGCGGCCTGGAGAGCGATCTCGTGCGCCAGGTGCTTGACTTCGTCATGGGCGGCAAGAGCCGGGGTTGAGGTGATCAGCTGGACCACGACACCGATGTTGCCTTCGCCGTGAACGTAGGTGTCAAACGTGCCGTGCTTGCCAGTCGGAACTTCGACGCGCTCGAGGCGGCCCATGGTGATATTCTCACCGGTCTTGGAGATCAGGCTCTTGCGGGTGTCTTCGACCTTCTGCCCATTATGCGTGGAAGCATCGAGATCGGTGACGGTGCGGATCTTCGGGGTATTGAGCGCATGCTGGGCGAGCTGGCCGATAAAGTCCTTGAACAGCTCGTTGCGAGCGACGAAATCGGTTTCGCAGTTGATCTCGAGCATGATTGCGGTGCGGCGGTCAGCCGACAGGTGCGGATGCACCAGGCCCTGGGATGTGGCGCGACCGGATTTTCCGTCAGCCGAGGCAAGACCCTTCTTGCGAAGATAATCTACGGCTGCTTCGATGTCGCCCTTGGTCTGAACCAGGGCTTCCTTGCACTTCATCATGCCGGCGCCGGTCTTTTCGCGCAGTTCGGATACCATCTTGGCATTGATTTCCATCGTACTTATACTCCCTTATTCTGCAAAACACTGCGGTGATTGGGAACCGCGGATATTATTCAATAACCAGTTTCTCGGCGCCTTCCTCAGCGACTTTGCTGACGGTTGCGGCGGCGACGGGGGCGGGGGTGACGCCGGCGGCGGCGCTCATGGCGGCCGCATCAGCGGCAACACCCTGGACTTCCTCGAATGGCTTGCCTTCGAGGGATTCCATGACGGCGTCGGCGATCAGGCTGGTGACCAGCTTTACGGCGCGGATGGCGTCGTCATTGCCGGGAATGACGTAATCGATCTGGTCGGGGTCGCAGTTGGTGTCGACCACGGAAACGATCGGGATACCAATCTTGCGGGCTTCGGCGACGGCGATGGCTTCTTTATGTGGATCGATAATGAAGATTGCGCCGGGCATCCCCTTCAGGTTCTTGATGCCGCCGAGAGAACGATCGAGCTTCTCGCGCTCTTTGCGCATCTGGGAAGCTTCTTTCTTCGGGTAGGATTCGATCTTGCCGCTGTCAATCAGCTCGTCGAGCTCCTTGAGGCGGGCGATGCGCTTCTGGATCGTGACATGGTTGGTCAGCATGCCGCCGAGCCAGCGATAGTTCACGAAGAACATCCCGCAGCGCTCCGCTTCGGCCTTGATGATATCCTGAGCCTGGCGCTTGGTGGAGACGAAAAGAAGGGACTTGCCTTCGCGCACCACGCTCTTGACGAACTCACAGGCCTCGTCGAGCAGCTTCGTGGTTTTCTGAAGATCGATGATGTAGATGCCGTTGCGGCTGGTGAAAATGTACTTCGCCATTTTCGGGTTCCAGCGGCGTGTCTGGTGGCCGAAATGGACACCGGCCTCGAGAAGGGCCTTCATTGAAACAAGAGCCATGGTGGGGTACCTCCGTTCGTTTATGCTTCCGTCGTGGAAGTTGGTTCGGCAATTCTACACCAGATGAGACTTTCGGTCAAGTGTACCGTGATGTTTGTCGATTCTTGTGGTGTTCCCGAGGGGCGGCTGGTATAATTCCCCTCATATCCTCCACGTAAACGGATCGAATGAATGATTGAAGAAATCCTGATTAGCCTGCAGGACAAGCTGCGCAGCACCGATTATCTCGATAACGAGACCGCGGTCGACAAGTTCGGATCGCTTCTGCAATCGCAGAATACCGAAAAGCAGCGCAAGATCATTGCGACGATTTTACCGCTTTCCCTCTCGTCAAAATTCGAGACGATTCAGAAAAAAGTGGTGCAGGTCGTGTGTAACTACCCGACCGTTCTGAAAGACGTTCTGCCGGCACTGCGCCTCTCTTCCGATACCACGGTCCGGTTCTGGACGTATTTCATGATGGTGGAACTCGGCCTGCTCGAAAAAAGCGAGCTTGTCGATGTCGTGAACAGCCGCGAAAACGATGAAATCAGGCGCCTTGCGCTCGAATCCATCGGTAAAAAGCCTGACAAGGCAATGGTACTGTTGCTGCTCGACAAAATCAGCGACCCCAGCTGGATCATCCGGAAACAGGCGAAAAAACTCCTGATCGATCAGGGCGACGGCATTTACCAGATCATCCAGGAATTTTTCATGTCCTGCCCGAGCCGCCAGAAATACGACTGTATCAAGCTTATTCCGCTGATTCTCAAGGAAAAGACGTTCACGCTTTTTCAGCGCATGCTCGATGCCGACCGCAGCGCCGTCGTCAGGCCCTATATCTGCGCCGGTCTCGGGGAAATACGGAGCGATGCCTCTTTGCAGACGCTTCTGCGCCTGCTCGAAGATCCGTCCATGCTCGTCAGGGAAGAAGCAATCAAGGCCCTGACCAACTGGGGGCGCGAGATCGTCAGCCCCCTGCTCGGGATTTTCCCCTCGGCGAGCCAGGAAACGCGGATCTCGATCATGGTGCTCATGGGCCGGGTGCTGGGGCTCGATGTCATGAAGGAACTTCAGACCTTTTTTGGCCCGCTTACCCAGGAATCAAAGTATTTTCTGCTGACCGCTCTGGCTGAAGTTCGCGATCCCCTCGTCGTCCAGGATCTGCAGCCCTTCATCAAGGATGAATCCGTGTTCATCCAGGATTATGCGATGAAAATTCTGGCCCGCCTCGGCGTTCATGCTCTCGATCCGCTGCTGGCCTGCCTCGACAGCGAAGATGAAAAACTGCTGATTCCTGTTTTGAAAGTCATCGGCGAAATCGGTTCTAAGGATGCTCTCAGGCCCCTGCTGTTCCTTATCGACAACAACCGCAACACGCTCATTCGGACCTGCGGCATCGAGTCCATTTCGAAACTTCAGAAGTTCGAACTTGTCGCCGGGCTGCTGCTGCTGAAGCTCGACGATAAAGATCTTTCCATACGCCATACGATCGTCGAGAATCTCTCAAAACATCAGCGGAACGCATTCATCAAAGATCTTCTGCTCGCGACCATGGATCGCAACGCGGATGTTTCCTGGTGGTCGAAGGAAATTCTCAAACGCCGGGATTACCCCGGTGTTCCCTCGTTCCTCGCACTGTATGAGGGGTGCACCGACTTCGAAAAGGACAAGATCATTTCGCTGAGTTCGAAGCTTTCAAGCGACCAGATCGATTCGGTCCTGAAAAAAGAAAAAATCACGATCGAAAGTCTCCAGCCGGAGAACGTCGAGACTCGTGTATTGACTAGAAAATATAACAAAGAAAATATCACGGATGTGAAAGAGCTGCTGTATTATCTCCATGAGGAAGGCGGCTCGGATCTTCACATCAATATCGGTCTGCCGCCCAGCATTCGCATTCACGGCGAACTGGTGCGTACCACGTTCGAAACGATCACTCCCGAAAAAAGCCGGTATCTCCTGTTCTCTCTGCTGACAGAGGCGCAGAAGGCAACCTTCAACGAGCGCATGGAACTCGACTTTTCATTCGAAATCTCCGACTGCGCCCGCTTCCGCGCGAACATGTTCGTTCAGAAGAACGGGATGGCTGCTGTTTTCCGAATCATCCCGAATATCGTGCCGACGTTTGAGGAACTGTCGATCGACCGCGACATCATGCTCAAAATCTGCAACCACCGTTCAGGTCTGATCCTCGTCACCGGCGCCACCGGTTCGGGAAAATCGACGACCCTGGCGGCAATGATCGATCAGATCAACCGGTCGCGATATGACCACATCATCACGATCGAGGATCCGATTGAGTTCGTTCATCCGCATAAGCGGTGCGCCGTCACTCAGCGCGAACTCGGCACGAACACCCTCAATTTCACCAATGCCCTCAGAAGTGCTCTGCGCGAAGACCCCGACGTCATTCTCGTCGGTGAAATGCGCGATCTGGAAACCATGCATCTTGCGATCGCCGCCGCCGAAACCGGCCACCTTGTCTTCTCGACGCTGCATACGATCAACGCCTACGAGTCCATTCACCGCATCATCGGCTCGTTTCCGGGTGATCAGCAGCAGACGGTGCGTATGCAGATGGCGGGAACCCTCCGCGCCATCGTTTCCCAGCGTCTTATTCCCGCCTATCTTTCGTCGGGCCGCGTCCTCGCTTACGAAGTGCTGGTCGGCAACATGCCGGTCAGGCGCTGCATCAAGGAAGACAAAATCGACCAGATTCTGTCCGCCATGCAGACCGGCCGCAATGAAGGCATGATCACAATGGACCAGTGTGTTGAAGATCTGGTCGTGCGCCGCAAGATCACCTACGAAGATGGCCTCAAAAACGCCGAAGACAAGAAAACCTTCGAAACGCACCTGAAAGAACGTGGCTTCAACGTTTCCGCCAACGCTCCATACGTTCCCCAGGCCTCGGCGGAAAAAAGCGGAGCCACCGCAAAGCCGGCCCCGGTCCCCCAGCATAAAGCCCCGTTCGCCCCCAAGTCGTCCTGACAAGCACGCCGCGCCGGGTCCAGGCCGGCCCGGGCACTGCCGCATCCCGTGGGGCGTCCTGGCGCATTTCGAGCATCATAATCTGCGGACCGTCGTCTTCCGTTCTCTGGGGCTCGTCGATCGTTTCGTGCAGGACGGCAACGGGATATCGATGAGAAAAGCCGGATATGCCCTGTCTGGCCTCGAATCAGCGGAGGCTGCGTCTACCAGACGACGCGGAAGGTTTTTACAGGCTTGTCGATGCCCTTCAGCTTATGATCACCGAACGGGATGAGCTCGAAGATCGAGGGGTCGACCTTCGTCGAGGTTGCTTCTGAGATGACAATCTCGCCGGCATCCGCGATCCCTTCGAGGCGTGATGCCACGTTGACGGCATCGCCGAAAACGTCGTTCTCGCGACAGACGACCGAACCAGTGTTTATAGCAACACGAATAGAAAGTTTGCGCTCCTCGGGAACCGTGGCATTATACTCCCGAAGCTGGCGCTGAATGGCAATCGCGGCCAGAAGCGCTTTGGGAACTTGATCGAAGACGATCAGAAAGGCATCGCCGATCTTCTTGATGACCTTTCCGCTGTGTTTCTCGAAGATCGGAAGCAGGATCTCGTCGTGCTGCTTGAGCATCGACATGACTTCAGACAGGGAGGCTTTCGAGCTGAATGCCGTATACCCCTTCACATCGGTGAACATGATGGTGAGGTCGAGGGTGTGGGCTTCCTGGATGATGCGGTCGTATTTTTCGAGTTCGGCCATCGCCTGTTTGCGCCGCTCGAGAACCGTGTCGAGGTGGTCGTCGGAAAGAACGACCTTCTGTTCCCCTTTTTTCCGGAGCAGCGCATGATCGACGGTTCCCCCGACGCTCTCCATCAGATCGATGAGAGCCTTCCGGTCGATGTCGTTTTCGATCGACTCGATGAACTCAGAAAGCGGCTGAACGATGACCATCCCGAGGGACAGCAGAAAATCGGTTACGGCACCTTTCAGGCGAAAATCCTCCGAGAAGAAGTATCGGGCGAGAATCTTGACCGCCCGCTGAATGACCTCGGGGGTGTCGCGCGTGTTGAGGTTGTCCATGAGCGCATAGGCGACGCGCTTGTCGTGGATCTGCTCGAGAGCGACGACGCAACACAGGCGGTAGGCCATCGTCGGCGACGAAAGGCCCTGGATGATGCCTTCGGGTCTCGCCCTGAAAATCAGGCCGAGGACTTTCCCGACCCGCTCGATATCCTCGACCCTGATCAGGGCGGAGTTCGTCTTGAGCATCTCGGCAAGCATCGGGCCGAAACCCTGGTGTTCCGGCTGTGCCAGGATGAGCATCAGATCGAGTATCAGATCGACTTCGCATATTTTCAGATATTCTTTGACGGCAAAAACAGCGAAGGGGAGGGGATAGCAGGCGATGATTTCAGTGGCGGCGCGAATGTTTTTGCGCGTTTTTTCGACTTCGAGCTGCCGGATGATGATCTTGAGTTCTGCTTCTGTCAGGTTGCCCCAGTTTCTGACGGCATCGAGCACGAAGAAACGGCAGTTTTCACTCGGATGGTTCAGACCCAGCAGGACAGACCGCTTGAGAGCAGGCTTGCGAACCTTCCGCAGCAGAAATGCCAGCCAGCGCCCGATGCGCTCGTCGGGATGCGACATCAGATTCAACAGATTGTCGACCACTTCCCGTGACGAAATATCGCCGATGCCGGCAAAGACGGATTCGATGCGGCTGTCGTCGTTTTTCTGGAGGAACATGATCACGGCCGGCACGGCCTCGGCGCTATCCATCGCGAGCAGCGCGGAAAGAATGTGTGGAATCAGCGAGCCATCCGTGCCTTCATCGAGGATATTCGTTAACACGGTCACGGCTGCGGGGCCCATCGCAAGAAGAACGCGCCGCGACCAGTATTGCACGTCCTCGCTCGATGAATTCAGGACTCGGACCACGGCTGGAACGGCAACTTCGCCGTATGAGCGCAGGCAGTTCGCGGTCGAGTTGCGAACCGGCCAGTTCGGATCGCCCAGCAGTGTGATGAGAACGTCGATCAGCTTGGGACTTGGCGAAATGCGCTGCAGAACGCCGAGCAGGAACATGCGCTCCTGCTTGTTGCCGTCTTCGAGAATGCGTATGATTGGATTCAGCGCCAGCCCGCCGATGCAGCCGATCGTCTTGATGACGAGAAAGCGCAGGTTCTCGTCGTCGGTCGAGAGATGTTCCAGAAGCAGGTCGAGATTCAGATTGTTCTTGCGGGCAAGGCACTCCGAGGCATAGTCGGATACGATACGGTGCTGATCGCTGAGACAGCGGATCAGAAGTCTGGCGGGTTCGTCGCCGGACAGCTTGCTGAGACTCTCGACGGCCAGAATGCGGTATTCCTGCTCCGTGCTGCTGAGAAGCCGCCGGATAAGAGGCAACGACCTGTCTCCGAGCAGCTCCACGATGATATTCACGATCTGGTGTTTCATCAGCGAGTCGCCGCGCCCGAACCAGGCTGAAAGACGGTCGAAAACGCGCGGTCCGATGGCGGACAGAAGCTCGGCTGCCCGTTTCCGGATAACCCAGGACTGATCAGAGAGGCCGGAAATCAAAAAGTCCACCGCGCCATTCGACGAGGCATCCTCGCCGAGTGCGGAAATAATTGAATACCGCATGGAAAAAGAACCTGACTCGTAATAGCGGGTGAGCTCCGGCAGGACGCCTTCCTTGCCGATCTTGACGAACAGCGCGACGAAGGGGTGATTGGGGTCTTCCTTGGACGTCGAGAGCAGCTTTCTCAGATCATCCAGGATCGATTCGCCGAACGCGAGCAGCCGCTCGAACGTCAGTTTCCGGACGGCCCAGTTCGGATCGTTCAGCAGCGGATACAGGATCTGCGCATTCGCCATGGACGTACAGATCGAAAGCGCCCGGACGGCATAACCACGAATCTCAGGGTCAGTGTGATCGAGATACTCCCGGATTTTGCCACGCCCGAGCTGGTCGTCAAAATGACCGATAATATGGAGAATCCAATAGAATTCATCCGGGTTCTGCACGTTGATGCGCGGAATCAGCATGGAAATGATTTCGGGGCCCCACTCGATCAGGGACTTCGCGGCGGTTTCACGCTTGCGCCAGGCCTTGTCGGAGAGAAGCTCGAAAACAGCTTCAATCGCAGCCGGAGAATGCTCAACCACCAGAGCTTCCAGGCCCTGGCGCCAGAGTGTCTCGTCAAAACTGTGAATCAGCTCGTAAGGTGATTTTTCCATTGCCGGGTTCTAAGAGAATCATGCATTTTCAAACGAAAATTCAGTGCTCTTGATCTTACACTACCGGAGCTCTATAATCCAGTAAAGTAAGACCTTCCCCTGAGGTGGTTGCATGCCCATCTACGAATACCGATGCGACGAGTGCCGTAAGACGTTTTCCGTGCTTTGCAGAATTTCAGAGCTTGCAGAGCATCCGGCATGCGAAAAATGCTCTTCGACCCGCACCAGACGCCTTATTTCTCGTTTCAAAACCGTCCGTTCGGAAGCCCAGCTCCTCGAATCGATGGCTGATCCGGCCTCCCTCTCCGGCCTGGATGAAAACGACCCGAGGTCCATCGCGCGCTGGGCTAAAAAAATGGCCCGGGAGATGGGTGAAGATATGGGTGATGAGATCGAGGCCATGGCTGAAGAAGAAATTTCGAAAGCCGGAAAAGGGAAGGGAAGCACGGAACAGGGGGACGATGTGGCGATGCCTTCATCCACGTCCATGCCCCCTATGCCGGCTTCCGACGAGGAGTAACGCCCCGGATTGAATCTCATCGCTCCGGAATCGGCTGCCAGTCGTTTATCTGCCGCAATGCTTCATAGACGACTGCCGCGGCTGCCGCTGAGACGTTGATGCAACGCGTGTTTTCAACCATCGGAAGCGTGATCAGCCTTCCGGCTGCCGCTGCTTTCTCGAAGAGCGGCTTCGGAAGCCCTTCTGCTTCAGAGCCGAATACCAGGACATCCCCGGGTTTCCATGAAACCTGTGCCCAGAGCCTGGTTCCGTGCGCGGAGAGATACCAGACCCGCCTGCCGGCAGCCCACTGCTCAAACATGTCCGTGTCATCCAGAATCAGCGGGGAAAGCTGTTTCCAGTAGTCCATGCCTGCCCGGAGGAGCTGCGTGTCCGTCAGCCGGAATCCAAGCGGCCTTACCAGCACCAGATTTGTCCCGGTTGCCCGGCAGAGCCTTGCAATGTTGCCGGTATTCTGCGGAATATCGGGCATGACGAGCACGACGTGCAACGGGTGGGGCGACTGGATTGGAAGAGATGTTGTCATTGAATGTTGCGACACCTTGCAGGGAGGATACCATTCAAAGTATAATCAGAAAGCAACCGGTATTTCAAACATCTTGAGGAGGCGCGAATGAAGCGTCTGTTACATATGGCTCTCGCTGTAGTCCTTTTGTGTGGTTTGTACGGCCATTATACTGCCGGCTATGCCCAAGATGAAAACACAGGAACAGAGCAGACCCAGCCGTCCGAACCTTCGGACGAAAATTCCAATTCCAACTCCAATTCCGGTGGCCAGCCCGTCGAAAATACGGAAGGCAGCAATGATCAGTCTGTTTCAGAAGCTCCGCCGCCCGATGAGCAGCCGCCTGCGGAAAATAAAACCTATTCGTGCCCCAAATGCGGATACAGTTCTGACGGCCCCGGTGACTGTCCTGCCTGCAATGTATCTCTGACCGAGGGTTCTTCGGGCGGAGACACCACGAGTGAAACTGGCGGCGACTCTTCCTCTCCGACCGGCGATGAGTCCACGGGCAGCTCTTCCGATTCAACATCTTCCGACACCAGCTCTTCCGATACCGGCTCTTCCTACAGTTCATCTGATTCCGGTTCATCTGACAGTGGTTCATCTGACAGCGGTTCATCAGAGTGAACCCCCGGCTGAGCCAGCGACAGGACACACCAAGACGAACGAACGGTCCCCTGACTCGGGACCGTTTTTTCATTTGGGCAAAATGAGATACTGCAGGAACAACGTTGGAGGAACGCCGCTGATGCTCTGCCAACGCTCCAGCAGCTGATGGTGTCTGACCGGATCATGAATTCTTTTTCCGACGTGGAACATTTCCCTGGAAGAGGAGAATCCGCTCTTGAAACGCAGAAGGGAATCGTCAGCTGCCGTCGTTGCGCCTCCGCCCAGATGAAGAATTTTTAATCCTGATTCCCGGCCCAGCTTCACGGCTTCAGCCATCAGGCGGTCATTCGGGAAAAATGGGAGAAACTCCGCATCGCTCGCGCCGAGATGATAATGGAGAACGTGTGCCGACCTGAGATAGATGGCGGATGCCGCAAGACGGCCGTCAAGACGTGCTTCCAGTAAAAAACCGTGGTTGCTGACCAGTTGCTCCAGTTCCCTGCGGTGTTCTGGAGAAAAATAATAAAATCCGGCTGCAGATCGTCTGTTCATCGTCATCTCATACAGCCGCCAGAAACCCGTGAAATCGTCTCCCTGCCGGACGATCATGCCTGCTTTATCCGCTTTGCGGATGTTACGGCGCTTGGCCGGGGTGAATCGTTCCCAGAGCAGTTCAAACGGCGAATCCAGGGGAACGGGAACCGTCTGCCTGTTCTCTTCAATCGAAATTTCCCGGCGGAACCATCTGTGGTTGCCGAGAAGAGGGTGAAACCGCACAAACTCCGCAATGACGTTATTCGTGCGCGCCCATTCGCAAAAAGCCTGCTCAGCTTCGGCAAGATCGTCTGGAACAAAATTTTCAGCAATCGGACCGCCATATCCATAGGCCGACTCGCAGACAAAGGCCGGAATACCGGATAGACATCCCGGGACAGGCCAGAGAAGAAATGGATAGAAAAGCCTGGCCCCGTTTTTCCCCTCGCAAAAAATGGCGACGGGCCTGGCGCTCGTTCCGATCGAAAAAAGAGAGTGCCATTCGAAGCTGAAATAAATATCACGCAGGATATCGGAAAATCCGCTGAGATGAGCATCCCACTCCGCAGCAGAACCCATCACCCGAAAGAGCATGATCAGCGTTCGGCGCGGCCGGGAAGGATCTCTCCGGAAAACCGGCCCGCATACTCTCCCTGTGCCCGCTGATAGTCCGCCGGATTGCCAATGTCGAGCCAGAACTCAGAGAGCGGGAAACAGCCGACGCCCGACGGATCTTTTAGTATCCTCTTCACGACATCCGGCATGTCAACCGGCCCCGTCGGGCCCAGGACATCCAAAACCGCTGGCTGCAATACATATATTCCAGCATTTATAATAAGTTTCTGGGCTGGCTTTTCCTCAATCTCCGCGAGCGCGGCGCCCTTCATCGTCAGAACGCCGTAGGGAATCTGCAGGTTAAAGTCCCTTGTACAGACAGTCAAAAGTCTTCCTGAAGCGGTGTGATAATCGAGCAGATTGCCGAGGTTGACGGATGTCAGCAGGTCTCCGTTCATCAGCAGGACAGGATGGGCAGGCCGGTCCGGAAGCAGTCTGAGCCCTCCGGCGGTACCGAGGGACTCCCGTTCTTCGAGTATTTCGATATGAAGCCCGTCGTCCGCAAGAGAATGCAGATACGAGATGATCATCTCGGCTTTATAATGCACCGTTACGAAAATTCGACTGATCCCGTGGCGCTGAAGCTGTTTGATGATCGTTCCCAGGAGCGGCTGTTCTCCCACCGGCAGAAGCGGCTTGGGAGTGGAGTCTGTAAGAGTGCCCAGCCGTTTGCCGCGGCCACCCGCCATGATGACAGCCCAGTTCGGCCTCGGCTTTTTCGAAATCAGGTCCTGGAGACGCTTTAATCCCACGACACGGTTTTGCACGTCGACGATCGGAAGGTGTTTGATCGAGCGCTGGGACATGATATACAGCAGCTCGTCATCTGGAACGGAAGACGTTGCGACGATGGGTTTGCAGTTCATCAGGAGCCGGATCGGCGCATCAAGCCCGATCCCTTTGAGAATGCCCCGCCGGATATCCCCGTCAGTGACTGTGCCGAGAAGATTCCGATCCTGGTCGACAATGAGGGAGATCTCCAGTGCCGAGTCGTCAATCGCTCGAAGCGTGTCGAGAAGCGTATTCTCAGGCGCCAGGAGCACCCGCTCAAGAGGGGGGGGAAGGTACGGAAGCGGCATTCCGTCAGCGGGGCGCTGTTTGAAGAAGATGCAGAATCGCTTTTGCAAACTCTGCGGCAGCTTCAGGGCCGTTTGCCGTGACGATGTTGCCATCGACCACGCATGGTTTTGCCTCGTATATCGCACCGTGCTTGTTGAGCTCGGCGATCGAGGCGTTGTCCGTGAAAACGGTCGCCTTGCGTCCCTTGAGGACTCCGGCGCGTGCCAGGACGGCCGGGGACACACAGATTGCGGCGACCGGTTTGCCCGCGGCTGCCATCTTCACGGCGAGAGAATGAAGCTCCGGATTTCCCCAGAGATGCGCAGGGGAGCCTGACCCGCCGACAATGACGAGGGCGGCGATGCCAGCTGGCGCCAGGTCCGTGATGCCGGTGGTCGCGATGGCGAATCCTCCCAGCATCCCTGTGGCTGTCCCGACGCGCGTGCTCGCGACGATGGTCTGGTATCCGGCTTTTTCAAAGGCCGCTTTGGGAACGAACAGCTCTTCGTCGCGGAATTTTTCCGGAGCAATAACAAGAGCTATAATTGCGTCAGACATGGGGACCTCCTCGGGATTGCCGGCGGCGGAGAATGCCGGAACGGCATGGAATGCAAACATCGCCAGGAGAAACAAACGAATCAGAAACGACACGGAAGCGCGGGAGAACATCGCTGATCCTCGCAGGCGGCTCGATGGTCTCATCACATTCATCAGACCGGTTTTTCTTTCAGGAAGAGCAGATAGGCATCGAGAATCTGGAGGTTCATCAGGTATTCCCAGAGATCGTGCTCGCTCGGATCATGGCGTGCAAGGCAGCGGGCGCCGGGATCGAACCTGAGAAACGGTGCGAAACTTACAGCGGATGAAGAATTGCCGCTGATCAGGGTGGGGACATTCATCGGCAGATCGAAGTTGACCAGCAGCCTGGGGTCGACCTGGGCCGCAGGGGTTTTCACGAAATCCAGAATCTTTATTCCCGAAGCGTCGTTGCATTTGACCACAAGCTTGTTTGCCCTGATCGGATCGAGTGCGGCCAGCATATCTTCCGTTCCCCGGATGATCGGCGTGATGAAGCCCGCCGGATCGGTCGTGCGCGAGTCGAGAGCGTGGAACGCATCCTGGAGCAGTTGCATGCTTTCAAGAAGATGATCGTCGAAGGAATTCTGAGAGCGGAAGGCGATGGTGATCGGATAAAGATCACCGCCGTCGCGGGAGGATTCAAATGCCGGAGCGAGGGATTTCATGAGTGCCAGCAGGTCCGTCCGGACAATGCCCTGCTGAAGAGCCCGGAACGCGACTCTGTCGAGCGCCTGACTTCGCCGGCTGCGGATGAAGAAGGTGGTGATCAGCGGCCCGGCAAGCATGTCGCGCACCCGGCCGTACAGCTCTTTCAGCCGTAAAATAATCTGTGGTGCGCCCTCTGCGTTCGAGATGCCCTGAAGCGGAGTCTGCATGAATTCCGGAAATCCGGTTATCAGCTTTTGAATTTTCCCGACCGTGTCTTTTCCCGTGGTGCCTTGTTTCAACGATCCCAAGCCCGATGGGGGAGCGGCTGGCTGAGGGGTCTGATGATTCGGAGCAGCTGAAGCCCGTGCCTCGTTTTCTTCTGTGGCGAGCTTCTCAAGGAGCTGGACCGCCTCGAAGTGCCCTTTCTGCGCGAGCAGAAGCAGGGTGCGTTTGCAAAGCGCCGCGGTCTCGGCGTCGCGATGAGCCGCATGCTTCGTCAGGAGAGGAATCAGATCCGGGTTCAGAAAGCTTGGCAACAGTTTTCCACCCAGACGGTTGGTTTCAGGCTCGGTCGAATCGAGCATGGCTCCGAGCGCTTCAAGAAGATTCATGCGGCTGATGTTGCTTATCAGCTGGTAAGCCCGCATTTTCAGGGCTGATGAGGGATCGAGAAGGGTTTTGAGCACCTCGGGAAACAGGCATTGGGTGATGATGTTCAGAATTCCTTCAATCGCATCCTGCCTGATTTTTTCCGTTTCGCTCGCCACGAGTTTGATCAGAAGAGGCGTGGCGCCGGGAGTGGGATTGTTGCGCAGAATCTGCGCTACAAGGGCCTGAGACTCGGCTGAAGAGTCTTCGGAACAGTATCTGGCAACGATCTTGGCGAGCTCCGGCGCACGCCGGGTCGCGATTGCCCTGAGGCCGAGCAGTCTGGCGCCCGGGTCGGGGTTCTGGAGAAGCAGGACGAGACGGTCTGTCGGAACCTGTCCGGCGGACTCGTTGAATGATTTGAGCTTTTCGAGGACCTTGATCGCGAGAGCCTGAAGACCGGTATCCGTTTCTCTGCCGAGATACTCTTCAAGGAGACCCGCGGCTTCAACCTTCACTTCGTTGTAGATAATTGCCAGAGCACGCTTGCGGATTGCCGTGTTCGGCTGTGCAAGTGCCTGTCGAAGGTTATCCAGCGTGATGGGTCTTTGCTCTGCCATATCTTCAGTCAGTCTAACGATCAAACACGATCGTGTCAAAGGGTAATCTATTCGCTTGCGTATTGATTGACTAGCATTTTTCCATGTGCTAGGATTGCCCGTCCGTACAGGGTATCTGTCGAATGATTCTGCAGATGAGCGAGGGATTGCAATGCCGATCTACGAATTTTTCTGTTCAGACTGCAACAGGGCGTTTGATGTTCTGTGCTCGATGAAAACCGATCTGAGCACCATTACGTGCGATATCTGCAATGGCCGGAATGTCAGCAAAAAAGTTTCGAATTTTGCCACTTCAGCCGGGACGAAGACATTCGACCTGGGCGATGGCCACGATCACGGGCATGGCGGCGGTCACAGCTGCGGAGGCTGTTCGTCGCACTCCTGCGGCAGTTGTGGACACTGACCCTGATACGACCGATACAAATGGAATCTCCCTGGCAGTAAAGCCGGGTAACACTGAAAGGAAAGGAAGCAGCAATGGCACCGATTAAAACCATCATCATGGGAGCGGCCGGACG
>CAZQYQ010000039.1:0-22205 GCA_964597625.1 uncultured bacterium
GCCGCACATGATCGAGGGGGCCGATATGGAACTGTTGTCGAGGTGGCAGGCTGTTTCAGACACGCTGGTCCACATGAGCAGCGAACGAATCAATCTGCGCAAATTTCTGGCGATGTCCCAGGGAAAAGTGGATCCGGCCGTGGCTGACTCGCTCGAGAAACGCCTGTATCAGACGGCGACCGGGCCGCACCAGCGAAACGACACCTACAGCCTGATCCGCCTGCTTCATACACGGACCGGGATGCGCGCAGTGATTCTGTTCCTGTACCAGCGCGATCTGCTCCGATCGTGGGACGGGCCTGCGATGCCGATGAGCAGACCCTGAACATGTCGGCTGAACGGCTTCACCGCGTGCGCGGCATCGTTCACGGATTCGTACAGGGAGTCGGATTCAGGTCCTTCGCACGGCGGCAGGCTGCTGCCTGCGGGGTGTCGGGCTGGGTCAGAAATCGTGCCGACGGCTCGGTCGAGTTCTGTGTCGAAGGCAGCGTCTCGGCTGTGGATGACTACCTGTCTGTGATTCGGAAAGGTCCCGGATACGCGGAAGTGGAACAGGTGGCTCTGCTCGAGGACGCGTTCACGGAGCTGCCTACGCTGAGAGGCTTTGAGATCCGCTTTTCATGACTCGTCCAGAGGCATGACGGTTATTTCATGAACGTCTGTTTGTTGATGCGTTTGACCTGCTCGAGAACGACGTTCCGCACCGCAAAATCAGGGTCGTCTTCATGAAGCTGGAGGATGCGCAGGGCATTTGATGTGCCGCGTTCCCCCAGCTTGAGGGCCGTTTCCTTGCGGACATCCGCATCCTTCGAATTCATGAGGTCCTCCAGCTTGCCCTCTTCAGAGCAGCCGGCGGTTGCCAGAGCGAGAAGGAACGAGAGAAACAGGACTCCCAGTCTTTTTTTCATGATCTGCCTCCCATGCAGTGCTGCTTTTTGTGTCGATTTCGATTTCAGCAGGTCTGGTCGAGAATCTGCCAGGAGGCGCGCGATGCCCCGGCCTGGCTTCTCAGAAGTTCGCAGAACCGTTCCAGAAACGGTTTGAATTCATCATCCGGCGAGAGTCCCGGCGTCGTGTAGACGACTCCGACCACGCGTTTTGTCGATTCGAACACTTTTGTGGCCTGCGAATCTTTGACCGGGCTGCCGACCGCCTGCAGATCTCCTTCGGAGCGTGCGATCACCAGAAGATGCTTGAGCGACAGCTCCTGGCCCTCGCGGTTGAAAACATACGACTCGTTTTCCATCCCGACGCGCGCGCACAGCTTTTCTCCGGTCTTGTCGAGATCCAGGATGCTGATCGGAAGATGCGAAATGAGCGACAGATGATTGTTGATATCGACGATGACATTGATCGGATTGAACTCGCCCCGCATCTGGATATCCTTGACGAGAAACTCGGATGCCGGCCGGTTGCGGCCGGAAGGGTGAAATCCGTATGTCTTCAGGAGGCTCCTGATGCCTTTCTGTAAGGGATCCGGATAGACGTAGGCCGGATCGATGCGGCTTTTTACTTCATCGGCGATGAGCCTGAGATACTCGGGGCGCGAAGTCTCCACGTGAACATCTTCCGCTTCGACAAGACCGATCCTCAGAGCTCCGGGCGGGAGTGCGAACAGGAGTGGCAAGCCCATGATCATTCCTTTCGGCTGCGGTTCGGCCTTATTGAAGACAGTCCAGGATGCGGCGACAGAGCGTATTGACGTCGCGGGCACCCATAACCAGCACCATATCACCATCGCGGGCTTCACGCACGATATCGCTGACGATCGTGTCGCGGTTTCCATGATAGAACGCATTGGGAAAACGCTGCCGGACCTCATCGATGATGTCTTTCGATGAAATGTCCTTCTCGACCGTTCCGCCGCCGTAAAAAATATCGTCGAGATACAGATACTCGTCCTTGTTCAGATCGCTGAAAACACGGATCAGATCTTCGCGCGTGAATCGCGTCGGACCGAACCCGTGAGGCTGGTAGACGATGAAACGGCGCCTGGACGCATGCCGGGCGGTACGTATCGCGGCCGCTATTTCAGCCGGATTGTGAGCGAAATCATCGATGATCGTCACGCCCCGGGCGGTTCCGATGTGCTCGAAACGGCGCTTCATGCCGGGGAACGCCCGCAGCGCGGCGGCTGTTTCCTGATCCGGAATACCGACATACCGTGCAACCGCTATCGTTGCGAGCATATTCAGGATATTGTGATTCCCGGGAAGCTGCGTGTCGAACAGGGTTCCATCGACCGTGAAGGTCACATGGCCGGTTCCGACGTTGATGTTCTCGGCGTGAAGATCGTTTCCGGCGTTCAGGCCATACCTGATCAGGCGGCCGCCGGCATGCCCCGCGAGTTCGGGCAGATACGGATCATCGCCGCAGATGATGCATGCGCCGGCCGCGTCCGTGTGTGCCAGAAACTGGCCGAACAGATCCTTGAGCTCGTCGAGCGACTTGTGGTCGCGCGAAACGTTCGTTATCAGCGAAATATAGGGCCGGTATTTGACGATCGAGCCGTCTGACTCGTCGGCTTCGATGACGAAATCCTTGCCGCTTCCGCGGAAGGCATTCGTTTCGAGACCCGACATGATGCCGCCGACGGCGCAGGAGGGATCGAGTCCGGCAAATTTCAGTACCCACGCGATGAGCCCGGTCGTGGTCGTCTTGCCGGCCGTGCCACCGACCGCGATGCCGCGGGACGAGTTGAACATGTCCGCAAGCAGGTCTGAACGCATGATTTCACGAATACCGAGTTCACGCGCCGTGACGATATCAGGCACCTGGTCCTCGACGGCCGTCGATTTGACGATGACGACATCGGAGGCTTGAAGTCCGGTTTCTTCCAGAAAGCGGCGAGGCCCGGTTCCATCCTGAGAATACAGCGTGACGCCGAGTTCGCGCAGTCTGCGACAGTAATCCCCATCGAGTGCGCGATCAGAGCCTGCGACTTTGTTCCCGGCCGTGTGAAGGATCTTGGCGAGGCCGCTCATGCCCATGCCGCCGATTCCGACGAAGAATGCGTTCATTGCTGTATCCGCCTCCGGAAGAAAGGATATGATGATCTGCGGGATGCGATGTCCCCGTTCTCTAGTATCGGCCGATCTGCCGATCGCTCTGAGGGGTATGGCGGAATCGGCTCTTGATGCGGCGTTTGACGGCGATGACGAACGGCACGGCAAGCGGTAGAATGGGCGGTGATGCATACCCTCCAGGCCTCCTATGGAAAATCGGCCTTGACTGCGCATGCGATTCAGGCCGGAATCGTCATCGCGGTGCTGCTCTTCTGCGGTCTGACCGAGTGGGCGGTTCAAAAGACGATCGAAAACGACCGGTTCAATGCTTCGGTCCGGCTTCGTGAAGCCGCACGACGGCTCAGGGAAGCGGCTGATGTGGACAGGTTTTTTGACTCCGTGGGCCGGAACCCCGCTTTCTCGACTTCGGATAATCCCCTTTTTTGCGCACTCGACGCGGCCCTCGGACCACGCTGGAAAGAGCGCCTGGCGGGCCGGCCCGGCGCCGTGCGCATCTGGCGGTTCGACTCCCGGGGACGGCTGGTGGAGCCCATCACGACGCCCGAAGAGACCAGGGATGTCGAGAATATCTGGAACGGTGCAATCCTTCGGTGCTGGCAGGAGCAGAACATACCGATAAGCCGGGCCGACAGGGACGTTCTGAAGGCCGGTCTGGCCGCGGCGCACAGAATGTTCTCGCCCTTCGTCGATCTGATGGATCTGTGGCACTCGTATACCTTCAGGACGAAGACCGTCCAGGCGGACGGCAGTGGCTCACGGATTTCCCTGATCAGGGATGACCTCGAGGTGAGTGACAACAGGTCCGGGCGGATGGGATACTTCCGGACCGATGCGATGGACCCTCTCTTCGTGGAGCGGAGAATCGCGGGGCTGGTGCGGAGGGTGGCCGTGGATTTTTGCGCCATTCAGCGCGGCAACCGGATGGTTTCGCCGGCGACTCATCGTCTGAAGGGCGCAGACTGGCGCCGCCTTGGCCTCACACCGGACAATGGCAAAACAACGTTGACGCCGCAGGGCAGTTTCATGGCATTCAGCCTTCCCGGTGGGCGGATTCTTGCGCTGGGCTGCCGGCCCGGCGCTGTTGCGGCCATTCCTGTCTGGGTACGCCTGGCGGCGGGGGGCTGCTGTCTTTTTCTCGCCGGATTCGCGGGACGCCGTATCGGGAGCATTGCCACCGGACGGGAACAGGCCGGCATGACGCTGCAGGTCCGGATTCTCGGCATGTTTTTCCTTGCGTCCTGGATTCCGCTGGGCACGATCCTCTGCATCGGGGTATCAACTGCCGCCGAATCGGCCGAATCCGCCCGTCGATTCTGGAATACCCGGCTGCATCAGCGGGTGGAGCGTGAGGATAAGATGTTTCGAAATCACATCGAATCCCTCCAGTCCACCCTCCGGGAAACGACGGACGATCTTTCATCGGCATTGAGCAGGAACAGGCCTGATGAGATCCGGGCGATTCTGGAAGATGACAGAAAAGGATATTATGCCGTATGCTATTCGGCCGACGGCAGGGTCTGGCGGAGAGAAAAAGGCAGATATTATAGTCAGACATTTATCAACGGCATCGCCAGGATCGGAGAACTTCTTTTTCTTCCTGTCGTCGAAGCAGCCACCAGGATTCACTCTTTGCCGGCCGATGCGAACCATATCAGGATGGATGCCGGTGACCTGCTGGGGGAGGGCACCCCGATGCTGGATATGATGCGCTCCAGGGGGCGCATTCTGCAGGGAGAGCTCTTTGAGAGGGCCGTCACGACATTCTG
Organism: uncultured bacterium; assembly: GCA_964597625.1. GTDB lineage: Bacteria > Muiribacteriota > Ozemobacteria > Ozemobacterales > Ozemobacteraceae > MWAR01. The sequence continues at coordinate 4,793 of CAZQYQ010000039.1, forward strand.
GGACCTGCTGACGGATGCCGCTGGAAATGCGATCGGCGCCGTGTGCGTCGTCGTCACGCCGAATGATGAAATCAAGCGGTTCGGCAAAACAATCATTCCTTTCGAAGGATCGAGCGGAATACAGGTGCAGATGATCTATGATTCCCTGTTTTACCCGGATGAACACAACTCTTCGCCCGAACTGATACGGATGGGGATAGATTCGATCGGCAGCCGGGGGAACATTGAGGAGATGGTGAACGTCAACGGCGTCGCGCAGCTGGCTGTCCTCAGGCCCTCCTCCTTCATTTCCGATGCCGCATTTGTGGGAACGCTGCCGTATGAAACGGTGAAAGACACCTACAGACACCAGACCTGGGGAATCTTCGGGGGCGTTCTGCTGGCGCTTCTCCCGGTTGTCCTGGCGGCCGTGATGCTCAACCGGAGAATTGCCGGTCCCGTAACGGCCATCAGCCGGGCCGGAATGCTCGTTGCCGCCGGTGATGATCGCGTCGCGCTGCCTGTCGGGGGGGCGACCGAGCTTTCCAGGCTTGCCGCGTCGTTCAACGAGATGGTCGAGGGGCTCCGGCAGCGGGAACGCATGAGACGGTTCCTTTCGGCGGCCGCTTGGGAGTCGTCGGCCGGCGGTGTCTCCGCCGTCCGAACGGATGTCACGGTGCTGACCAGCGATCTGCGCGGTTTTACAACGCTTTCGGAACGCCATTCCGCAGGAGAGATGGTCGCGATGCTGAATGAGTATTTCACCGGCATGGAACGGGTGATCCGCAGGCATGGCGGCGATGTCGACCGTTTTATCGGGGATGCCGTTACGGCTGTGTTCTGCGGGGGTGCCGGGGAAGAGGCCGCCGATCACTGCCGACGGGCGGTTCTGGCAGCCGTCGGGATGCGCGAGGCTCTTGCACGGTTCAATGCGGCCAGAAAAGCCGCCGGCAGGTTCCCCGTTGAGAACGGGATCGGCATCGACACCGGGGTGGCCGTGCGTGGACTGGTCGGAGCGGCGGAGGGACGCCGCGATCTGACGATCGTCGGAAACGTCGTTTCCGGGGCTGCCGAATGCGAAGCCGCAAGCCGGCACGGATCCGCGACGAAGATCATCGTTTCCTCCGCCGTCGCAAGACTGTTGCAAAGCGGATTTACCTGGAACAGGCTTGCCGTGCCCACGCCGACGGCATGTTTCGAGCTGGACCGCCTGTCATGAGCAACGAACGGCAAAGCGGCGGCGGGAGAGGACTTGCACAGACAAGACTGATTCTGGCTTCCCTGGCGATGCTGCCGGTATTCATCATGATCGGCTGGTTCCTGTCGTATCGCGATGACGCGGAGCGCCGCGAACTCGAGAACGCCAGGCAGATTCTGGCCATGGCGCTTGATCGGGTGGAGGCGTCCATTTCCCCGTTGGCGCCGCTGGAGTCGATCATTTCCGAAGAGATGAGCAATTATCCGTCGAGGGATCCGGTGATTTTTGAATCCATCGTGCGAAATGCTCTCGGACAGATGGTTCCCGCCGCTCATGACCCGCGGGTCGTACGGATCAACCTGTTCGATGATTCCGCAACTCCCGTTCTGTGTCCGCCTGATGAAAATCCCGAGACGGCCGGCACGATCTGGCGCGGTCTGATGGGACGCTTCAGACAGAACAATGTCGGGGAGGCGGCGCCGGTCGATCCGGCTCTCATGGCAAGCGCATCAACGGCAGTTCTGGAATGGTTCGGCTCCAGGGGCTCCCTTGATGATCTGATTTCTTCGATGTATTTCGGTTCGATCATCCAGGACAGAAACAATCATCCCCTGGCCGTTTCGGCATTCAGGTGCCAGCTCGACAAGACGAATGGCAACTATGGAATCGGCGCCATCATCAGGGTGCCGCTCGACGCGATTCCGCCGGCTTCGTATCACAAGTGGGCAGCCATAAGCCGGCCATCCGAGGAAGATGCCGCCGGTCTCGGAATTCTCGATCAGACGGGGCGAAAATGGCTTGTCAGAAGCGGTCGGCTGCCGGAATTGCCGCCCCCGGAACTGCTCGATCACCCAAATCGTGTTGTCCCTGTGGCCGGCGGCTTTGCCGTCGTCAGAAATCTTCTGCCGCATGCCGCCGGCAGACTTGTGCTGTTTCGACCGGAATCGTTCTGGACCGGAAGGAGCACCAGCTTCGGAGCCGCTCTCATCCTCCTGATCCTGACGGCGGCAGCTGCTTCATGGCTTCTGTCGGGAATTCTCGCCGGCACCGGTTTTGGCTCTCTGCGAACCCGCACGGCCATGGTTTTCCTTCTTGCCGGAATGGTTCCGATCGGATTTTCGGTTCTGCAGGGAACGATGCGGCTTCTCGATCTCGAAGCCGTCCGGCGGGTTGAGTGGGAGACCAAGGCCGGAAGCGCCATGACGGCGCTCGATCGAGGATTCAGGGACGTTCTTGAGCGATACCAGTACCGCTTCAATCTCCTGATGCGTGAGATTGCCGGCAACCCCGGGAAAAACATCAAAAGTGCCGTTTCCTACGTCGCCAGCTGCACCGAAGTGATCAATATCGAGGCGCGCGATCCGGCGCGGGGAAACAGGTCGGATTTCAGCGTCAGATCGAGCGGAACCCCCACCGAACGGGGGCTGCTGATCAGTTCGGCGATCGTGACGCGAATGTTGCGCGACATCTTTGCCGAAATGCGTTCCGCCTCGGGCGATGCCGCGGCCTCTGACGGCGCTTCGGAAAAAGACAGGCTTTCGCTGCCGGTCCATGAGCTGATCGGCGATGCCGTGCCCCTGAAGGAACTTTTCAACCAGCTGGGTCATATCGCCTACATGACGCTGTCCAATAAAACGGCCCTGCTGTTCTGCAATGCCTACGGATTGCGGAACGAACGCATCGCGGGGCTGCTGGTCGGCGGAACCACCCTGGGAAACGATTCGATAGAATATATAAATACGAAAATAAACTCCGGCCAGGGAAAGCAGCGGAACTGGGATCTCTACCGGATCAACAGATCCGTGGTCGACCCGAAACTTCCGAGCGTTCCACGCGAGTTTCTCCGGCTCGCGGTCCGCACGCAGCAGACAGGCTCGCCTGCCGGGTCGCGCGTCGAGTTTCCGGACGGCCCGTATCTGGTGCTGACCAGCAGGCCAAGTTATCTGCAGCTGGGCGTTCTGGCCGCACGCATGCCTCTCGGGCAGATGAAACGGGAAACGGCATGGCTCCTTGTTCTTGCATGCGCCGGCGTTCTGCTCGCCGTTGGAATGGCCGTCGGAGTGGCTGTTTATCTCTCGAGACGGCTTCTGGAGCCGATCCAGATGCTTCAGAAGGCGGCCGAATCCGTTGGGGAGGGCTCTCTCGATCTGAACCTCACAGTCCGGGGAAAAGACGAACTGGCCGTGCTTGGAATATCGTTTCTGGAAATGACCGACGGCCTCAGACAGCGGGAGCGCATGCGCAGGTTCCTTTCCGAATCGGCATGGGCCGGAACCGAATCCGGCATGTCCGAAAACGCCGGGAAAAGCTGTTATATAGATGTTGCTATATTATCTTCCGACATCCGCGGGTTTACAAGCCTTTCGGAAAAACAGACCCCGGCCCGGATGACGGCCATGCTGAACGAGTATTTCACCGCGATGGACGCCGTCATTCAGAGATTCGGAGGGGAGATCGACAAACTGATCGGGGATGCCATACAGGCTGTGTTCAAAATCCACGCCGGCCTGGAGCACCCCGCGAAACGGGCGGTGCTCGCCGGGCTGGCGATGCGAAAAAAACTCGCTGAAATGAATGAGGCGAGGGCGGCCCGCAGGGAGTTCCTCATCGAGAACGGCATTGGAATCCATTTCGGACGGGTGATTTCCGGAAAAGTCGGCGCAGCCGGCGGAAGACAGGATTTCACCGTCATCGGATCCGCCGTGACCAGTGCGGCCAGACTCGAGGCGGCAAGCAGATACGGCAGGCACACAAAAGTCATCATCTCGAAGCAGACCGCCGGGCTGATCGGCCCGGATTTCATCCGTGAGCCGGTGGCGGTTGCGGATTTCGAGGACGGGCAGGCGTTCGAGATCGTTGGGAACCGGCGGATCGGGTATACTGAGGCGGCCATATGAACACGATTCCCGTGAAAAATCCGAACCGGAAAAGACCCGGCATGTTTCTCGCCTGTGTGGTCGTTACGCTGACGGCACTGGCGGTTTTTCTCGGCGCATTCAATCTGTACCTTGACCGATCCGTCCAGGAAGCGCACGACGATGTGGCCGCTTCGCTGACCTCGACGGTTCTGGATATGGCCGAGCGGTTCAACCGCGTTCGCTGGATGCGCCAGCACGCCGAACGACTTTTCCGGGCGCTGCGGACGCGAACATGGAAGGGGAAAACCATTGAGGCGGCAGGCGGGGCCATGCGGCAGCTGTTTCCCGCGGCTGACGTGTTTTCGTTCAACTCTGACGGCCGGCTGGTCTGGCAGTCCGGCAGCGAACCCGCCCGAACCCGGGAGATGCTCTGGGCTGAAGTCGTGACACTCGTTACGGGAGAAACGGCCGGAGAAGCCTCCTTCGCACGCAGCGACCGGGCGCAGCGGATCTGCCGGAGCATGCATGGAAGCTTCACGTCCCCCGCGGATCTGGCGAGCACGGATGGACTGCCGCAGTATTTTCTCGATCGCTATCAGCTCAGGCTTTCGTGGGTCGTGCCATGCGGCTCCGGAGGACTTGGCGGGATCTGGGTGCTCGTTGACCCGTTGAAACTGCCATCGCACCGCATCGCGCGCGACTCGATCACGAACCTTCTGTTTCGTCCCGATCAGGCGATGATCATCAGAAAGGGCCGTCAGGGTGTGGTCAGTGAAGCCCGGCTCGGCACCCTGCGGCCATCGGACCAGGTGCTTTCACGACTTCTCTGGAATCAGACCGAAATGGAAACACCCGACGGATTGTGGATGGCACGCTATATTCCCCACGAAAACGGGAGATACGCCCTTGTCGGAATCGGCCGGGATCGACTCGACGGTCGTCTCGCGGGCTGGTCGTCACCGATCAGGGGCACCGCCTGCCTGGCCGTGCTTGCCCTGCTTGCTCTCGGATGGCGGATCTGGATGCAGGACAATCCGCCGGCATTGTCCCTTCGGACGCAGGTGGTGGTCATGTTTCTCATCACCGCGGTCCTGCCGGTGGTCATGCTTTGCGGATTCGGCTGGGAGCGCTCACGGGAAACGGCCCGCCTTGAGAAAAACAGATGGGAAGGACTGCTCAACGGAACGCTCTCGGCCGTCGACTCGTCTTATAAAGAGTTTCAGGAACAGCGGAAGCAGCGACTCGAACGGTTCGAGTCTGAGATCGTGAGTGCGATAGCTTCCGGTGGCCCGCTCGATTCATGCGTCGCATCCTTTACTGCCGGTTTGCGTCGATACGAGATTTTCCTCACCACGGCCGACGGCCGGGAACTGCGTCACGGAAGCGGCATTCCATCGATTCATAAGAGCGGCGATTACCCGGTTCTGTTGCGCCTGCTGCTTGCCAGAATGCTCGAAGCCCGTGGAAAGCCCGTTCCCGAGACGCTGTTCAGGAGCCAGCCGCTGATCCAGGGGGAAGATCTCGAGCGGGCCCTGTCGAATGCCGCGAGAGCCAACGGAATCATCAACCGGGTGCGGATCGGGAAGCGGAACATGGTGACCCGATATGTGTATCTGTTCGATGCAAAGGGGGAGGTTCGCGGCCTGGTCGGGTATGCCTTCGATGAGACGGAGTTCGCGCGGCCGTTCATCGATCAGGTGACCAGCCGTTCGGCGGCGGGCGAATATGGGGCTGTCCGCATTGCGGCGCTCGGAAACGACGGCAGCCTTCTCCCTCATACCATGAAACGCCAGCCGGAACTGCTGAACCTCTTCTACCGGGTTCAGTCCTTTCGAGCGCATGAAACGACGTTTTTCGCCATCGACCGCCGGAAGGCGCTCGTCACGGGCTTCTTTCCCGACCAGCTCGGCGGGTATCTGCTGATGGGCTGGGCTGATGCGGCCCTTCTCGATGAGGGCCGGCGCACGATCCTTCAGTTCCTGGCCCTGATGCTGATATGGAGCGTCATCTGGATGATCGGTTGTGCTTCGTTCCTTTCGCGGCGCCTTGTCGATCAGGTGGCCGCACTTACCGCATTCGTCGGTGAAATAGCCCGTGGAAGTTTTGATGCGAGAACTCCCGTGACTTCTGATGACGAGCTGGGCCGGCTTGCGGCCACCTTCAACCAGATGGCTGAAAAACTCGGCCATCGGGAGCGCATGAGACAGCTGGTTTCAGACCAGGTCTGGGATGAAGTGCGCAAGGACGACGAAACCAGCCTTGAACTCGGGGGGGAACGGCGTGAAGTCGCGATCCTGTTTTCGCACCTGCACGGGTTCGACAGGCTGCTTGAGGACAACTCGCCGGAAACGGTCATCGAGCTGCTGAACACCTACTTTTCCCGCCTCGACCCGGCGATCCGGGCACATGACGGAAGTATTGACAAGCTGATCGGCGATGCGATCATGGCCGTCTTCTTCGTTCGCGAAGGCTCCGCTCACCCGGCGGAACGCGCCGTGCATGCCGCCCGGGAGATGATGGCCGCCCAGGAAGCCCTGAACCGGGAACGGGCTGCTGCCGGTCTTCATGCGCTTCGCACCGATATCGGAATCCATTTCGGGCCCGCGATCTCCGGAAAAGTCGGTTCGTGTGAAGGCCGGATCGATTACACCGTCATCGGCGACTCGGTGAATACGGCGGCCAGGCTCTGCACCGCCGCCGCCGGCCGTCCCCTGACCTCCATCATCGCCTCCTCGGACGTTGCTGAAAAACTTCAGCCGGACGTGCGCCTCGAAGCTCTGGAGCCCGTCTCCCTGAAAGGCAAAACCGACGCCCTTCGCCTGTTCGCGATCATCTGACGCTGCGTTGCCGGCAGCTTCCGTTTACACTGGAATGGCATGGTGAACGACGCATGGATGTAACGCCGTATCTCGGATCAACGCCCCTGTCGACACTCAGGATACTCGTGCCGATGGCCATTTCCGGGTTTGAATCCTTATCCGCCGGTGAACGGGATGTTGCGTTGCAAAACGTTCTGGCTGCCGCCGACCTGGAGTCCCGTCGCGGTGCGATCGTCCGTCAGTTGATTGACGAATGTGCCTTCAGCGAGGTCGTTCCGGCGGTGTACAGCCGATTCCGTCCGCTGGTGCTTGACAGTGTCGAGTTTCTGCTGATGCGGCTGGATCGAGGACGGCTGGCGCGGCTTCTCGTGGGCCAGTTCCTGATGCCTGAAACGTCGACTCCCGGAAGACGCCTTGCCGTGCTGGCCCGCGAACTTCCCGTGCTGCACAAAATCGGACAGATGGTTGCCCGGAACGAACATCTGGATCCGGCTTTCCGGATGTGGCTTGTGACCCTCGAAACGCAGGCAGGTGATGCGTCCGTCCGTGAACTCGTTGAACGAGCCGCCGGTGAGCTTGCCAGAGGGCCGATCGGGGCTGAGCTTGCCTGGGATGCCGATATCTTGGCCGAAGCCAGCGTGGGTGCCGTGATCCCCTTTGGATGGGTCGGAATGGGTGGCGGCGCCGGCAGACGCGGCGTTGCAAAGCTCGTCAAGCCTTCCGCCGTCAGCCGCCTTGCCGAGGATCTTCCGGCGCTTGAGGCTCTCGCGGCCTGGCTGGCGAGAAGACGAGAGCGGTATGGAGATCTCGGAATCGACTATATCGGCGTTCTTTGCGATGTGCGTGATGCCCTCGCCGCGGAAACGGATCCCTCGTGTGAGCAGCGCAATATTGCTCTGGCGGCACTGCAGTATCGGGATGCCCGCGAAATCCGCATTCCCGCGCTGTTCCCATTCTCGACGCCGTCCGTTACCGCCATGGAACGGCTCGACGGGGTGCCGCTGCCGGAAGTTGCGGCTGATCGCTTCGTGCGACGGAAACTGGCTTCACAGGCTTTTCGGGCTCTCATCATTGCGCCGATGCTTTCCGACTCGGATCAGGCGCTTATCCACGGCGATCCTCACGCCGGAAATCTGCTTGCACTGCCTGTATCCGGCGGAACCGGCTGGGCGATCGGCGTTATCGACTGGAGCCAGGCGGGCATTCTGGATCGTCGGCATCGACGCGGCCTGCGGGATCTGATGATGGGATTCATGCTCTGCGAGTCCCGTATTTTGAAGGGCGCCCTGGCGGTGCTTTTTGCCTCTTCAGGTTCGGCTGCGCGCCTCGAGGGCCACATACGGACGACGCTCGGCTCCCGCCCGCGAAATGCCGGCGATGCATTCGAAGCGTCGCTGACGCTGATTGACCGACTCGTCATGGATGGATTCAGGTTTCCGAAGAATCTCCTGCTGTTCAGAAAAGCCTGGTTCACTCTCCGGGGCGTCCTTCTGCAGCTCGATCCGGGATTCGACCCGCGCCCCGAGCTGCTCGCGGCGATTGGCCGCAGAGTCATCCGGGATCTTCCCCGCCGCGTCCTGCGCTGCTTCCCGTTGTGCTGGATGAACCCGGCCGGCACGCCTTTTCTCTCGGACACCGACCTGCTGAGGCTCGCTTTTCATGCCTATTGATTCAGAGCTGGCCTGCCGGTAAGGATTCCGTCGTGAACATATAATCCTTCGAATAGGTCTCGGCTGCTTCAAGGCCGTAGCGGCTTGCCACGATCCGGAAATGATAGGCCGTGTCAGGCCGCAGATCGTGAAGCTGAACGCGATGCCGCGTCTTCAGCTCCGTATCGGTATAGGTCGTGTAGCCGTATCGCGCATCCGTGCCATACTCGATGCGACCGTCGGCATCAATGTCGCTGATCCACTCGATCATCGCGGAATTATGCTCCACAAGCGGCACGGAAACCGAAACCACCTGTGGAAGCGGCACGAGGCTCACATCGAGCAGACTCACCGTCATGTTGTCTTCAATGCTGACGGATTGGGATACCAGGGTCAGCTTGCCGTCCGTCGTCTTCAGCAGCACGCTGTAAGCTCCGGGCCGCAGCGATGCGGTATACCGGCCTTCCGTGTCTACGGCGACTTCCTGCGTCGCCCCGTCCGCTCCGCGAATCAAAACAACGCTGCCGGAAAGAACCGGAACCCTGCCTGTCAGCAGGCCGGAGGTATCGTTGCCGCCGCCCGTTGCACCCGTTCCGCCGCAGCCCGACATCATTGCCGTCAACCCAAGCAGAACCGCCAGCTGTATCCAGAATCTGTTTCGCATCTTCATCATTCCCTTCAGGTCATCCTGCCCAGGAGAGCGGTCCTCAGATCCCCTCCACCCACGCATGATGCCGGTCCAACACAGCCCATACCAAACGGTTGCGGGGGAAAACACCTCGTGTCCCGGTGTGAATATCGGCGTTCATCTGCGCCTATCCGTGATTCGGCCCTTCAATATCGTTGTCCGGTCGGGGCTACCTCGACCCGTGTCGCGGTCAGCGTCCCATACCCGTTCTTCGATATTTCCATGTCATATGTTCCGGCTGGTATATTATATATGATATATTCTCCCATGCTGTCCGTGAGGGTCTTGAACCCTCTCTGACGGATCTTCACGGTCGCTCCGACGATCGGGGAGCCGGAACGCTCATCGGTCACGCGGCCGCGCAGAATGCCCAGACGCAGATCCACCGCGACTTTCATCCGCTGGAAAAACAGCCCCTTCGCTTTCGACCTGATCCGCCACTCCCCGTTCTCAAACGAGAGAGTCATCAGCTCGGAGCCGGCATCCTCGTATCGCCAGCTCCAGTTGCCGGTAAGGGCCGAAAGCCTGTAATTCATGTTCACCAGCACCTGTTCGCCCTTGAACTTGAACGTGTGCGGATGCAGAATCAGCCTGATATCGCGATAATCGCGCAGGGAATCATCGAACATCTTCACGAAATCAAACCAGGAGTTGCCGAACCAGTCGCGATACTCGCGCGAAATGTGATCCCGCAGGAAGATGTTGTCGCGCCGTGCCATCGCCATTGACAGCTGCTGCAGAAAGACCCTGATCTCATCGATTTTCCGGTGGCGGTTATAAATGACGAAACGTTCATGGAAAATGCGGTCGCGCCTGCCAAGGGAATCGATATAATGAATCGTCGCGAACAGTTCCGGGAACGTCGGAGTCGGAATCTTGACTTCGAAAAACCCATCCCGGCCTTCTCTGAGCGCGTAAACGAGATCCTTGTTGATATACAGTTCAAATCTGTCGGCAGGCCTGGGGTAGGGGGTCAGCTTCAGTTTCACGTGAAGCGTTCGTGGCGCCGCCTCCGCACCCGGATCGATGATCCGGTATCCGTCCTGATCCGTTTCCATCGTGCCGACGAAACGATTATTGATCTGAACCGTGTCGATACGGTAGGCGATTTCCGTCGAAAGCTTCTGGTGAAGCGTATCGAAATTGCGGAGCCAGGTGTTGAAACGGCGCCAGTCATCATACTCGCGTCGCATATCGTAGGCGGTCAGGGCTGAAATCTGGCCGTGCTGGTCGACATCGAGGCCGTATCCCTCCGGAACCCCCGTTGGTTCAGCCGCTCCGGTCGGCCGGTATTCCGCCTTGCCGCGAACCGCACGAAGCTGATCGCGGGTTTCGTTCGACAGGTAGGTCGCCTCGCCATTGGTGACCCACAGATTTCCATGGCGTCCTTCGATTTCAACGCTCTGCGACTCCCTGGCCGCGACAAGCAGCGCGGCCGCGTGAACCCGCACGCTCAATCGCGGCGTGGATCCGGCCGGCTTCAGCGTGAAGCGGACACCCGAGTCGGGCTTGATGAGCAGCAGGTTGTCCGTTGACCAGGAGATCACGGCATACCCGTGCGGCCCCGTCCTGATTCCGTCCCCGTCGATAAATATCTGACGCTGCGCTGTCCGCTTCCAGCCCGCCTGGTCGGCGTGGTTGAAGTAGACCGGACCGTCGCTGAAGACGAGAACCAGCTGATCCCGCACGTATCCGTCCGTGCTGACCGAAGCGGCAAGATCCGGATTCGCCGCGGCGCCCGCCGCATCCGGCCGTGCCACGCAGATAAACAAAATAAAGAGCAAGAGACATACACGGCATAGCTTTGCATTCTTCATCAGAACGACCTCAGATACCGCAGCCGCGCCGAATAATCGGCATACTCCAGGCCCGATACGCCGAAGGCGTTGTTCGACCCTTCGAAACTCAGGATCATACGGGCCATGTTGTTGTATTCCTTCGTCAGCGCCAGGTTTACGCGGTCATGTGTCGAATCGACGGCGGTGCGGCCCGGGTCGAGCCGTTCATGCGTGTAATCGAGATTCAGCGTGACATCCTCGTGAAACTGCGACCGGCCGCCGAGCCCGTAGATCTGCGTGACATCGCTTCCGCCGGCCCGCTTGTAGCTGAGCTGTTCGCGGCTGACAAGGCCATACAGGTTTCTCATGGCGTCGTAGTCCCAGGTGAGCTTCATGTCATATTTGCTGATGTCGCGGTCGTTGAGATTCTGAATCTTGTCCTTGTCGATCGTGGAGCTGAGACCGGCGTAGTAACGCATCGCGCCCGCCTTGTGATTCAGCTCCATCCAGAGCAGGTCGCGATACCGGTCGACGAAGTCGCCGTTGTCCGAATACTCGCGCAGCGGCTGGAAATACAGATCGATTCTCAGATCGCGGTAATAATCGCTGGGTTTGAGCGTGACCTGGAACTCCGGCTGGTCGCGAACCAGCGTCGCACGTTTGTAGTTGGAAAGATTGTCGCGCGAGTTCCGGCTGCCGAAACGGGTCGAGATATACCTGTTCAGCTCGTAAAAAACACGGGCGTAGTAGGCTCGCTCGTCGCGCGGGCCTTCGCCGATGGCGCTCAGAAACTCGGTGTCGCCGGCTTCGACGCCGGCTTCGACCTTGTAATTCTCGCGACCGTAGGAGGCGGCTGCGCGATATGCCTGCCCCTTCTGGTTGCCGGTGTCGTCGCGCCGGTCGAAATCCGTATTGCTGCCCGCGTATTCGCCACTCACATAGATGTTTTCCGTCGGACGCAGGTTCACATCCATCGAGTAGACGCGGTTTGCCGAAGTTGGCAGGTCCTGGTCCGAGCCCGGACTTTCATGAACGTCCTTGGAAGTGACGGCGTTCAGACCGATCACCGCCGACTCGTCGGAGGCGTGCTCCAAACGCACGCCGCCGATGAACCGCGGATTCTTGATGTCATCCTTTTCGACGGCCCTGTAGCCGGTGAAGCCGCGCACCTCGGTGTTGTCGAACTTCTGGGCCCCGTAAAAGCCCATCACCTGCTGATTCATCGTATAGTTCGAAAATTCCGGATACGAGTGACCGAACGCCATGAGGGAACGCGGCGTGCGCGACTCCAGAGTCAGCTGGTTGAGAGTGAAGCCGTCTTTGTAGGCTCGTTTGTCGTTGGTATGAGTGGTGTCGGTCACCAGCGACAGCGAGTCTCCGTTGTGCCTGGTCGTGAACAGTTCATACCGCAGATTCTGCTCGTAAAAGGTGCCCTGGTCGATACTTGAGTTGAACGTGGCCTTGTTGACCGAGTTGGCATAAAAGCTGGTGTCGGTATACAGGTTCGAGTTGAAGACAAGCTGATCTTCGCTTTCGTTCATATCGGTGTAGCCCGGGGGCATGCGGTCCGTCACCGGCAGGCTGATTCCCGTTTCAGGCGGTTTCACGGTTGAAGCCGGGAAAAACGGCACGCGGTGCGAACCAGACAGCTCGTCCTGCCCATGCGTAGGCATCTGCGGCAGATCGTCGGTACCTGTTTCCGGAATCGTGCGCATCTGCTGCAACTCCGGAATATTGCGCGGGTTGAAGTTCGTGTAGATCCCCGGCAGCACGGATGGTGCCGACATGGGTTCCTTGACCAGCGTGTCGTCACGCCGCCAGGTCTGGATGCTGCTTCCCGAAAAACCCGAGCCCAGGAAAAACACGGACACCGCCAGAGTTCCGAGAAGAGCTCTGGCGATGAACGGACTTCGCGGAGGCATAAAGCCCGGCTGTTTTGGCGGTGGGCGTTGCATGGCGGCTCGAGCGGTGGTCCGCCCTCCCTTTTTCAGCGTCCGAACAGCATCGGAGACGGATTGACCGTGCGGCCGTTGCGGCGAACCTCGAAATGCAGATGGTTGCCTGTTGCGACGCCCGTGGCACCGACTCCGGCGATTGACTGACCGGCTTTGACCGTCTGGCCGCGGCGGACGCGAATCGAGCTGCAGTGGCCGTAACGGGTCGAAAGACCGTTTGCATGACGAATGACGACGAGTTTGCCGTATCCGGAAAGCCAGCCGGCGTAGACGACCGTTCCGGCCATGGCAGCGGAAATCTGAGAGCCGCGGGGGGCCGAGAGATCGATTCCGGCGTGGAACAGGCGCTTGCGGTATACGGGATGATTGCGCCAGCCATAGCTGTCAGAGATCCTGCCGCGAACCGGCATGGACATTCTGGTGCTGACATCTGCCCGACGCGAAGTGACCTGCATGACCCGGTAAAATTTCTTGTTTACGGGCACATTGACCTGCTGCCCCGACTTGAGGGACGAGTTGCTCAGCGTGTTGTGGGAAAGGATATCCGAGATCGAGGTTCTATACTGGCGGGCGATCGTGGCCAGATTCTCCCCATTCTTCACGGTGTGGCTGACAATCTTGGTATCTGCATCCAGCGCTGCTTTCTGGGCGGGAACGGCCGGTTTTGCTGCCTGCGCCGTCTGAACAGCCGGTAGGGCCGGGGTTGCGGCCATCTGCTGTGCCGCGGGAATGGTTTTCACTGCCGGGGCGAGTGCGACAGCCGGTTGAACACCGGATTTGGCAGCAACGATCGGCTTGGCGGCGAGCGCTTTTGCGACCGAAGGCAGGAGAATCGGTGCGGCGACGGGAGCTGCCACGGCGGCTGCGACTGCCTGTGCTTTGGGAGCGACGGCAGGAGCCTGCTTCACGGGAGCATCGTTCTGGGTCAGGGTCAGATTCGGCTTGTCAGGAGTGGCGGCCGCGATCTGAAGGGACGGGCCCTTGACCATCGCGAGATTGCCTGTCGGCTTGTCGATCTTGATCAGCGGCGGAGCGATGACCGCCTGCGTCGCATCGCTTCTGGCGATTGACAGTTCCTTCTTCAGGGGCATGGGAATATAGATCTTCTGATCTTCGATCAGGACATGATTCTTCAGGTTGTTTTCGCGGATCAGCTCGGGAATCCCAGTTCCAAAGCGGTTTGCGATCTTGTTGAGCGAGTCGCCCGCTCGAACCGTGTAGGCGATCCGGGTGTCGATCATGGGGACCTTGAGCTTCTGGCCGGCCTTGAGTCCTGCGCCGTTCAGACCGTTCGCCTGCTGGAGCATGTCTGACTTCGTGCCGAACATATCGGCGATGGCCTTGAGGGAATCGCCCTTTTTGACCGAGTAGTCGACCCAGCGGTCAAAAGCGGGAATGGCCTTGCTCGCCGGGGCGGGCACACCCGCGATCGCTTTGACTCCCATGGCCATCCCGCGCTGTGCATGAAGAGCCTTTGCGGCTGCCGCGCGAACCTCGGCGGCCTGTGCCACCTGCGCGACCTGGGACAGGGTTGCGGGGACCGCGCTCTGACGTGCATCAGCCTGTTGGAAGCGCGTTACAAAAGCGTTATTGCGGAAACGGCCTTCGACTTCAAACGCAACATCATCACCCTTGCTGAGATATCGATCGATGGCGATGGCGGAAGTTTCCAGACTCACGATCGAGAGCAGGACGAGGAATGTGTAGTGTCGAGCTCTTAATTTATTCCACACTGGGCGCGCTCCTTGCTTTGGTTTCCTGCGACCCTGCCGGCTTCCCGGCGACCCCCCTGCTGTTCGACGTCCCTGTCGTCGCTGGCGGGTGATCAATGATGTCGCTTTATTTCCATCGGCATGAGCGCGCCGATTGTTAAGTGTCGTTTTTCAAGGAGCCAGGTCGAATTTTGCGAACACCACGTTGTTCGTGTTGATGGGCGAGAGATTCAGCCAGGCGGATCTGCCGATGATCATCCCCATGCGGTTTGCCTGGAGCAGGCCGCCGGGCGTCGGAATCGTTTCGAGAGGCGTTGTCCTGCCATCGGCTCCGATTGAGAAAAGCTGCCTGGCAAGCGGTTCGCGGGAGGCATATCCGCAGGCGACCGCTTTTCCGTCAGGCAGGAAGCCGAGAAGTCTCGCCCCGTCGAGAGCCGTCCCCTCGACCTTGATTTCGGTTGCGTTCCCGGCCTTGTCGACCCGGACAAAGCGCTCGTAGAGATCTTCATTCCCGAGCGCCAGAAAGCAGATGTTGCCGTTCGCATCAGCGACGATGCCGAGCGCTGTCGGCCAGGAGGCCACCCTTGCGGGCGTTCCATCGAAACCGAACCAGTAGAGGCGTGCGGTTGCATAATCCGCGGCCACGAGCGCGTCGTCTACGGCAACCAGGCTGTCGATCTGCGTCGGAAACCCTTCTCCCGCAGTCAGCTTGAACTGCTCTTCGACGGAGTCGCCAAACACGATGAAGGCCGATCTGGACTCGGTGTTAATCGTCCAGAGCTTTCCATCGGCAGTGGCCGCCAGGTCTGTGTAACTCCCCCGGGGGAGGGTGATCGTTTTTGCAATCCCGCCGTTCGCGTCAAGCTTCACGATGCGTGCGTTCACGCTGTCCAGGACGGCCATTCCCTCAGGGATGGCCTGGACTGCCGCGGGGCCGACAATCGGACCATCGGAAGCGACACGGTCCGACACGCCGAACTCGCCGTCGCCGCTGCCCTCCTGAAACTCCACGACTGCGACGGGAGCCGCTAGGACCGCGTGTGTCTGGAACAGGAAACCCGCCAGGAACAACAGAAGCCCGATGCTTCGAATGGAACGGGAGAACATGCGTTTGCCTCCGGATGAATGCGCTTTCATCCGATGATATGCTTCCCATTTCCGTCGTTCAAGAGAAGCTGCGTCTACAGCCTTCTCGTTTGCGGACCTGCTTCTTCCGGGATCAGGGGCGGCCTTTGATGACCTCGAAGCCGGCGATGACGTCGAAAAGTTCTTCCGAGATCGTGGCCTGGCGCTGTTCGTGATACTCGCGGCCGAGACCGTCCAGAAGATCGTTGATGTTCCGCTCGGCCCGCTGCATGGCGGCGAGGCGAACCGAGTGTTCGGCGGCGGCCGAACTGGCGCATGCCCGGAAAAGGGATACGAAGAGATGCTCGCGCAGCAGGGCTTCGAGAGTCTGCGTGAAATCGTTGAAGGATTCCGGGAGCCTGCGCGACGGCCATTCCCGTCGCCTGATTTCATCGAGGCGAGGGCGGTCGAGCGGCAGCAGGGCGTCTGATGCCGGCTCGCAGCCGATTCCCCAGAGAGGGGTCTGGTAGAAAACCAGGATGCGGCTGAGTCCGTCCTGCGTTCTGTGTTTTTCGACATCATGCAGCAGGCCGCTTAAGAGCCCGGGAATGCCGTCGACCGACTCGGAGGTTCGGACCGGGGGGGACATCGGCAGGCCGCTGCCTTCGAGTCTTCCGGCGACCAGCTCGCCTACGGGCCAGATATGGCAGGGCGCGGAATGCCGGCGTAGACGTTCCTCGGTAAAACGTGCCAGCCGCTCATTGAAATCAGCCGCCATCCCGTGATCGGAGCCGAAAACAATGGCGCCGACCGGCCCCGGCTCCGCAGTGCAAAGTTTTTCCGCAATCTCGTCGCCCGCATCCCAGAGAACTGCCCTGAAGCCGGTTTCCACCGATTTTTCGTATTCCTCGAGAGGGGGCATGGCGCGTTCATAGGGACCGAGGCTCACCATGGCGAGCGTCTTCATGGTCTTTACGACGGATTGCAGACCCTCGGCGCTTTTGATGTGGCGCCGGATCTCGACGATCGTCCGGCTCATGACGGCGTTCCGATGCCGCCGAGCGAACTTCGTATCAGGGCAAGAAGGGATTCTTCATCTTCGGCGTTCAACGGCTTGCGGACGAGAATGCGATCGCGGAGATCAGCCGGGATTGTCGCTGCCGCAGTATTCAGCACCCGCTGCGCATCCCTCAGCATCGCGAGCGGCATGTCTGCGAGCAGGCCCCGTGTAAGCGCGAAAAGCAGAAGGATCTGCTGAAACACGTCATACAGCTCGGATGGCCCCTGCTTGAGGCACTCCCTGATTCGGCGGCCATGGTCGATCGTGCGCCGGGTCGGTTCGTCGAGCCGTGTTCCGAACCGCGCGAACATCTCGAGCTCCTCGAACTGAGAAAATCTCAGCTTCACTTCCGCCGCGGCAGCATGGTATGCGGGCAACTGGGCTTTGCCGCCGACGCGTGATACGGAGCGGCCAACATCTATAGCTGGCAATATTCCTTTTTGGAACAGGACCGGCGACAGGTAAACCTGGCCGTCCGTAATGGATATGAGATTGGTTGGAATATATGCTGATATATTTTGTGCCTCGGTCTCGATGATCGGAAGCGCCGTCAGCGAGCCGCCTCCGCGTTCGTTGTTCAGGTGCGTGGATCGTTCGAGAAGCCTCGAATGAACATAGAAGATATCGCCGGGAAACGCCTCCCGGCCCGGCG
>CAZQYQ010000040.1:0-22031 GCA_964597625.1 uncultured bacterium
CCGCACGCTCTTCTCGCAGACGCTCGAGGCTCGCTCCAGAGGGTATACGCCCGGCCGGTTCAGTTTCAACGTGAAGGGCGGCCGCTGCGAGGTGTGCGAAGGGACCGGACAGATTCAGATCGAGATGCACTTCCTGCCCGATGTGTTCGTGACCTGCGAGGCCTGCAAGGGGCTGCGCTTCAATGACGAGACGCTGAAGGTGCACTTCAAGGGAAAAAACATTGCCGATGTGCTTGCCATGACCGTCAACGAGGCGTTTCCCTTTTTCGAGACGCATTACGTGCTCAAACGGAAACTCGAAACGCTTCGGGATGTGGGCCTCGGCTACATCACGCTCGGCCAGGCCAGCACGACGCTGTCGGGAGGTGAGGCCCAGCGGATCAAGCTTGCGACCGAACTCTCGCGCATGGCGACGGGCCAGACATGTTATATTCTCGATGAACCGACCACCGGCCTGCATTTTCAGGATGTCAGATGCCTGCTCGACGTGCTCAATCGGCTTGTCGACAAGGGCAACACGGTCGTGGTCGTTGAACACAACCTCGATGTTGTCAAAGTTGCCGACTGGGTGATCGACCTCGGCCCCGAAGGCGGCGATGCGGGCGGACGAGTGATCGCGTGCGGCACGCCCGAAGAACTTGCGAAGAATGACGCATCCATGACGGGGCATTTCCTTGCGGAGATAATGCGGGGCGTATCTGTTTCGACAAAGCCGGCGCCGGCTCGGCCCGGCAAAAAAGCGCGAAAGACGCCCGGCATCTGAAGCATCGATGGAAGGGTTGCCATGTGAGGCAGATCGCGCCGCTGACAACGGTGCGTGCCGGTCGTTCGTGAGAGGTCGCCAATGAGGGTGCAGGGTGATGAACATGTCCGGGACAAACCGGATTCTCAGAGATTGTCCATCCGGATATTGAAATGGTTTTGCGTGTTGTTTCCGGTTTCCTATGTGATTGCGATTCAGTATTTTCTCACTCTGTACGTCTGGTATGCGGAAGTTCGTCTGAATGACTTCGGACGGTTTCTGTGGACGGCAAAGCAGATGTGGGGAGGAGATCCCGACCCCTATGCTCCCGGGGTTCATACCCTTGCAATGACCGTGGGGGAGCAGCAGCATCTCCTCGACATGAACCCACCTCAGTTTCATCTGCTGCTGTATCCCCTGCTGGGACTTTCAAACGAAGTTGCAGCCGGTATCTGGCTGCTCATGCAGATGCTTGCGTGGATCGCGTCTCTTGCCCTGATACAGCGGACGCTCGGACTTGCCGGAATGACCGTGCGAACCCGTGTCGGTCTGCTGTTTCTGATCCTGCTGGCCACTCCGACGATTGCGACTCTGGTTACCGGCCAGTTCACCTTCATTCTCCTGCTGCTCGTGACACTGGGGTGGCGGGATATTCGTGCAAAACGATGGGTTCGCGGTTCCGTCTTTTTCGGGATCGGGCTGGGAGTCAAGGCGTTTTTCCTGATTCTCCTTCCGTGGTTTCTGCTTCGGCGGAAATGGGCTGCTGCCGGGACGTTTCTCGGAACGGCGGCCTCGATGTATTTACTTGGATATATACTTCATGGTCCAAACGTCATGGCGAGCTGGATGCGTGCTCTGCACTCGGTTCACTGGCTTTGGCTGCCCATGAACGCAAGCCTGCCTGGCTTTTTGGACCGTGTGTTCGATCATTCTCACTATTTTATTCCGCTCGTCGACTGGTCGGGCCACATGTTCCTCCTTCAGGCGGCGTTTTGCGGAATTGCCGGCTTTGTGACGGTCAGAGCCGTTGCACGGTCTGCCGGAAAAGACGTTGATCATGAGCTCGCGGTGCTGCTTGTTTCTTCGCAGCTGCTTCAGCCGCTTGGATTTTTCTACCTGTTCCCCAGGCATCCTTTTTTCACGATGACGTCCGGTTCTGTGTATTTCTGGGCGTTGTTTGCCCTGTGGCTGGCCTTGATCCTGTTTCCGCGCTGCGATGAGGAGAGAAACGGTGCATCGAAACATCTGGATGCACGTAAACCGTGCTCTGACGGCTCCTTCCGAAACCTGTCCGTCCTGGCGGCTGAAGAGTGTGACGAATGAACGGTGTGATATCCTGAACCTGCCTGCGATCGAACGAGCAGGCAACTGAACCGGGGGGAGCGACATGGCCCGCAAAAACGGTGTGACCTATGTGTGCCAGACATGCGGGCAGAGCTTCAGCAAATGGCAGGGCCAGTGTAACGCCTGTGAGGAGTGGAACACGATTGTCGCCGAGGCGGCAGCTCCCGCCGGCCGGGCGACCATGCATGATTTCAAGACCGGTGCTGCGAATCTTGCCCTGTGCCAGTCTCTTGATGATGTGAAGGCGGAACAGGCAGCCCGCTTTGCGACAGGATTCGATACGTTTGATGAGCTGATCGGCGGTGGACTCGTTCCCGGCGGCATCACCCTCATTGGTGGCGAGCCCGGGGTCGGCAAATCGACATTCATGATGCAGCTGGCGTCCAGGATCGGCGTAAATATCAAACCCATCCTCTATATTTCAGGCGAAGAGTCGGCCACGCAGATCAAGCTCCGGGCTGATCGTCTCAATATCGGGAACGGCAAGGATATTTTCCTGATCTCGGAACAGAATATCGACGCGGCGCTCGGTGCCGTGATGACGTATCAGCCCCGCCTTCTGGTCATCGATTCCATTCAGACTGTTTTTACCCCGCAGCTGGAGGCGACACCCGGTGCCGTGGCCCAGGTGCGGGAATGCGCCGCCATCCTGACCAAGTTCGGCAAAGACCGCGGTCTGCCGGTGATGATCATCGGCCATGTCACGAAAGATGGCGCGATTGCCGGGCCCAAAGTGCTTGAACACATTGTCGATACGGTGCTGTATTTCGAGGGAGAGATCAACTCGAATTTCCGCATCCTGAGGGTGTTTAAAAACCGGTTTGGTGCAACCGGCGAAGTCGCCATTTTTCAGATGACCGGGAACGGTCTCATGCCGGTGTTGAACCCTTCCGATCTTTTTGTGAGCCGTCATCGCACCGAGGCTCCCGGCGTCGTCGTCGTGCCTCTTCTTGAGGGGTCCCGCTGCATCCTGGCCGAACTTCAGTCGCTGGTGACTCACTCGTTTCTGTCGATGCCCCGACGGGTCGTATCAGGCGTGGACTCCAACCGCCTGCATCTCGTGCTTGCCGTTCTCGAGAAACACGGAGGTCTGAAATTCTACAACCGGGATGTGTTCGTGAATGTTGCAGGCGGGCTGCGTCTCAGCGAGCCGGGCGGCGATCTCGGCCTGGCCATGGCCCTCATCGGAAGCGCGTGGGACAGGCCGGTGCCGCACGATCTGCTGATGGTCGGCGAACTGACTCTTTCGGGGGAGATCCGGCCCGTTGGCGGCGTGGAACGCCGTCTCGTCGAGGGGCGCCGGTTCGGGTTCAGGAGATTTCTCGTTTCCGGTGCCGGAGACCCCCCGAAAGGGGACGATGTCATCCGCGTTCAGGGAATCAGCGACGCAATCCGTCAGGTCTTTCCCGGAGCAAGACCGCTCAATACCGACCATCGGCAGCCGACGGAAGAATGACGTCAGGCGGTCGATCGAGTTCTGCGACGGATTATCTCTGACTGTCGGTCGAGTCGGTCGGGCGTAATCGAATGTCAGACGGTCCCGGTTGGTAATCGGGGCCGTTTCGTTCATAGACCCACCAGAGATTTGCCTGGCCGATCAAGGTGACAGGCTCCTTGAAATCCCGGAACAGGACGTTTTGCCGGTCATGATCGGTTCTGACGATGAAATACCGGTATTTCCGCCCTGTTTCCCAGTCGATGGTATGCAGATCCCCTTTTCCTTCCAGTTCAAGCCTGGTTTGAGCCCCTTCGCACTTGTCGGGAATGCCGAAGAAAAAACCTGTTCGGAAACGGATCAGCGGGGGAAATCCCCGGGCTATCGAAAACCCGATCATTCCTCCCTTGTGGACTTGATTCCAGGCAGCGAAGTGAAGGAACGGGTATCCCGGAACGAAGCGGCTCCAGGATTGGAAGATCAGCCCGAGGACCTTCTTGCCGGGAGCCGTTCCGGAGACGGCTTCATCAAAGCCGGATTCTTCTTTGGCAAAATGATGAAACTGCCAGTTCACCACGCAGAGCCAGAACAGGACGAGAATGGCAAGCAACGGTCGCCATCGGCGACCGTTGGGGACGGGTGATGGGTCCGGATGCCATGCCATGAGGAAGGTGGCATGAAAGAAGACGCTAAAACGACTCGCGACCAGTTCAACGCCATGAAATTTTATCGGCATGAAAAGATATCCCAGGGCTGATACGATCCACGGAATGTGAAATTCAATCCTCGCATGGGGACGCAGCCGGACCGAAATGAAAATCAAAAGAAGGAGAAAACAGACGGCGATTCTCAAGAACATGCTCAAATGGACAAAACAATGAAGAGACAGCTGCATCAGGCGAATGGAGATATCCGTCATGCCGGGAAACTCGAAAGCGGGTCCGGTGGAGACGAATTGCCCTTCTCCATGAAGAAAACGTGGCATCCAGAGGAGCATCAATGTCGCGGATGGCAGAATCGATGCGGCGGCAATCAGAACGGATCGAAGAGAACGTGTCCGGATCGCGATGCAGGGCAGAAGCAGGCCGCAGTTGAACATCCAGACGTACATGTGGCCGAAAAAGGCAGCGATTCCATATCCGCTCAGGATGAGAAAGTCACGAAACCGGAGGCGTTCCGGAGTGGAAAACACCTGTGCCAGAAAAAGCATTCCGATGGGAAGTGCCACGAGAAAATTGAAAAAGCCCCAGTAAAAACTTGTACCAAACGCCAGGGAAAATCCCAATAAGGAAAGCCACTGGTTCTGGCCGGTCGCCCGAAAAAGGAAAACCAGTGAAAGAGGAAACGCGATGAGCGAGACAATGATGACCAGCCTCAATGATTCCAATACGGAGAGGAAAGAAGTCAGGAGGATCGTGAGCCCATAGGCGAGAACATACGGCGTGAACCAGTTGACCTCGTATTGGCTGCCTATATCGAGAGCCGGATTGCCGAACTCTTTCCATAATGCGATCTGTGCCGCATGCTGGGGGAGATCGACCATTGGCGGATATTCCGCCTGATACATCGCGAGAATCGTCAGCAATGAACAGCAGATAAAGATGCCCCAGAACCATCGGTCCTGGCGGGTAGAGTCAGGCGCCATGGGTGAAAGAAGTGGTGCGGTCGGCATCGGCTGTACGGATCTACTCCTTTATTCAGACTCTTCACCGCTCGTTCCCGGGATGATACAATATCCTGCCTTACAATTTTCCGGCAATTTTGAAGGCTGTCCGTGTTGATGGGAGAAGGAATCATACCGATATGGGCATGCCGTTGCCGGAGTTGGCCGATAAGCTGTGAATTTGCTTCCCGAGCCTCTTCGTGATATGCTTTTCCGCCTTCGGAGCGAGCAATGATCTTTCAGTTTCTGCGATTTTTAGTGGTCATCACCGGAACCGTCGCCGGCGTTGCGCTGGCGTACGGTGTCACGTCGCAATATGACAACTTCCTTGACACCGATTATCCGGAAATCAAGCTCGCCGCGCTGCTTGGCTGCATCGGGTATCTGCTGACCTCGATGGCGGGCCGCGAACTCCAGGAGTGGATCGAGCAGCGCATCGAAAATATTAACAGCTATGATCTGACATGGGGCGCTCTCGGCCTGCTGATGGGACTTGTCGCCGCAAACCTCCTGTTCATCCCGGTGTATTTCATTATTTACCGGGGCTTCGTGAATATTCATTTCGACAACAAGTATTACGACTCTCTCGTGGCGCTTCTCTGCCTTTCTATTCCATTGGGTATAAATTTGCTCTTCGGATATCTCGGCGTGCGTATCATCGGCAGATACCGGTCGATCGAAAGCCGCAGCCGGTCGAGCACCCTTTCGGTGGCGCCGAAGCTTGTCGATACGAGTGCGATCATCGACGGCCGGTTCGTGGAGCTGTTCAGGCTGGGGTTCATCGAAGGCCAGCTTCTCATTCCGCGGTTTGTCGTGAATGAAATGCAGTTTCTTGCCGATGCCGCCGATCCAACAAAGCGCAGCAAGGGCCGACAGGCTTTGAACCTGCTGAACAAAATCCGCAAAGAATTTCCCGATCAGGTTCTCATCACCGAAAAGGACTTTCCGGAAGTGCAGGAAGTCGACGGCAAGCTGGTCGAGTATGCAAAAGCCGACAGCGCCGGCCTCATTACTCTTGATTACAACCTGAAGCGGGTGGCGGAACTCAGCCAGATCAAGGTTCTCAATCTCAATGAGCTGATGAACGCCCTCAAACCGATCTTTATCAGCGGCGAAGAGATTGAGATACAGATCATCAAGGCGGGCAAGGAGCCGGGCCAGGGGGTCGGGTTCCTGTCCGACGGCACCATGATTGTCATCGAGGATGGCGGCGGTCGCGTTGGCCAGAAGGTGAGAACGACCGTAACGAACATTTTGCAGACCGCGGCGGGCCGAATGATCTTCACCCGCATCAATCCGAAAAAATCGTAACGGCAAACGGGCGTTTGCTGAGGGAGGATAACAATGGGTATCCGGGTGAAGGATATAATGGATCCGAATCCGGTCACGGTGAACTGCAGCGAGACCCTGTTCGGGCTGCGCGAGATCATGATTCTGCGGCAGCCCGAATGCGTTCTGGTACTCGATGCAAAGCGTAAGGTTGTGGGGCTTCTGACGCCGTCGCAGCTGGCAACCGCGAATGATGCGGATGTCGATGATTCCGTCGAGCGGTTCATGCTGAAGAAATTCAAGGCTGTCAATGCCAACGCGGCTGTTCGTGAGGCCGCCGCGCTTCTTTCAGCAAGCGAGATGGAAGCCCTGCCCGTGCTTGACAATGCTGAAGATCTTGTCGGCGTGGTCACCTACAAGGACATCGTCAAGGACCTCGTCGAGGATCGCTCCGAACAGAAGCTGACCCCCGAGAGCGCGGTCATCTATCTTGCGATGACCCGTGATCCGGAGCAGGAGGAATACTGGCTTCAAAAAGTCACGAGCGCGGGATTCCGCGCGGCTATCACACAGGTCGGCGCCACGGCGGAGAAACTTCCGATCAAACTCCGGGAAGCCACGATCGTGGCGGCAATTGCCCGTTCGGTGATCCGTGAAGATCCGCGGGAGAAGTTTGCCGTGAGCAATGCCGTCCGTGATATCTATAGTCAATGCAATGTCATTAACCCCGGTCTCGGCGGCGGCTTCAAGGTCGCTATCGTCCGGGGCGAAGGTCGCATCGCGGTCGCTGCTTTCGGCCGTTGCGGCCATGCTCTTGCCAACGGCAACGAGCAGATATTCATGGGGGGGAACATCATCTGAAATGACCGTCAGAGTACGCTTTGCACCTTCACCCACCGGCTACCTGCATGTCGGCGGCGCCCGAACGGCGCTGTTCAACTGGCTGTTTGCCCGCCGTCACGGCGGCACATTCATTCTTCGCATTGAAGACACCGACCTCGAACGCTCGACGGCGGAGTCTGAAGAAGGCCTGCTGCGCGATCTGCGCTGGCTGGGTCTGACATGGGACGAAGGACCGGGAATCGGCGGCCCCCATGCGCCGTACCGCCAGTCCGAACGGACGAAGATCTATCAGGAATGGGCTCGCAGGCTGGTCGAGAAGGGAGCGGCGTATCCGTGCTTCTGCAGGGAAGATGAGCTCGAGAAGAAGCGGCAGCTGGCGGAGGAGGAACACCGCTCCCTGCATTACGACGGAACCTGCCGCCGGCTTTCGCCGGAAGAAGCGAAAAAACGGGTGGCCGCCGGAGAACCGCACTGCATCCGCGTCGGTGTTCCGGCGAAGGATTACGCCGTCGACGATCTGGTGCGTGGCCGCGTCGAATGGAAATCCGAAACCCTTGGAGACTTCATCATCCTGCGCTCAAACGGAATGCCGGTCTACAACTTCTGCGTTGTCGTCGATGATGCCGATATGGAGATCACGCACGTCATCCGTGCGGAAGAGCATCTCACGAACACGCATCGCCAGCTGATTTTGTATGAGGCTCTCGGGAAGCCGATTCCGCAATTCGCGCATGTTTCACTGATCCTCGGTGCCGACAAGACCAAGCTTTCAAAGCGCCACGGGGCGACATCGGTCGGCCAGTATGAGACTGACGGATTTCTGCCGCAGGCAATGATCAACTTTCTGGCTCTGCTGGGCTGGGCCGAGGGGATAGATAAAGAAATCTACAGTATCGCGGAGCTGATCGAAAAATTCTCGCTTGAGCGCATCAACCCGGCGCCTGCTGTTTTCGACCATACCAAGCTGATCTGGATGAACGGCCAGCATATCCGGCTGCTTTCGCCCGAAAAACTCGCGGAGATGATCGCGCAGCCGCTGCGTGTGGCTTTTCCGGATGACGCGAGAATGAACGATGCCGCGTTCCTGAAAAAGCTGGCGGCGACGGTTCAGCCCGCGCTGACGGTCATTCCGGATGTCGTGAACGTCGCCAGGCCGCTTCTGCATGCCGGCGAACCGACCGACGATGAGGCAAAAACGGCGCTGGCGGCCCCCGAAGTTCCTCTTCTCATGACCGCGCTCGCTGAAGAGTTCAAAGCCTGTGGCTGGGAACGCGACCCGATCAATGCCGCGATCAAAGCCGCCGGCAAAAAGGCCGGAGCCAAAGGAAAGGGCCTGTTCATGCCGTTGCGCGTGAAGCTTACCGGAAGCTGCCACGGCCCCGATCTCATCAACGTGCTTGATCTGCTGGGACGCGATGAAGTCGTCAGACGGCTTACTGTATAATAACAACTATTATTCACGGGAGTGACCGAAATGGCTGAACGTTACAAATTCACGGCAGTACAGGCGAAATGGCACAAAGTCTGGGCTGATAAAAAGCTCTACCGCACGGCTGAAGACCGCTCGAAACCGAAGTTTTACTGCCTCGACTTTTTCCCGTATCCCTCGGGCAATGGCCTGTCGGTCGGTCATCTGCGCAATTATGTGCCGACCGATGTCATCTCCCGCATGAAACGTATGCAGGGATACAACGTCCTGCACCCCATGGGCTGGGATGCCTTCGGCCTTCCCGCGGAGAATTTCGCGATCAAAATGGGCGTTCACCCGACCGAAACGACCGCGAAGAATGCCGGCAACTATAAGCGCCAGCTCAGTCTTGTCGAATGCTCCTACGACTGGGAACGCGAGATCAACTCGACGGACCCGGGGTATTACAAATGGACGCAGTGGTTCTTCCTGATGCTGCACAAGCGGGGCCTAGCCTATCAGGCGACCGGCGCGCAGTGGTGGTGCCCGAGCTGCCAGACCATCCTCGCCAATGAGCAGGTCGAGCAGGGCGTCTGCTGGCGGTGCGAGTCGAAGGTCGAGAAAAAAGACCTGAAACAGTGGTTTTTCAAGATCACCGCGTATGCGGATCGGTTGATCGATGATCTGAAAACCGTCGACTGGCCCGATCACATCAAGAAAATGCAGGAAAACTGGATCGGCCGCCGCACCGGAACCGAGGTGACCTTCAAGGGCATTCATCCGATGACCGGCGAAACGTTCGATATTCCTATCTTTACAACCCGCGTCGACACGATCTTCGGCGTCACCTTCATGACGCTTGCGCCCGAACATCCGCTTGTCGGGAAGCTGACGCACCCTGACCGGAAAGCGGCCGTCGCGGAATACGTGGCCGAAGCACGTCGCAAGAGCGAGATCGACCGCCTCTCCACCGAGAAGGAGAAAACCGGCGCCGCGCTCGGGAGTTTCGCGATCAATCCGTTCAACGGGGAAAAAGTGCCGATTTTCATCGGTGACTACGTCCTGTTCACCTATGGAACCGGCGCCGTCATGGCCGTTCCGGCGCACGATGAGCGCGATTTTGCATTTGCACGGAAGTATGAGATTCCGGTGCGTGAGGTCATCACGCCGGCTGGAAAAGCCCAGGGGAACCTCACTGCTGCGTATACCGAATACGGCGTGCTGATCGAGTCCGGCGAATTTTCGGGGCTCACTTCTGAAAAATCGATGGAGCGCATGGCTGCCTGGCTCGAAGGAAAGAACCTCGGCCAGAAACGCGTGAATTACAAGTTCCGCGATTGGCTGATCAGTCGCCAGCGTTACTGGGGTGCGCCGATTCCGGTCGTCCACTGCGACTGCTGCGGAACCGTGCCGGTTCCCGAAAACCAGCTCCCGGTGCTGCTGCCGCCGATCAGGGAGTTCAAACCGGGCCATGATGGACGTTCGCCGCTTGCCGGGATCGCCGAGTGGGTGAACACCACCTGCCCGAAATGCGGCAAGCCCGCCCGCCGCGAAACCGACACGATGGACGGATTCGCCTGTTCGTCGTGGTATTTTCTGCGATTTCTCGATCCGAAGCTCGAAGCCGCTCCGTTCGACAAAGCGAAGGCTGCCTACTGGCTGCCGGTCGACCTCTATGTCGGCGGAGCCGAACATGCCGTCATGCATCTCCTCTACGCCCGGTTCTGGACGAAGGTCATGCAGGACGAAGGCCTGATCCCCTTTGGCGAGCCGTTCGCGATGCTCCGCAACCAGGGAATGATGCTGGCCCCCGACGGCCAGAAGATGAGCAAGTCGAAGAACAACGTCATCACGCCCGACGAGATGGTCGAAAAATTCGGCGCCGATACGCTGCGCGCGTTCATCCTGTTTTTGGGCTGCTTCGAACTCGAAGTCGCCTGGTCCGATGAGGGCATCAAGGGAATGTACAGATTCGTGAACCGCGTCTACGACCTGGTTCAGGAAAATCCGGGCGGCAAGGGCGGCGACGCTGAAGGCGAAAAGGCCGTCGAGCTGAAGCGCTGGGTCCACAAGACGATTAAATCTATAACTAATGATATAGAAACATTCAGCTTCAATACCGCCGTCGCGAAGCTGATGGAATACGTGAACGCACTTTCTGATTACGCCCGCAATACCCCGCTGGCAGGTACGAAGCTCTGGGATGAAGCGATCGACGCCCTGCTGATGCTCCTGGCCCCCATTACGCCGTATCTGGCGGAAGACCTCTGGGAACGCACCGGCCGTGGATCGCGCGGGCTCGTTCATGAACAGGCCTGGCCGAAGTGGGATGAAGCGGCGCTTGTCGAGGATGCCGTCACCCTGCCGGTTCAGGTGAACGGCAAACTTCGCGATCAGATCCGGATCGCCGTCGGTCTTTCCGACGATCAGGTGCGCGAGGAATGCCTCAAAAGCGAGAAAGTTCAGAAATTCCTCGAAGGCAAAACGATCGTGAAGTTCATTCACGTTCCGAAACGCATGGCCAGCTTTGTCGTAAAGTAAGAAATGGAAACAGCCCCCGGTATCGAGAGATCTATACCGGGGGCTTTCCTTTTTTGGGGGAGAGTGTTTCGGAAAGCGGACATCCCTCACGGTTGTCTGAAACAGGCATTTGGGCGATCATGGCGAAGGTGCCGTGTGGCAAATCGATAGCCCCGGGAGAGAAAGAATGAACGTTCTCGTTGGTGGGCGTGTATTCACCGTTGAACCAGGCGTGACGATACGCGAACTGTCTGAAATGGTCGGGAAGGCAGTCGGATACGACAGCGGAAATACCTGTCTCGAAATCAGCGGGACGGCACTTGCTCCGGGGGCTGTTCTGGCAGACTACCTGCCCGATGCTTCCCAGGAGGTGATCGTCATGTCCGTTCACAATGCTCCGCCCCTGTGCTGCCACAGTTCTCCATACGACCCGGCAACCGGAACATACCTGTGCGGGAAGTGCTGATGAGTCGGGGGGCTGATCCGACGGGCATTTTCACGAGGATCTGAGACAGAATCATGGAGACGACGCGTTCTGAGATCGAACAGGAGAGAGAAGCGGCCATTGCCACCGGAATCAGCGATGCCCTCGGCCGGTCGATCGCCCTGGCTTTCCTGCTGACGGCCGGCCTGGTTTTGGCAGGCCACCTGTTTCTTGCCGGTGGGACTCCGGATGGATGGCTTCCCCTGAGACTGATCGTCCGGGAACGGGCGCTCGTTGAACGTGTCGCGGTGATCGCGGCCTGGGATCTGGGAAGCGCGTTCCTGTTCCTGCGCTGGTGGAAAAAACCATCATGGAGAAGCCGGGCAGGCGAAGCTTTGATGGCGCTTGTTGCAAGCCTGATTCTGTGGCGTGTGGTTTGGGGGGTGGTGCTTGGCCTGAGCGTACTGTGTTTTCCGAATCTGGTATCTGCCTGGGTGATGGCCTATGCCCCTGTTCTCACGCGGGAATCAGCGAATCTTCAGATCGGACTGGGGCTGTTGTGGGCATATGCCATAGCGGTCGGAGCCGCGAAAGAAAAAATAGCCCGTGATTTGTTTTCAATCGATGGCCGGTTCGGGACGCCGCTCTGTACCGTTTTTGCCTGGCATCACAGAAAGGACGCTGTTTTCACGGCTCTGTTCGCCCTCGCTTCCACGGCGGTTGCCCTGGACGTGTCCGTCGTGTGGTCGGAACTCCTGATTTCCCTCCTGAAGCTGATTCTGCTCGGCTCGGCCAGTCTCGCCATCTTCCGGCGATGCGCCGTGATCCTGACCGGTGACGGAACTGGCGGGATCACCCCCGATGGAATGCATGGTAGAATGGATCAGACGAATGTGAACAAGGTGAAGCGATGAATGATGTAAGCGCATTTTTCGAGCTGAGGACCATTGGATACTTCCTGGGATATCTGAGCAAGGTCGTCATCGGAACGGGCGTCCTTGGGGCTTTTTTCTGGCTTGCCGCCGCAATGCTCACCGGCCTGGCCCTGGCAATTTTCATCCTTCTGGCAATGCCGCGCATTCTCGAGGATTATGTAAAAATTTACAACTGGTACGTCAATTCTGATTTTTATGTGATTTTCGAGGAGAAGATCGAAGTCCGGCTGGTTTTCAAACTGCTCTTCTTGCCGGTATATTTAGTGCTATGGCTGTTTTTTCTGACGGTGAATCTGATCGTGCGGACGGCCTATCATCTTGTGGCACGCATGAATCTTTTGCGCTGCGTGAATTGTCATGCAAGGCTCGAGTGGGGGGAGGGAACCGTGGTCTGTCACATCTGTGAAGAGCAGATCGTCGGGGCTGCAACGAAAACGTGCCCGGGCTGCAACGCCAAACCGAACACCGTTCGCTGCCCCTACTGCGGATTTCTCGTTTTCATCGATCTGACCGGGCAGGGTCCGACAGGCCGCGCGGGGCGGAGAAACTGAATCATGGTCATCCGTTCACGCAACAGAGTCTATTATTTCGATCGACATATATCTGACGCGTTCCTTCGATTGCTGGTGGTCGTCTTTGCCTTCTTCGCAGCCGTTTCTGCGTGGCTCATGCTTCTGCGGACGGATGCCTTCATCGATGCGGTCTTCTGGCCCCGGCTCCAGGATGAAATTGCCGATCTGGCGGGAAAAGAAGTGACGAAACTCGGCATGTCCGAGCAGTCTCTGCTTACGCGGGTCATGCATGAAATGGAGAAAGACGGTGTGGGAATCACGAAATTCCCGGACTATGCCGAACGAATATCCCCGAACAATCAGGCGATCGAACTGATCCGCATGCGCCTGATGGTTCTGAGAATACTGGTTCGCTCCATCGGAACCGTCTTTCTGGCTTTTCTCATCGTGTTGGTAATAATACTAAGAGTTATATATGGTGGGGCCGTGCGGAGATGGAGGCTTTTCCATTGGCTCTACGGACTGTTCAATAAAGACGGAGTTTCCCGGCAACCTTATGGCCTCGTCCACTCCCTGACTCCGTTTCAGCGTAAAATGTTCGAGCTGGCCTTCGTCGCTTCGAAGGGCAACCCCGATGGAAGTCTGGAATTCGATACGGCTAAAACAGCGGCACTGCTCTGGCCAGGCGAAGAGTCTCTCACGGATCGCCGCCGGGGCATGCTGGCGATCGCCTTTACCGAGCTCTGCGACGAGTTTTTCTATTTTCAGATTCCCGGACGGCGAGGGATGGCGATCCGCACCTACTGCCCGCTCGTGCCGTTCGAAGACCAGGTGAAACGCGAATGGGTGCGCGACTCCACGGGACGCGAGGTCGAGGCATTCACGGCGGGCCGGTTCCGCTTCTCGCCGCCGCTGTATGATGAACTCCTGCGGAATCGATATGCGAAGCTTCCTCATCCGGTCGCGTATGCCATCGATGACCGCCGCTTTCCCTATGCGTTTCGTCTGTATCTGACCCTGTGGGAACACCTGGTGGAGCGTAACCGGATCGACCTGACCGCTGCCGGCACCGACTCCGGTGGCCTGTCGAATGCTGTCGAGATGCCGTTGATCACGCTGATCGAGCGGGCCTGTCTCGACATGAGCGACGGGCACGATGACGGCATGCTCGAACGCATCCACCAGGATCTCGGAAAGCTCAAGGAACTGGGCTTCATCCGGGGATGGACGATCGAGGAAAACGGTGAAAAAGTGCATCCTGCATGGTATCGCACCGCGGCGTTGTTCTCGTATGAATCCGCATCGAACACCTACCGGATGAATTCGGGGCTTCTGACATTCAAGGTCTATCGTTTTGAAATGACTTCCTGGGCTGAACTCGACAAGATCCGTATCGAACGGCGCCGCTGCGCGTTCGTCGATAATCTGAGCACCCCCTGTTCCCGTCAGGCCATGCCTGGAAGTGCTTATTGCAAACGGCACGCAAAGGCGCTCGACTTCGAGACGCCAAAACTGTTCTACGAGAAGGTGAAAGCCCTGACCGCACCCGATGAAACAGCATCCGGCAATGCCGATCCCGCCGGAAGCGGGCCACATTACTCCGCCGCCGGTCTCGATGCCGCTCCTGCCGTCATCGTCACGCCGCCCCCGCCGGAACATCCAGCCTCCCCGAAGCCTGAATCAGAGCCGGAAAAACCTTGATCCCGGTTTCATGGCTCTCCATGCGGAAGTGAATATTTTCCAGAATGGCTCATTCGAGAGAAACTGAAACAAGGAACGGCCGGCATCAGGAGCGTGGCAGGGGAGATGGTAGGCATTCCCCTGCATTGGCCGCGTTCCCCTCACCGGAGCAGATCGGGGGATTGCGTGCCGACGATATCGATGACCGGCGGCGGCGCTTTGGCAGAAACCGGATATCCCCGCCCCCCCGTCCGCCATTATGGCGAGGCTGGCTCAGGCAGTTCGATGATCCGATCATCCGAATCCTCCTGGTCGCCGCCGGCGCGACTGCGCTCGTCGGCATGTCGGAGGGAAGCCTGGTTGAGAGCGGCATCATCGCTCTGATCATCCTGCTGGCGACGTTCATCGGCTTTATCAGCGAGGAGCGGGCTGAGCGCGAATTCGATCTGTTGACGACTGCCCGGGAATGCGTTCCCGTGCGTGTTATCCGGAACTGTGCGCTGGCCTCCGTGGCCCGCTCTGAAGTTGTCGTCGATGACGTCGTCTGGCTCGAGGCCGGAGACGAAGTTCCGGCCGATGGCCTGCTGATCCGGGGACAGGCCGTGGAAGTTGACGAGTGCCTTCTGACAGGGGAAAAGCAGCCGGTGCTGAAATGGCCGGCCGATCGGCTTTCGATTGCCGTTGTCGGAGTCGGAACCGCCTGCCCTGACAGGCTGCGCCGCGGTTCGACCATCACGCAGGGCCGTGGCCTGATGAGAATCACAGCGGTGGGTGATGCCACGGAACTTGGTCAGGCAGGGACTGCCGCGATTTCTGAGCGGAATGAACCGTCACCGCTCCGACGCCAGCTCGATGGACTGGGCCGTGCCATCGCTTTCTGCGGAGTGACGATGGCGTCTGTCGTTTTTGGAGTGCTCGTGGCGGGCCGCCTGGCCTCCGGCAGCATCGCGCTGTCCTGGGCTCAGGGTTGGGCGCATCTGTGCTGTGCGGCCGGGATGGCGTCCTTTTTCCTCCCCTACTGGTTGCCGGCCGCGCTTGATCTTCTCGGCCTGGCCGGCTTCGAAGTGACGGGACAGGACCTTTTCCCAAAAGACGGGCCGCCGACCTGGCAGATCGGGCTTCGATGGGGCGCGGGCATGGCGGGTGTGGGAATCGCCTTCGGCCTGGCCGCCGGCATTCTGCCACCGGCACCGGCAGCATGGGGAACGCATGCCATCGAAGCGGCTCTGTTGCAGGACTTCCTTCAGATGATCGCCCTGATCGTCGTGGCTGTGCCCGACGGACTGAGCATGAGCATCACCCTGTGTCTGGCCTGGGGCATGCGCCGTCTGCTGGCCGGTCGAACCATCGTGCGCCGCCTGCATGCCTGCGAAACCATCGGTGCCGTCACGGTGATCTGTACAGGTCAGAACGGGCCACTGACAGAAACCCGGCTTTCTGTCGGAAGACGGATCGTCGGGCTTTCTGAGCGAACTCCAGAAGAGCCACCCGATGGGCTTCTCTCGGAGGCGATCGCCGTGAATGCGACAGCCCATCTGGCCCGGCGGCACGATGATCCGCCGGTAACCATCGGCGATCCTCTCGAAGGCGCGCTTTTGTTCTGGCTGCGTGAGCATGGGATCTCTTACATGGCGTATCGGGGCGGCTTTGAACTCATTCGCCAATGGCTTGCCGGACCGGAAAACTGGTTCATGGCAACTCTGGGGCGTCCTTCCGCGGCGTCAGACCTTGATAAAACATGGCGGCTCCATCTCAAAGGTCCTGCCGATCTGGTTTTGAAAAGATGCCGGAGCCTCTGGAATGGCACGGGTATCGTTCCGTTCGATTCGGCATCCGCGGAACGCGTCGATCTGACCGAGCGGCTTTCCACGCTTCAGACAGCCGGCCGTGTGATCGGCTTTGCCATGCGGACCGGAACCGGCGCCTATCCCTCTGAAGACCCGGCGAACGACCTGACCTGGCTGGGCGCGGTTCTCATCGCGGGAAGGGTTTCGCCGGAGATGGCATCATCCATGGATCTGTGCCGCCGTGCCGGAATCAGGGTCACGCTCGTGACGCCCGAGGCACCCGAGGCCGCTTCAAAGATGGCCCTCGAAACAGGAATATCCCGGGCGGGAGCCGATGACGGAACGATGCTGACAGGCGATCTTCTCCGGCAGATCGCCGGGCCGCATGCGGCCCAGGTGGTTGGCAACCTGACCGTTCTGGCCCGCGCCGGGGTTCAGGATCGCTCACGACTGATCGATCTTTTGCGCAGCCGCGGAGAGATTGTGGCCATGGTTGGGGAAAACGAGGCTGACGAAACCGCGCTTCGCCAGGCGGATATCGGGCTGGTCATGGGCCAGGGGGCTTCCGACCGGATGAGAGCGGCCGGCGATCTGGTCCTGCTGGATGAAGGACTGCCGACTCTGCTGGCCGCGGTCAGATGGGGCCGGTCCCTGTTTCTCAACATCCAGAGATTTCTTGTATTTCAGCTCTCCGTCAATGTGATGGCCCTTGGAATCAATCTCCTGGGGCCGCTCATCGGCGTCCGCCTGCCGCTGACGATTCTCCAGATGCTTTGGGTTAATATTATTATGGATATCTTTGCCGCGCTGGCCCTGGCGACGGAACCGCCGCACCCCGGCATCATGGATGGTCCGCCGCGTCAGAGCCGGGCTTTCATCGTGACACAACCGATGATCCGGGCCATTCTGACGACATCGGCAGTATCCATGTCGGTCTTCATCGGAGCGCTGCGCCTGTGGCAGCTTCCGGGCGGAGAGATCGATGCCCGCCACCTGACGTGGTTCTTCTGCCTGTTCGTTCTGGTCCAGGTATGGAATCTCGTGAATGCCCGCGGCTTCGGCGCCCGCCGTCCGCCCTGGCTGGGGATCGGTGAAAATCCATGGTTCGCCGCAATGATCCTGCTGAGCCTCGGCGCCCAGATTGCCATTGTGCAGTGGGGGGGAGCCCTGTTCCGAACCGTTCCTCTTTCGTTTCCGGAATGGGCCGCATTGGTGGCCGGAACCTCGCCCCTTCTTCTGCTGGGCCGCAGTCTCGGGCATCCGTCAGGGCATGAATGAATTCTGCGGGCTTTACAGGCTCAGGGTGAGGGAAGCAGGGATCGGTTGGTTTGAGGTCGAAGAAGCTTCAGGCTTGTCAGCGCAAGCGTGGTGAAAAGAACACTGAATACGATTGCATGCCCATCGAACGGCACCAGCAGAAGCGTCGTGAGAAATTCGAGCGTGATCAGGCCGAGCAGAAAACAAACGACATGTTCACGCCGCTGCCATGAACAGAATGCGGCGCCGAGCGGAGCGCCGAACGCCACGATCGGGGCTGCGCACAGCCACATCGGGAGAACATCCGGGGAAAGGGTTCCGGAAAGCAGCTTGAAGATGAAGCCAAGCATCGAAACACTTCCCATCAGCACGACCGTCGTGCGCGTTCCAATCTTCTCATCGATGTCGTATCGAAGACACAGGACCACGAACAGAATCACGTCCGCGCCGCTTCCGACAAGCGATGAAATCAGTCCGCCCAGGATTCCCGCAAGAAAAAACCCGAATCTGCGTCTGGGATGGGTGATGTCGATAGAATCCGCTATCCGTCGTGGTTCGCGGTTGTTGCTCCACAGGAATGCTCCGAAGCATGCCGTGAAAAGGGTGAAAATGATCTTGGGGTAAGGTGCCGGTACGAGGGGAGCCAGCCACACAAGCCCGGGAATAAGGGAGACAGCCGCTCCGGCAAGCGTCCATCCATAGACGCCCGGCAGCCATGCATAGCCGCTGCGGATGATGAGCAGCGAGCCGCAGGTCATTCCGACGGACTGGATGGCGAGAGCGAAGTCCCGGGCCGTGTCCGACGGAATATGCAGCAGCTTTGTGAAAACGGGAAACGCGATGGCACCGCCGCCCTCCGCCGTGGCGCCTGAAATGAAGGAGCCCGCCGTCATCGTCAGCGAGACCGGCCAATGGATCCGCAGCAGGTGCATGCTGCCCGTGGCCAGCATGAAAACGAACCATGCGAGCAGAACGATCCATGAGATACGAAATCGCCGGGAGAAAACGATCATGCTGCTGTTTTGGCGGAGTTCCTGTGGAAAAAGAGTTTGATCAGTTCGCTGATGATGATCGCCAGACAGCCGGAGCCGAACGCGACAACCAGATCCTGGGTGTGGAGGGAGCCGAACTTGAACATGGTTTTTAAAAACGGTACCGTCAAACACAGAACTAACGCGAGGCCGGTTCCACCCAGAACCCACCACAAGGCGGCGTTCGGCCGGCGAAGGGCGGCGATGAAGTTTTTCTGGAGGCATCGGTTGCTCAGGATGAGCCCGAAGTTTCCCATGACCAGAGCGATGAAACAAGCGGCCCGGGCTTCATCTGCGACGCTGCTGACGCGCGTTACCGCGACATAGGCGAACAGGGACATCACCAGAATGCATCCGCCCTGCAGAACGCTGTGAATGACGGTATTCCTGTCAAAAAGAGGTTCGTTTTCCGTGCGCGGCGGCCGGTTCATGATATCCGGTTCTTCCGCCTCCCCTTCAAAAACGACGGAACAGGCAGGATCAATGAATAATTCAAGAAATACAACATGCACGGGCAGCAGCAGAAGCGGCCAGCGAAGAAGGACCGGCAGCAACGACAGGCCCGCGATCGGAATGTGAACGGCGACGATGAACGACATGGCCTTGCGAAGATTGTCGAAGATGCGACGGCCAAGTTTCACCGCCTGAACGATCGAGGTGAAGTTGTCATCGAGAAGCACCAGTGATGAGGCTTCGCGGGCGACATCCGTGCCGCGGCCGCCCATGGCGACGCCGATATGCGCGGCCTTCAGAGCCGGTGCGTCGTTCACCCCGTCACCCGTCATGGCGACCACTTCCCCATTTGCCTTGAGAGCCTGGACGAGTCGCAGCTTCTGCTCGGGAACGGCGCGCGCAAAAATCGAAACATTTCGAATGCGTTTGCGTAGCGTCTCGTCATCCATGGCGTTGAGCTCAGGGCCTGAAATCACTTCTTCCGGGTTCGGCAGGCCGATCTGGTGAGCGATGCTTCGCGCGGTGCCCGGATAATCACCCGTGATCATGATGACCCGGACACCGGCCGTCAGACACTCCAAAACCGCGGCCGGCACTTCGGGCCGCACAGGGTCGGCAAGTCCGAGCAGACCGAGGAATTCGAATGTCAGATCGTGCTGGCCGTCCGGAAGTTCTTCCGCGGAAAATGTGCCTCTGGCCACCCCGATGACACGCAATCCCTGGTCGGCAAGAGTGTTGATCTGAGTCCGAAGCTTTTCCAGTGCAGTTTCCGGAAGGTGACAAAGATCGGCAATCGCTTCCGGAGCGCCCTTGGCTGCAAGAGTCAGCGCATCACCCGAGGGAGAGCGCCAGACGCGGGACATGGCAAGAAGCTGCTCAGACAGGGGATACTCCCGGACAAGCGTCCAGTCGCGGTGCAGATGCTCCGTCCTGGCGAGCGTGCTCTTTCCGAGTTCATACATGGCCTTTTCCATTGGATCGAACGGATCGACCGGGCTGGCCAGAATGCTGAACTCGATAAGGGCGTGGAACTCTTCAGGGAGCGACTTTACACCCTGTTCGACGACATGAACGGTGCCGTCGGTCGAAAGATGCGTCACGGTCATGCGGTTTTGCGTCAGCGTGCCGGTTTTATCCGTACAAAGAACGGTTGCGGAGCCGAGAGTCTCTACGGCCGGAACCCGCCTCGTAAGAACGTTTCTGTGGGACATCCGCCAGGCGCCGAGAGCAAGAAAAATAGTAAGGACGACGGGAAACTCTTCCGGAAGCATGGCCATTGCCAGGGTCAGCCCGGCGAGAAACCCTTCGATCCAGTTCTTTTGAGTCAAGCCGTAAACGACGACGACGACGACGCACGCAAGAGCCCCGGCAAGGCCGAAGTTCCGGACGATGCGGCCGGTTTCCCGCTGAAGCCGTGTCTGCTCGGGCTTCAGCGACTGCAGTGCCTTGCCGATCTTGCCCATCGAGGTGTGGATGCCCGTGTGGACCATGCGGATGATTCCCTGCCCCTTGACGACCATCGAGCCGGAAAAGACAAACGGGGTATCATCACCGCCAGGCTGGCCAATCTCGGTTGCCGCAGCATCGGCACGTTTCCGAACGGGCACCGATTCTCCGGTCAGAAGCGACTCGTCCGTGGAAAGGCTCACGGAATGCAGGACAACGCCATCTGCCGGCACGCGATCGCCTTCGACAAGGAGCACGATATCACCGGGGACGACGTCGCGACCGGCAATGCGCTGCTGAAGCCCGTCGCGAATGACGAGCGCGCGCGGACTCGAAAGATTGCGAAGCGCTTCGAGGGCGTTTTCCGTGCGCTGTTCCTGGTAAAAGGTGATGCCCATGATGACGAATACGAAGCCGAGCAGCATCAGGGCTTCATCTCTCTGGCCGAGAATCAGATACAGCGTTCCGCAGAACAGGAGCAGCAGGAACATCGGTTCGCGAACGACTTCCGCTGCGATATCGAAAATGCCGCGTTTTTTTGAGAGAGGGAGCTCGTTCGGTCCCCATTTTTGCAGCGACTGAAGCACCTCTTCAGCGGAAAGACCGCGAATCGTTGCCGGGTCGAACGGATTGGGTGTGTTCATGGCGCAAGGTCTCCAGTCGGAGCTGCCGGAAACACGCCGTGCTGACGCTGCTGACAGCCCACTTCCAACATCCTGTTGGTCGGGTTTTTCAACGAACCGCTGGGGCCGAAGAGGCGTCCTGTGGACAAACCACGACCTATTCTGCCCCAATATCCGGGGAGTGTCAATGGCATCAGCTGCGGATTTGCGTTGTCGTGCCCCTTTTCAGGACGGACGCATCGCCTGGTCTCGATGGGGTGTACGCCCGCTGCAGGGAAAGCTTCGAGACGACTCGCGGTTCCGGTCTGGAAAACGGGATGATGATTCCGGCGGCATCGTCCAAGATTCGTTGCCGCCGTCTTCACGGCAGTCTATAATAGGGGAAACCTGTCGCCGATGCAGAGGAAGATCGATATGAACGAAACACGATTCAGAACGGGATTCATTCCTGTCTTATTCCTGGTTTCGATGGCCTGTACCGTTTTTTCGTCCGTGCCCGCCGTTGCCGGGGAACTCACGGGAATCGCCGCCGCCGAAGCTGCTTTTTCGAAACAGCAGACGGTGGTCCCGCGTGATCTGTACAAGCTTGCGCATGAGGCGTTTACGGCCGGCCGGATCGATGAAGCCCGTCTGTATGCCATGCGTATTTTTTTCGACGG